>NZ_CP009435.1:2134866-2439847 GCF_000960995.1 Burkholderia glumae LMG 2196 = ATCC 33617 | reverse complement strand
GATGGCGAACGGATCGACACGCTCGGCACCAAGGTGCGCCCGGACCAGAAGATCGAGATCGACGATCAGGCGATCGCCGCCCAGGCCGCGCAGGTCACGATCCTGCTGCACAAGCCGGTCGGCTACGTGTCGGGTCAGGCCGAGGACGGCTACGAGCCGGCCGTGACGCTGATCACGCGCGAGAACCACTGGAGCGGCGACCGCTCCGCACTGCGTCTGTCGCCGCTGCATCTGCGCACGCTGGCGCCGGCCGGGCGGCTCGACATCGATTCGACCGGCTTGCTGGTGCTCACGCAGGACGGCCGCATCGCCAAGCAGCTGATCGGCGAGCAGTCCGACATCGACAAGGAATATCTGGTGCGCGTGCGCTTCGGCGAGCACGTGATCGACGTCGACCAGCATTTCCCGGCCGAATCGCTGGCCAAGCTGCGTCACGGCCTCGAACTCGACGGCGTGCCGCTGAAGCCCGCGATGGTGAGCTGGCAGAACAGCGAACAGCTGCGGTTCGTGCTGCGTGAAGGCAAGAAGCGGCAGATCCGCCGCATGTGCGAGCTGGTCGGGCTCGAGGTGGTCGGCCTGAAACGCGTGCGCATGGGCCGCGTGATGCTCGGTGCGCTGCCGCAGGGCCAGTGGCGCTACCTGGGGGCCGACGAGACGTTCTGATCCTGACGGCGGCGCCGCGCGGCGCCGCCCACGATCCGGCGCGCGCGGCGGCCTGGCCGCGCCGCCAGCCATCTCCCGCGCCTGCTCACGGCGCGCCGCCCGTTCAGTCGTCCGAGTTCGGATCGAGCCCCGGGAACAGCACGTCGGTGAAGCCGAACTTCGAGAAATCGGTGATCCGCATCGGATAGAGCTTGCCGATCAGATGATCGTATTCGTGCTGGACCACGCGCGCGTGAAAATCCTCGGCGATGCGGTCGATGCGCTTGCCGTATTGGTCGAAGCCCGTGTAATGCACCTTGCGGTAGCGGCTCACCACGCCGCGCATGCCCGGCACCGACAGGCAGCCTTCCCAGCCCTCCTCCATGTCCGGCGGCAGGTATTCGATGCTCGGATTGATCAGCACCGTTTCCGGCACGGCCGGCGCGTCGGGATAGCGCGCGTTGTTGCCGAAGCCGAAGATGATCAGCTGCAGCCCGACGCCGATCTGCGGCGCGGCGAGGCCGGCGCCGTTCGCGTGATGCATGGTTTCGAACATGTCGGCCACCAGCTCGTGCAGCGCCGGCGTGTCGAACGCCTCGACCGGCTTCGCCACGTCGAGCAGGCGTGGGTCGCCCATTCTGAGGATCTCGCGGATCATGACGGTGATTCCCCTTTCAGCAGTTGATGCATCCCGTCCTCGTCGAGCACCGGGATGCCGAGTTCCTCGGCCTTCGCGAGCTTGCTGCCCGCCTCCGCGCCGGCCACCACGTAGTCGGTCTTCTTCGAGACCGAACCCGTCACCTTCGCGCCGGCCGCCTCGAGCAGCGCCTTCGCTTCGTCGCGCGAGAGCGTGGGCAGCGTGCCCGTCAGCACCACGGTCTTGCCGGCCAGCACGCCCTGCGGCTCGCGCGGCGCGGGCGGCCCCTCGGGCCAGTCCACCTTCTCGCGCAGCTGCGCGATCACGGTGCGGTTGTGTTCCTCGGCAAAGAACTGATGCAGCGATTCGGCCACCACCGGGCCGACGTCGTTGACTTCGAGCAGAGCGTCGATCGAGGCATCCATGATCGGCTGCAGCGCGCCGAAGTGCTTGGCCAGGTCCTTCGCGGTCGATTCGCCGACGTGGCGGATGCCGAGCGCGTAGATGAAGCGCGCGAGCGTGGTGTGGCGCGCCTTCTCGAGTGAATCGAGCAGGTTCTGCGCGGACTTCTCGGCGAAGCGGTCGAGCGCGGCGAGCGTCGCGAAGCCGAGATGGAACAGGTCGGCCGGGGTGCGCACGAGGTTCTGCTCGACCAATTGGTCGATGATCTTCTCGCCTAGCCCGTCGATGTCGAGCGCGCGGCGCTGCGCGAAATGCCAGAGCGCCTGCTTGCGCTGCGCGGGGCAGAACAGCCCGCCCGTGCAGCGCGCGATCGCCTCGTCGGGCAGGCGCTCGATCCTCGAGCCGCACACGGGGCATTCGGTCGGCATCCTGAACGGTTCCTGCTCGACGAACTCGAACAGGCTCGGCCGCAGGCATCCCCGCCGCACCCGGATGCCGCGGCGATCCGTCGGCTTCAGCAGCCGCGGCTTCCAGGTCATCGGCCGGCCCGACGAGGCGGCCGCGCGCAGCCGGTTGCGCCGCGCGACCGTCCGCACCCCGCGAAACCGGACCCGCACCTGCATCGCGTGCGGGCCGTCCCGGCCGACCACCTCGGGAATCACGTCGCCGGCGCGCCGCACGATCACCGTGTCGCCGACCCGGATGTCCTTGCGGCGCACTTCGTCCTCGTTGTGCAGCGTCGCGTTGGTGACGGTCGCGCCGCCCACGAACACCGGCTCGAGCCGCGCGACCGGCGTGATCGCGCCGGTGCGGCCCACCTGCACCTCGATCGCGACGAGCCTCGTGCGCGCCTCCTGGGCCGGGAACTTGTGCGCGAGCGCGAAGCGCGGCGCGCGCGAGACGAAGCCGAGCCGGTCCTGCTCGTCGCGCCGGTTGACCTTGTAGACCACCCCGTCGATGTCGTAGGGCAGCGCCTCGCGCTTCTCGCCGACCTTGCGGAAGAAGTCGAGCAGCCCTTCGGCGCCCTGCACCACGGCGCGCTCGCGATTGACCGGCAGGCCGAGCGACTCGTACCAGTCGAGCAGGCCGCTGTGCGTGTCGGGCATCGGCGCGCCGTCGAGCACGCCGATGCCATAGGCGAAGAACGACAGCGGGCGCTGCGCGGTGACCTTCGAATCGAGCTGGCGCAGGCTGCCGGCCGCCGCGTTGCGCGGGTTGGCGAACTCGCGCTGCTCGGCCGCGCGCTGGCGCTCGTTGAGGCGCGCGAAATCGCGCTTGTACATCAGCACCTCGCCGCGCACGTCGAGCAGCGCGGGCGGATGCTTGCCCTTCAGCGTCAGCGGAATCGACTTGATGGTGCGCACGTTCTCGGTCACGTCTTCGCCGGTGGTGCCGTCGCCGCGCGTGGCGGCCTGCGTGAACTTGCCATGCACGTAGCGCAGCGAGATCGCGAGCCCGTCGAATTTCAGCTCGCAGGCGTATTCGACCGGCTCGGCGGTGCCGGCCAGATCGACCGCCTTGCCGAGCGCGTCGGCCACCCGCTTGTCGAACGCGGCGATGTCCTCGTCGGTGAAGCCGTTGTTGAGCGAGAGCATCGGCGCGTCGTGGAGCACCGGCGTGAAGCCGTCGGCGGCCTCGCCGCCCACGCGCTGGGTCGGCGAATCGGGAGTGATGAAGTCGGGGTGCTCGGCCTCGATCTGCTGCAGTTCGCGAAACAGCCGGTCGTACTCGGCATCGAGCAGTTCGGGCTGGTCGAGCACGTAATACGCGTGGTTGGCGCGCTCGAGTTCCTGGCGCAGCCACGCCGCGCGCTCGGACGGCTGGCTGGCGGGGGGGGCGGCTGGGGTGGTTCGGGCCATGCTGGCGGCAATCTTCCGGATGACAATCAGGAGACGATTATCTCAGGCGGCGCGCGCTTTGGCGCGCCTGCCGAATGGGAGAAACCCGCGATGCTCAACCGGAATCCGGCCCGCGGCCGGTGCTCACTGGCTGAACAGCCGCCGCGTGACCGGCGAGCCGGCCGGAATCCCGGCTTCCTCGAGCTTCGCGTAGAGCTTCATCAGTTGCTGCTCGATCGCCACCAGCGTCGATTCGGGCAGCGGCCGGCGCGAATCGTCGACCACCTGCGCGCCGATGCGGTCCGACAGCGATTTCGCGTAGTCGCACATCAGCTTGAACGGCAGGATGTCCTCGTCGGCCACCGGCACGTCGAGCACCAGCGTGATCATGTTGCCGCCCTTGTAGGTCAGGTCGTCGCGCAGGAAGTTGGTGTCGCCGAACTGCAGCATGAACACCGGGTTCTGCTTCGCGTCGAGCTTGACGAAGCGCGTGCCGTCGCGCGACAGCAGCAGGCCGTCCTGCGAGGCGACCGCCTGCACGTAGTTCGCCGACCACGGCGCGCCGTCCGACATCACGTTGATCGACAGCTGCGCGTCGCACTGCGCGGCGAATCCGTCGAGCTCGCGCGCCATCGAGACGGTCTCGAGCATGTCGGGGAACTCGGGCGCGCCGTCGATCGCGTCGGCGAACTGGTTGACGCCCGAGACGAATTCCGAATACTCGAGCTCGTTGAGCGGACCGCTGCGGTTCGCGAGCTGCGCGGCCGCGCGCAGTTCCTCGTAGCGCACCCCGTTCTGCAGCAGTTCCCAGCCGCTGCCGCCCTCGGGCTTGCCCTCGATATGCACGGGCTTGCTGCCGGCGCGGCGCAGCCGCTGCGCGGCCGGCACGATGCGCTCGCCGGCGAGCGGCGCGCCGAGCCGGATCGGCACGATGCAGTCGATGCGGCGGTCGACGATGGCCGGCGGCGCGGCCGAGATCGTGGTGGCGGCGGGCAGCACCGGCTCCGCGACGGCCTCGCCGGCACCGGCCGACGCTTCGGCCGGCCCGGCGCCCTCGCCCGCCTCGGCGTCCCGCTCCGCCGGGTCGGTGGCCCCGGCCGTCAGCGTCTCGTCGGCCTGCAGGTCGGCCGGCGTATCGATCGGGGCCGGCTGCGCCGGCGCGCCGCCGAAGGTCGGCTCGACGCGCCTGTCGCGATCGCCCGCGCCGGCCGCGGCCGGCGGCGCCACCGGCTCGAGCGGGGCCGCCGCGCGGCGCGCGGGCTGCCGCACCGGTTCGATGAACGGCGCGTCGTCGTCGCGCTCGTGGCGCGCCAGCGTGTCGGCCGCGTCGGCCGGCATCGGCCGCGGCATCCGGCGGCGCACTTTCGCGGCCTGCCACATGTTGTAGATCCAGATGCCGCCGATCACGACCACGCCAGTACCGACCAACCCGAGTGTCAACTCGTCCATGCATGCTCCATCATGAATGCTGCTTCGAGCGCGCCGCGCCGGCGCGGCCCGCGCCCATCAATTCAAATTCTGTGCAAAACCGGCGGCCGTTTCCATGTCGACCGCCACGATCCGCGACACGCCCTGCTCCTGCATCGTCACGCCGATCAACTGCTGCGCCATCTCCATCGCGATCTTGTTGTGCGAGATGAACAGGAACTGCGTCTTGTCGGACATCGCGCGCACCAGGTTCGCGAAGCGCTCGGTATTGGCGTCGTCGAGCGGCGCGTCCACTTCGTCGAGCAGGCAGAACGGCGCCGGATTGAGCTGGAACATCGCGAACACGAGCGCGGTGGCAGTCAGCGCCTTCTCGCCGCCCGACAGCAGGTGGATCGTCGCGTTCTTCTTGCCGGGCGGCTGCGCCATCACCTGCACGCCGGCATCGAGGATCTCGTCGCCGGTCATGATCAGCTTGGCCTGGCCGCCGCCGAACAGCTTCGGGAACAGGTCGCTGAAATGGTGGTTGACTTCGTCGAAGGTGCCTTGCAGCAGGGTGCGCGTTTCCTGGTCGATCTTGTGGATCGCGTCTTCGAGCGTGGTGATCGCGCTCAGCAGGTCCGCCGACTGCGCGTCGAGGAACACCTTGCGCTCGCTGGCGGCCGCCAGCTCGTCGAGCGCGGCCATGTTGACCGGGCCGAGCGCCGCGATCGCGTTGTTCAGGCGCGTGACCTCGCCCTGCAGGTAGGACGGCTTCAGGTCCGGCGTCAGCTTCGGCAGCAGCGCCGCCTCGTCCACGCCGGCCGCCGCGAGCTGCTCGTCGAACTGCTCGGCCGACAGGCGCGCGGCCTGCTCCTTCAACTGCAGCTCGGTGATGCGCTCGCGCAGCGGCTGCAGCGAGCGCTCCGCCATCAGACGCTGCTCGTCGGCCGCGCGCAGCTTCGCCGTCAGGTCGTCGAGCTCGAGGCGCGCGGCGCCGAGCGCCGCTTCCTTCGCGGCGCGGATTTCCAGCGCGTCCTGCAGGCCGGTGTGCGCGGTCTGCTCGTTGATGGTCTCGAGCTCGGCGCGCGCCTCCTCGAGCGAGGCGGCGATGCGCTCGGTCTGGTCGTGCGCGATCTGGATGGTGCGCTTCAGTTCGTCGATGCGGGTCGCCGAGTTGCGGGCCGCGAAGCGCGCGTCGTTGGCGGCGCGCTCGAGATCGCGCGCCTGCTGGCGCGCGGCGGTCAGCGCCTCGTCGAGTGCCTCGAACGCGAGCTGGTTGTCCTCGAACTTCGCCTGCCGCTCGGCCAGCTCGCCGTCGTACCGCTCGAAGTTGGCCTCGGACTCGGCGCGCAGCGCGCGCTGCTCCTCGATCTGCGCGCCGATCTCCTCGAGTTCCTCGCGGATCTGCGTGCTGCGCTGCGTGTAGCGCTCGTGCGCCTGGGCCAGCTTCAGCACCTCCAGCTGCAGTGCGTGGACGCGCTGCGTCGCGCGTTCGGCCGCGCCGCGCAGCTCGCCGAGCGCGGCGGCCGCCTGCGTATGGGCCGCCTCGGCGCGCACCGCGGCCGTCTTCGCCTCGTCGGCCAGCAGTGCCTGCGCGCGCACCTGGCGGCCGAGGTTCTCGATCTCCTGCTGGCGCGCCAGCATGCCGGCCTGCTCGGAATCGGCCGCGTAGAGCTGCACGCCCGAGCGCGTGACCACGTGGCCCGCCTTCACCACGTAGGCCCCGCCCGCCGGCAGCTGCGCGCGCGCGGCCAGCGCCTGGCCGAGATCGTCGGCGATGAACACCGTGCCGAGCCAGTCGTTGAGCACGGCGCGCAGGCCGGCGTCGTCGATCCGCACCAGCGAGAGCAGCGGCCGCAGGCCGGCCGGCGCGGCGAGCGGCTCGCCCGCCGGCGGCGGCGAGAAGAACGCGAGCTTGGCGGGCGGCGCGTCGGAGGCGAACGCCTTGACCCAGTCGAGGTTCGACACTTCGAGCGCGGCGAGCCGCTCGCGCAGCACCGCCTCGAGCGCGGTTTCCCAGCCGGCCTCGACATGCAGCTTCTTCCAGAGCCGCGGCAGCGCGCCGAGCTCGTGCCGCTCGAGCCAGGGCTGGACCTTGCCTTCCGTCTGGACGTTGTCCTGCAGCTGCCGCAGCGCGGCAAGACGCGCTTCGAGCTGATGGATCTGCGCGCTTTCGGCCTGCACGCGCTCCTGCGCGGCGCGGCGTTCGGCGTCCAGCCCGGGCAGCGCTTCCTGGGCGTCGGCCAGGCGCGCCTGCGCGTCGTGCAGGATTTCCTCGTGCTCGGCGAGCTGCATGCGCAGCTCCTCGAGTTGCGACTCGTCGGGCGCGTCGAGCCCGCCCGCCTCCGACTTCAGCCGCTCGTGGCGCTGCTGCAGCTGCATCAGCTGCTGGTCGGCATTGCGCTGGTGCGCGGCCTCCAGCTTCAGCGCCTGCTCGGTCTGCGAAATCCGGCTGCGCTCTTCGTTGAGCTGCGCCTGCGCGTCGCGCCAGCGCGCTTCGAGCGCCGGCAGTGCGTCGTGCTTGGCGGCCGCGTCGTCTTCGGCCAGCGCGGCCTTCTCGTCGGCGATCGCGCGCGCCTCCTCGGCTTGCTCCAGATCGTCGTGCGCCTTCTGCGTCTGGGCCTGCCACTGCTCGCGCTGCGCCACGAGCGCGGCGATCTGCGCCTGCACCCGGTTGCGCGACTCGACGATGAACTTGATCTCGGCCTCGAGCCGGCTGACCTCGGCGTTGGCCTCGTAGAGCGCGCCCTGCGCGCCCTGCATCGCGTCGCTCGCCGCATAGTTCGCCACGCGCAGCGTTTCGAGCTGGGCCTCGACCTCGCGCAGCTTCGCGGTC
Organism: Burkholderia glumae LMG 2196 = ATCC 33617; assembly: GCF_000960995.1. Classification (NCBI taxonomy): domain Bacteria; kingdom Pseudomonadati; phylum Pseudomonadota; class Betaproteobacteria; order Burkholderiales; family Burkholderiaceae; genus Burkholderia; species Burkholderia glumae. The sequence goes on along the minus strand of NZ_CP009435.1, from coordinate 2,432,085 downwards.
TGCGCCTCGAGATCGATCTGCGCCTGCTCGATGCCGCGCTGCTGCTTGTGCTGCTCGCCCTGCGCCTCGTTCCTGCGCAGCAGCCACAGCAGGCGCTGCTTCTCCTCGCCGTCGGCGAGCAGTTCCTTGTACTTGGTGGCCACCACGGCCTGCGCTTCGAGCTTTTCGAGGTTCGCGCCCAGCTCGCGCACGATGTCCTCCACGCGCGTGAGGTTCTCGCGCGTGTCATGGAGACGGTTCTCGGTCTCGCGGCGGCGCTCCTTGTACTTCGACACGCCCGCGGCTTCCTCCAGGAACACGCGCAGTTCCTCGGGCTTGGCCTCGATGATGCGCGCGATCATGCCCTGCCCGATGATCGCGTAGGCGCGCGGCCCGAGGCCGGTCCCGAGGAAGATGTCCTGGATGTCGCGGCGCCGCGCCGGCAGGTTGTTGATGTAGTAGCTGGAGGTGCCGTCGCGCGTCAGCACGCGCTTGACGGCGATCTCGCCGTACTGGCCCCACTGGCCGGCCGCGCGGCCGTCGGAGTTGTCGAAGATCAGTTCGACGCTGGCGCGGCTGCCGGGCTTGCGCGCCGTCGAGCCGTTGAAGATCACGTCCTGCATCGACTCGCCGCGCAGCTCCGAGGCGCGCGACTCACCGAGCACCCAGCGCACGGCATCGATGATGTTGGACTTGCCGCAACCGTTCGGGCCGACCACGCCGACGAGCTGGCCCGGAACCTGGAAATGCGTGGGATCGACAAAGGATTTGAAGCCTGCGAGTTTGATCGAGCTCAGTCGCACGTCGGTATCGGTATTGAATGTGAATTGAAACGGGCGGCAACCGGCGGCACGTCGCGCGCGCCGCCCATTCCGAAGAAAATCGGGCCGACCGGCCGCGCGGTCGTGCCGCGAGCCGCGTCAAGCGGTCCAATCATACCATCGCGCGCGCACCGTCCCGGCCGTCCGCGTCGCCGGCCGGGGCCTTGTGGACGCGGGCCGACAGCAGGGTCGCGGCCACGATGCAGGCGCCGCCCGCCCACTCGCGCGCGCCTGGCAGCTCGCCCGCGAACAGCCAGGCCGAGAGCGCGGTCACGACGATCTCGAACAACATGATGATCGACGCGCGGTTGGCCGGCACCCGGGCAAGCCCGTATTGCACCAGCACGTTGTTGAGCGCGGTGACCACCCCGATCGCGGCACCGATGCCGAGCGCCGCACCGAGCGCATGCGGCGCCGGCAGCGGCGGCACGCCCTCGACGAACATCGCGGCGAAGCTGAACGCGGCACCGCCCGCGAACAGCGTGGCGGTGCGCATCTCGGGCCGCAGCTCGGGCAGATCGCGCGCGATCCGGACCGACAGCACGTTGCCCATCGCGAAACTGAGACCGGCGGCAAGCCCCGCCCATTCGGCCGGATTCGACGGCAGCGGCGCGCCGAGCCCCGGCGACCAGAGCATCAGCATCGCGCCCGAGATCGACAGCGCCGCGAGCGCGGCGGTGGCCCAGGTGAGCCGGTCGCGCAGCAGGAAATGCGCGTAGATCGCGGTCCAGGCCGGGGTCAGATAGAACAGCAGCATCACGCGCAGCACCTGGCCGTGGATCGTGCCCCAGACGAAGCCGAGGTTGGTGATGCCGGCAGCCGCGCCGAGCGCGAGCAACAGCCAGTGCCAGCGCAGCGTGCGCAGCGAGCGGCGGCGCCAGACCACCACGAACAGGCAGGAACAGAGGCAGGTCAGCGCGCCGGCCGCGGTGCCGGTCAGCCCCTGTCCCGCCAGCAGCCGCAGCGGGTACCAGACGAGGCCCCACACCGAGGCGCCCACCAGGATCGCGAGGGTCGGCAGCGCCGACCGTTGATTGCCCATCATTTCCGCTGTTCCGCCCTGTCCGCCCCTGGAGGTTGCCGCCCGCCCGCGGGCACCGCGCGCCGGCGACGGCACGCTATAATCGCCCGGCTGCCGGCCCGGCGCGTCGCCATCCCGGCCACCGAAGCCTGGCAGGCCGACCCGCCAGGCCGGGTCCGGCGCCGCGCGCCCGAGGCCGCCGCCGTGCTGCGCCGGCCCTGCGCCGCCGGCCGCCGCCCTCGGCGGTCGTGCGGCCGGGCCGCGCTCCGATTCAATCCGTCCCCGACGGCCTTCCACCGCCCCGATATCCTAGCCCGTGAATCCACGACTCGATACGCTCCAGCCCTATCCGTTCGAAAAGCTCCGCGCGCTGTTCAAGGACGTGACGCCGTGTGCCGCTTACGCCCCGATCAGTTTCGGCATCGGCGAGCCCAAGCACCCGACGCCGGCCCTGATCCGCGAGGCCGTGGTCGACGCGCTCGACGGGCTCGCGTCGTATCCGGCCACGGCCGGCTCCGCGCCGCTGCGCGCCGCGATCGCCGGCTGGATCGAGCGCCGCTACGGGCTGCCCGCGATCGACGCGGCGCGCGAGGTGCTGCCGGTGTCGGGCTCGCGCGAGGCGCTGTTCTCGCTGGCGCAGGCCGTGATCGACGCGACGCCGCGCGCCGACGGCGAGACCGCGATCGTACTCTGTCCCAATCCGTTCTATCAAATCTACGAGGGCGCGGCGCTGCTGGCCGGCGCCACGCCATGGTTCGTCAACAGCGACCCGGCGCGCAATTTCGCGCCCGATTTCTCGACGGTCCCCGACCACATCTGGGCGCGCACCCAGCTGCTGTTCGTCTGCTCGCCGGGCAATCCGACCGGCGCCGTGCTCAAGCTCGACGACTGGCGCGAGCTGTTCGCGCTGTCGGACCGCCACGGCTTCGTGATCGCCTCCGACGAGTGCTATTCGGAGATCTATTTCGACGAGTCGGCCCCGCCGCTCGGCGGCCTCGACGCGGCACACCGGCTCGGCCGCGGCTTCGAGCGGCTGGTGATGCTGTCGAGCCTGTCCAAGCGCTCGAACGTGCCGGGCATGCGCTCGGGCTTCGTGGCCGGCGACGCGGCAATCCTCGAGCGCTTCCTGCTCTACCGCACCTATCACGGCGCGGCGCTCTCGCCGGTCTGGCAGCGCGCGAGCATCGTCGCGTGGGGGGACGAGGCGCACGTGCGCGATAACCGCGCGCGCTATGCGCAGAAGTTCAACACCGTCACGCCGATGCTGGCCGAGGTGCTCGACGTCGCCCTGCCCGACGCCGCGTTCTACCTGTGGGCCAACGTGGCACGCACCGGGCTCACCGACACCGAGTTCGCCCGGCGTCTGCACGCCGACTATAATGTGACGGTTTTGCCCGGCTCGTACCTCGCGCGCGACGCGCACGGCACGAATCCGGGCCGCGATTTCGTGCGCATCGCGCTCGTGGCCGGCGCCGACGAATGCGTCGAGGGTGCGCGGCGCATCGTCGAATTCTGCCGCGGCCTCGCCCGCTGAGCCCGCCCGTTTCCCCTTCATCCCACTTCCAGCGAAGCAATCAACCATGTCGCAACAACTTCAGCAAATCATCGACAACGCGTGGGAAACCCGCGCTGAACTGTCGCCGAAGGCGGCCCCCGCCGAGGTCCGCGAAGCCGTCGCCCACGCGATCGAGCAGCTCGATCGCGGCGCGCTGCGCGTGGCCGAGAAGCAGGGCGGCGACTGGATCGTCCATCAATGGCTGAAGAAGGCCGTGCTGCTGTCGTTCCGCCTCGAGGACAACGCACCGATGCCGGCGGGCGGCTACTCGCAGTTCTACGACAAGGTGCCCTCGAAGTTCGCCAGCTACACGGCCGAGGACTTCGCCGCGGGCGGCTTCCGCGTGGTGCCGCCGGCCGTCGCGCGGCGCGGCTCGTTCATCGCGAGGAACGTGGTGCTGATGCCGTCGTACACCAACATCGGCGCCTACGTCGACGAAGGCACCATGGTCGACACCTGGGCCACCGTCGGCTCGTGCGCGCAGATCGGCAAGAACGTCCACCTGTCGGGCGGCGTCGGCATCGGCGGCGTGCTGGAGCCGCTGCAGGCCAACCCCGTCATCATCGAGGACAACTGCTTCATCGGCGCGCGCTCGGAAGTCGTGGAAGGCGTGATCGTCGAGGAAAACTCGGTGATCTCGATGGGCGTCTACCTCGGCCAGAGCACCAAGATCTACGACCGCGAGACGGGCGAAGTCAGCTACGGCCGGATTCCCGCCGGCTCGGTGGTGGTGGCCGGCAACCTGCCGTCCAAGGACGGCTCGCACAGCCTGTACTGCGCCGTGATCGTCAAGAAGGTCGACGCCAAGACGCGCGCCAAGGTCGGCCTGAACGAACTGCTGCGGGGCGACTGATGACGACCGTCGTCTACGGCATCCCCAACTGCGACACGGTGAAGAAGGCCCGCAGCTGGCTCGACGATCACGACGTCGCGTTCGATTTCCATGACTTCAAGAAGGCCGGCCTCACCGAGGCCGTCATCAAGGGCTGGCTGAAGGACGTGCCGCTGGAGGTGCTCGTCAACCGCCGCGGCACCACCTGGCGCGCGCTGCCCGACGAGGCCAAGGCCGCCGCCGACAGCGAGGCCGGCGCGATCGCGCTGATGCTCGACAAGCCGTCGGTGATCAAGCGCCCGGTGGTGGTGGTCGACGGCCGCGTGAAGGCGGTCGGCTTCGTGGCCGACCAGTACGCGGCGCTGTTCGCCGCCTAGGCCGGCGGCGCGGCGCGCGCGACACCCGGCGCGCCGCTGCGCCACCCCGCCCTGCCGGCCGCCGCGCCGGCATTTTTCATCGAAAGTGGTCCGAACCATGTCCGCCACCCTTGCCCTTACCGAACAGCTGATCGCCCGCGCGTCGGTGACGCCCGACGACCAGCACTGCCAGCAGATCATGATCGAGCGCCTCGCCGCGATCGGCTTCGACTGCGAGACCCTCGCTTCAAACGGCGTGACCAATCTGTGGGCCGTCAGGCGCGGCAGCGCCGGCCGCGACGGCAAGCTGCTCGCGTTCGCGGGCCACACCGACGTGGTGCCGACCGGCCCGCTCGAACAGTGGAGCTCGCCGCCCTTCGTCCCCGCGCATCGCGACGGCAGGCTCTACGGCCGCGGTGCGGCCGACATGAAGACCTCGCTGGCCGGCTTCGTGGTGGCAAGCGAGGAGTTCGTGGCCGCCCACCCGGACCATCGCGGCTCGATCGCGATGCTGATCACGAGCGACGAGGAAGGCCCCGCCACCGACGGCACCGTCAAGGTGATCGAGGCGCTCGCCGCGCGCGGCGAGCGCCTCGACTACTGCATCGTCGGCGAGCCGACCTCGTCGGCCACGCTCGGCGACATGGTCAAGAACGGCCGGCGCGGCTCGATGTCGGGCGAACTCGTCGTGAAGGGCGTGCAAGGCCACATCGCCTATCCGCATCTGGCGAAGAATCCGATCCACCTGCTCGCGCCGGCGCTGGCCGAACTGGCCGCCGAACGCTGGGACGACGGCAACGAGTATTTCCCGCCCACCACCTGGCAGGTCTCGAACCTGCACGGCGGCACCGGCGCGACCAACGTGATTCCCGGCCACGTCACGCTGCTGTTCAACTTCCGCTTCTCGACCGCGAGCACGGTGGACGGGCTCAAGGCGCGTGTCCACGCGATCCTCGACCGGCACGGCTTCGAATACGCGCTGACCTGGTCGGTCAGCGGGCTGCCGTTCCTGACGCCGCGCGGCGAGCTGTCGGACGCGCTGGAGCGGGCGATCCTCGCCGAAACCGGCGTGGTGACCGAGCTGTCGACCACGGGCGGGACCTCCGACGGCCGCTTCATCGCGCGGATCTGCCCGCAGGTGATCGAGTTCGGCCCGCCCAACGGCTCGATCCACAAGATCGACGAGCACATCGAGCTGCGCTTCGTCGACCCGCTCAAGAACGTGTACCGCCGCGTGCTCGAACAACTGATCGCCTGACGGAGCCGCCATGACGACCCCCACGCCCACCACGCCGTTCCAGACCGTCCGCGACCTGGTCCGCTATGCGGTGACGCGCTTCTCGGCCGCGCAGCTCGCGTTCGGCCACGGCTCGGACAACGCCTACGACGAAGCCGTCTATCTGGTGCTGCATACGCTGCACCTGCCGCTCGACACGCTCGAGCCGTTCCTCGACGCGCGCCTGCTGGCCGACGAGATCGACGCGGTATTGCAGCGCATCGAGCGCCGCGCCGGGGAGCGCCTGCCGGCTGCCTACTTGACCAACGAGGCGTGGATGCACGGCCACCGCTTCTACGTCGACGAGCGCGTGATCGTGCCGCGCTCGTTCATCGGCGAGTTGCTCGACGACGGCCTGCAGCCCTACGTGGCCGACCCCGAGCAGGTCGGTGCCGTGCTCGAGCTCTGCACCGGCTCGGGCTGCCTCGCGGTGCTCGCGGCCGAGGCGTTCCCGAACGCCGAGATCGACGCGGTCGACCTGTCCGAGGACGCTCTCGCCGTGGCCGAGATCAACGTGGCGGACTACCGGCTCGACCACCGCATCGCGCTGCACCACGGCGACCTCTACGCGCCGCTGCCCGCCGAGCGGCTCGCCGATCCGGAGCTGCGCTACGACGTGATCCTGAGCAATCCGCCCTACGTGAACGCCGCCTCGATGGCCGCGCTGCCCGACGAGTACCGCCACGAGCCCGAGATGGCGCTGGCGGGCGGCGACGACGGCATGGACGTGGTGCGGCGGATCCTGCGCGAGGCGAAGAAGTGGCTGAAGGAAGACGGCGTGCTGGTGGTCGAGATCGGCAACGAGCGGCCGCACGTCGAGGCCGCGTTCGGCGGGCTCGACCTGATCTGGCTGCCGACCAGCGCCGGCGACGACTGCGTGTTCCTGATCCACGCCGCCGATCTGCCGCATTCGGCATAAGGCGACGCGGGACGGCCGGCGCGGGACGGATGGCCCGCAACTCGCGCCGGACGGCGCGGTTCGATAAGATGCAGGACCGGCTGCCGCATCCCGCGGCGCGCCGCGAACCATCCGGACCTCCACGCTCGATGCAACTCGACTGGCTCCATCTCGGCACCTTCGTCGCGCTCGCCCACATCCTCGGGACGATCGCGGCATGCCACGCGATCCTCAACACCCGCACCTCGCAGGGCGCGATCGCCTGGGCGGTCTCGCTGACCGCGATGCCGTACCTGACGCTGATCCCCTACCTGTTCCTCGGCCGCAGCAAGTTCTCCGGCTACGTGAACGCGCGCCGCCACGAGACGGCCGCGCTGCGCACGCGCTCGCGCCCCTCGGCCTGGGACACGCACGGCAGCTCGCTCGGCGCCCCGGCCGATACGCTCGGGCTCGCGACGGTGCGCGCGCTGACCCACCTCGGCGGCATGCCGTTCGTGGGCGGCAACGCGGTGCGGCTGCTGGTGAACGGCGAGGCGACGTTCGCGGCGATCCTCGCGGCGATCGAAGCGGCGCGTCACTACGTGATCGTGCAGTTCTTCATCGTGCGCGACGACACGCTCGGCGAAATGCTGCGCGACGCGCTGCTCGCCTGCGCCGCGCGCGGCCTGCGCTGCTATCTGCTGTACGACAGCATCGGCAGCTTCGACCTGCCGCACGCCTACGTGAACCGGCTGCGCGCGGGCGGCGTCGAGGTCCATCCGTTCGCCACCCACAAGCAGTTCGTCAACCGCTTCCAGCTCAACTTCCGCAATCACCGCAAGATCGTGGTGGTGGACGGCGAATGCGCGTTCGTGGGCGGCCACAACGTGGGCGTGGAGTATCTCGGCGCGAACCCGCGGCTCTCGCCGTGGCGCGACACGCACATCGAGCTGCGCGGGCCGGTGGTCGCCAACATCCAGTACGTGTTCGCGGAGGACTGGCACTGGGCCACCCAGTCGCTGCCGGCCGCCGCGCCGACGCCGCCCGCGGCGCCGGACCAGGACATGCATTGCCTGGTGGTGCCGATGGGGCCGGCCGACAAGCAGGAGACCGGCTCGCTGTTCTTCGTCGAGGCGATCCACGCGGCGCGCGAGCGGGTCTGGATCACCACGCCCTACCTGGTGCCCGACGAGGCCGTGATCGCGGCGCTCAAGCTCGCGGTGATGCGCGGCGTGGACGTGCGGATCCTGATCCCGATCCGGCGCGACCACTACGTGGTGTTCGAGGCCTCGAAGCTCTACGCGCGCGACCTGATCGAGGCCGGCGTGCGGATCTTCCGCTACCGGCCCGGCTTCCTGCACCAGAAGGTGGTGCTGATCGACGGCAAGGCCGCCGCGATCGGCAGCGCGAACCTCGACAACCGTTCGTTCCGCCTCAACTTCGAGATCATGGTGCTGACCGTGGACGCCGGCTTCGCGGCCGACGTCGACGCGATGCTCACGGCCGACTTCGCCTGCGCCGACGAGGTCGATCGCGGCGAGCTGGCGCGCGCGGGCGCCTGGCGGCGCATGCTGATACACGTCGCGCGGCTGTTCGCGCCGATCCTCTGAGCCGCCCCGGCCCCGGCCCCGGCACCGCGCCGCCGGGCAGCTCACAGCAGCTTTTCGATGTCCTCGGCGATCTCGTCGGGCTTGGTCTGCGGCGCGTAGCGCTTGACGACGTTGCCGCTGCGGTCCGCCAGGAACTTCGTGAAATTCCACTTGATCATCTTGGTGCCGAGCAGGCCCGGCGCCTCGTCGGTCAGGTAGCGGAACAGCGGATGCGCATGCTCGCCCTTCACGTCGATCTTCTCGAACAGCGGGAACGTGACGCCGAAGCGCTGCTCGCAGAACGCGCCGATCTGCGCGGCGTCGCCGGGCTCCTGGCCGCCGAACTGGTTGCACGGGAAGCCGAGCACGGCCAGCCCGCGCGCGCCGAAGCGCTCGTGCAGCTGCTGCAGGCCCGCGTACTGCGGCGTGAACCCGCATTCGCTCGCGGTGTTGACGATCAGCAGCACCTTGCCGCGATAGGCATCGAGCGAGACCTCGCCGCCGCCGAGCGCGTTGGCGCTGAATGAATAGAGTGTCGACATCGGTTTGCCTCCTGACGGATATGGGCGAATGGGAACTGCGGCGGCGTTTCGAAACGCGGCGACCGGCCGCCGCCCGTCACGCAGTCTATGCGAAACCGTCCGGGCGCGCCGGCCGCCCGAACGGAGAATCGCCCGCAGCGGGCGGGCGGGCGGTCTAGAATAGCGGTCTTTCCCGCCTCTTCCCTGCTCCCGTCGTGATCCGTTTCAACCAGTTCAGCCTCGCCCGCGGTACCAAGCCGCTGTTCGAAGGCGCCACGTTCGCGCTCAACCCCGGCGAAAAGGCCGGCCTCGTCGGCGCGAACGGCGCGGGCAAATCGACGCTCTTCTCGGTATTGCGCCACGAGCTGCACGCCGACGCCGGCGATTTCTCGATCCCGCCGTCGTGGCAGATCGCGCATGTCTCGCAGGAGACGCCCGCCGTCGATCGCAGCGCGCTCGACTACACGCTCGACGGCGACGCCCAGTTGCGCCAGATCGAGGCGCGCATCGCCGCGGCGGCCGCCGCCCACGACGGCGCGGCCGAGGCCGAGGCGCACGCCGCGTTCGCCGACGCCGACGGCTACACCGCGCCCGCGCGCGCCGAGGCCCTGCTGCTCGGGCTCGGCTTCACGCTCGCGCAGACGCGCGAGCAGGTCGCGAACTTCTCGGGCGGCTGGCGCATGCGCCTGAACCTCGCGCAGGCACTGATGTGCCGCTCCGATCTGCTCCTGCTCGACGAACCGACCAACCACCTGGATCTCGACGCGATCGTCTGGCTCGAGGACTGGCTGCACCGCTACGCCGGCACGCTCGTGGTGATCTCGCACGATCGCGAGTTCCTCGACGCGATCTGCAACGTCACGCTGCACCTGGAGCATCGCCAGGTGAAGCGCTACGGCGGCAACTACTCGCAGTTCGAGGTGTTGCGCGCGCAGCAGCTCGCGCTGCAGCAGAGCGCCTACGAAAAGCAGCAGAAGACCATCGAGCACCTGCAGGGCTTCATCAACCGCTTCAAGGCCAAGGCGTCGAAGGCCAAGCAGGCGCAAAGCCGCGTCAAGGCGCTCGAACGGATGGAGCGGATCGCGCCGTCGCACGCGGCTTCCGCGTTCACGTTCGCGTTCCGCACGCCCGATTCGGCGCCCAACCCGATGCTGGTGATGGAGGACGTGGTGTGCGGCTATCGCGACGAGGCCGGCCACGCGCTGCCGATCGTCGAGCGCGTCGCGCTGTCGATCCAGAACGGCCAGCGCATCGGCCTGCTCGGCGCGAACGGCCAGGGCAAGTCGACCCTGATCAAGACGCTGGCCGGCACCCTCGCGCCGCTGGCGGGCGAGGTGCGCGGCGGCAAGGGCCTGACGATCGGCTATTTCGCGCAGCACCAGCTTGAGACGCTGCGGCCCGACGATTCGCCGCTCGCGCATCTGGCGCGGCTCGCGCCCGATGCACGCGAGCAGGAACTGCGCGACTTCCTCGGCGGCTTCAATTTCTCGGGCGACATGGCCTCCGCGCCGATCGCGCCGTTCTCGGGCGGCGAGAAGGCGCGCCTCGCGCTGGCGCTGATCATCTGGCGCAAGCCGAACCTGCTGCTGCTCGACGAGCCGACCAACCACCTCGACCTCGAAACGCGCGACGCGCTGACCCTGGCGCTCGCGCAGTTCGACGGCACGCTGATCCTGGTCTCGCACGACCGGCATCTGCTGCGTGCCACCACCGACCAGTTCATGCTGGTCGCGAACCACCGGCTGCAGCCGTTCGACGGCGACCTCGACGACTATCGCGACTGGCTGCTGCAGCACGCCGCCGAGCAGCGCGCCGCGGCGCGCGGCGAGGCCGGCGAGGGGGGCGCCAGCGCCGGCGCGGCGGGCAACCGCAAGGATCTGAAGCGGCAGGAGGCCCAGGAGCGGCAACGTCTGTCGCAGCTCAGGAAACCGCTGCAGACCAAGCTCACGAAGCTCGAAAAGGAGATGGAGACGCTCAACGCCGAGAAGGCGAAGCTCGATGCCTTCGTCGCCGACGCGGGCAGTTACGCGGCCGAGAAGAAGACCGAACTGACCGAGGCGATCCGCCGGCTCGGCGAGGTGACGAGCCGGCTCGAGGCGCTCGAACTCGACTGGCTCGAGCTTCAGGAACAGCTGGAACAGATCGGCTGAGCAAGGGCCGCGGCGCGCCCGCCCGCAGGCCGGCGCGTGGTCAGCGGCGCGGCAGGGTCTCGCGCGGCATCTGCTCGTCGTCGTGCATCAGGTAGCGACGCCCGTCGAGCGGCCGGCGTATCGTCTCGACCACCTCCGCCTCGGTGACGTGCTCGGCCACCACGCGGCGCGCGATCCGCCCTTCGTCATCGACCCATTCCACGATCCGGCAGCCCCGGCCGAAGGGCGGCCGGATCGGCTCCGACACGCGGCAGCCGCGCAGGTTGTAGAGATGCTGACCGACAGCTTGCTGTGACTGTTTCAAGGTTGGGTTTCCTTTCCGACCGGCCACACCGGCGAGACACGATGCGGCCAAGCATAGGGGAAAACCGCGGCGCGACGAGTTACAGCGGTGCATGGAAACGTTACATGGAGTTACCGCGCGGCGGGCGCCGCACGGCCTCACTCGAGGCCGCGCACGCGGTCGATGGCCTGCTCGATGCGCTCGACGGCCATCACGGTGAGCCCCTCGATCGGCTGCTTGGGCGCGTTGGCCTTGGGAATCAGGGCCATCGTGAAGCCCAGCTTGGCGGCCTCGCGCAGGCGCTCCTGGCCGCGCGGCGACGGCCGGATCTCGCCGGCCAGCCCCACTTCGCCGAATACGATCAGACCCTTCGGCAACGCTTTGTTACGCATCGACGAATGGATCGCCAGCAGCACCGCCAGATCGGCCGCCGGCTCGGTGATCTTGACGCCGCCCACCGCATTCAGGAACACGTCCTGATCGAAGCAGGCGATGCCCGCGTGGCGGTGCAGCACGGCCAGCAGCATGGCCAGCCGGTTCTGTTCGAGCCCGACGGCGAGCCGGCGCGGATTCGGCACGTTGGCGGTGTCGACGAGCGCCTGCACCTCCACCAGCAGCGGCCGCGAGCCCTCCTGCGTGACCAGCACGCAGGAGCCGGGCACCACCTCCTCGTGCTGCGAGAGGAACAGCGCGGACGGGTTCGCCACGCCGCGCAAGCCGCGCTCGGTCATCGCGAACACGCCGAGTTCGTTGACGGCGCCGAAGCGGTTCTTGATCGCGCGCACCAGCCGGTACGACGAATGCGTGTCGCCCTCGAAATACAGCACCGTGTCGACGATGTGCTCGAGCACGCGCGGGCCGGCCAGGGCGCCCTCCTTCGTGACGTGACCGACCATTATGATCGCGGTGCCGGACTGCTTGGCGATGCGCGTGAGCTGCGCCGCGCACTCGCGCACCTGCGCGACCGAGCCCGGCGCCGACGACAGCGCGTCCGAATAGACCGTCTGGATCGAATCGATCACGGCCACGTCGGGGCGCTCCGCGTCGATCGTGGCCTGGATCTTCTCGAGCTGGATCTCGGCCAGCAGCTTCAGGTCGGCCGCGTCGCCGCCATGGTCGAGCAGCGCGAGCCGCTGCGCGCGCAGCGCGATCTGCGCGGCCGATTCCTCGCCGCTGATGTAGAGCGCGCGCCGTTGGCTCGCGAGCTGCGCGAGCGACTGCAGCAGCAGCGTGGACTTGCCGATGCCGGGGTCGCCGCCGATCAGCACCACGCCGCCCGCCACCAGCCCGCCGCCGAGCACGCGATCGAACTCGCCGATGCCGGTCGTGAAGCGCGGCACGTCGGCCGCGTCGATGTCGGCCAGGCGCTGCACCGGCGCGCTCTTGGCGAGCGCCTGGAAGCGGTGCGAGGACGGCGTCTCGGCAGCCGATTCGAGCAGCGTGTTCCAGGCATGGCAGGCCGGGCACTGGCCCTGCCATTTCGGCGACTGGCCGCCGCATGCAGTACAGACGTAGACGGTTTTCTGTTTTGCCACGAACCCGCCCTTATTCCGCCCGAACCGGCACGCGCTGGGCCACCGCGCACATCAGTTCGTAGCCCACCGTCGCGCAGTGCGCGGCCACGTCGTCGACCGGCAGCGCGCGGCCCCAGAGCTCGACGCGCGCGCCGATCCCGGCCTGCGGCACCGGCGTCAGGTCGACCGTGATCATGTCCATCGAGACGCGTCCGACGATCCGCGTGCGCACCCCGTCGACCAGCACCGGCGTGCCCTCCGGCGCGACCCGCGGATAGCCGTCGGCATAGCCGCAGGCCACCACGCCGATCCGCATCGCCTGCGTGGCGACGAACGCGCCGCCGTAACCCACCGCGTCGCCCGCCTTGATCGACTGCACGGCGATCAGCTCGGAGGCGAGCGTCATGGCCGGCTGCAGCCCGGCGTCGGCGATGTCGGCCGCGCGGCCCGAGGGCGAGGCGCCATACAGCAGGATGCCGGGGCGCACCCAGTCGTGATGGGTTTGCGCGTGCCACATCACGGCGGCCGAGTTCGCGAGGCAGCGCGCGCCGGCGATGCCCTCGGCGCCGCGCTCGAACGCGGCCATCTGCGCGGCCACGCCGCGCTCGCCGTCGGCATCGGCGAAGTGCGTCATCAGCGTGATCTGGCCGATTCCGGGACAGGTCCGCGCACGCTCCCAGGCCGCGCGATACTTGTCGACCGAATAGCCGAGCCGGTTCATGCCGCTGTTCATCTTCAAGAGGATGTTGACCGGCTTCGACAGGCGCGCCGTCTCGAGCATGCGCATCTGATCGTCGTTATGCAGCGCGGTGGTAAGGCTGTAGCGATCGATCACGTCCACGTCGGTCGAGCGGAAGAAGCCCTCGAGCAGCAGGATCGGCCCCGCCCAGCCCAGCTCGCGCAGGCGCACCGCCTCGTCGACGTCGAGCAGGCCGAAGCCGTCGGTGCCGCGCAGCCCGGGGAACGCGCGCGCGAGGCCGTGCCCGTAGGCATTGGCCTTGACGACGGCCCAGACCTTCGAGCGCGGCGCGAAACGGCGCGCGGCCGCGAGATTGTTAGCAAGTGCGGCGGTATGAATCGTGGCGGAAATCGGGCGCGGCATAAGGAAATGTCATAAAGACCCAGGCGAATCAGCAGCTTACCGCACCTCGTGGGCACGGTGACGCGAGCAGCAAGCAGCGGTCGGGGATTCTTGCTAGTCGGATTTGCCGTATTTTCATGATATAAAGCCGTGCGCACAACCTATTTTGCACGGGATCAGTCCGATTGCACGGCCCCTGCGGCCGAGCCGCAGCGAGGAAAGCATCGCTTCAGATGAAAAAAGGTTTTTACTCCATCATGGCCGCGCAGTTTTTCTCTTCGCTGGCCGACAGTGCGCTTCTCATCGCCGCCATCGCCCTGCTGAAAGATCTGCACGCGCCGAACTGGATGATTCCGCTGCTCAAGCTGTTCTTCGTCCTGTCCTATGTCGTGCTGGCCGCTTTCGTGGGTGCCTTCGCCGATTCGCGTCCGAAGGGACGCGTGATGTTCATCACCAACTCGATCAAGGTGATCGGCTGCCTGATCATGCTGCTCGGCGCGCATCCGCTGCTCGCCTACGGCATCGTCGGCTTCGGCGCGGCCGCCTATTCGCCCGCCAAGTACGGCATCCTCACCGAGCTGCTGCCCCCCGACCGGCTGGTGGCCGCCAACGGCTGGATCGAGGGCACCACGGTCGGCTCGATCATCCTCGGCACGGTGCTCGGCGGCGCGCTGATCAGCCCGCACCTGGCCTCGCACGTCATCAGGTACACCCCGCCCTGGATCAACACGCCGGCCGAGGCCGCGATGCTCGTGATCATGGCGATCTACGTCTTGGCGGCGCTGTTCAACCTGCGCATCCCCGACACCGGCGCGCGCTACCCGCGCCAGCAGCACGGCGTGCTGCGCCTCGTCACCGATTTCGCCGATTGTTTCGTGGTGCTGTGGCGCGACAAGCTCGGGCAGATCTCGCTGGCCGTCACCACGCTGTTCTGGGGCGCCGGCGCGACGCTGCAGTTCATCGTGCTGAAGTGGGCCGAGGTGTCGCTCGGCATGTCGCTGTCCGAGGGCGCGATCCTGCAGGCCGTGGTCGCGCTCGGCGTGGCCGGCGGCGCGATGGCCGCGGCCAGCCGGATTCCGCTCAAGAAATCGCTGAAGGTGCTGCCGGTCGGCATCATGATGGGCATCGCCGTGATGCTGATGGCGTTCTACACGCGCGACCTGCTGCCCGCCAAATGGGTGCTGCACGTCTGGCACGTCCGGATCCCCTTCTACCTGGTGGTCGCCTACGTGTTCCTGATGATCGTCGGCGCGCTGTCCGGCTTCTTCGTGGTGCCGATGAACGCGCTGCTGCAGCACCGCGGCCACGTGCTGCTGTCGGCCGGCCACTCGATCGCGGTGCAGAACTTCAACGAGAACCTGTCGGTGCTCGTGATGCTGTGCCTCTATGCGATGCTGGTCTGGCTCGACGTGCCGGTGGGCATCGTGATCGTGCTGTTCGGCACCTTCGTGTGCCTGACGATGTGGCTCGTGATGCGCCGCCACCTCGCCAACCAGCGGCAGTTCGACTCCGTCGCGCTGATCGGCGAGAGCCGCCACTGAGGCGCGGCACCCAGCCCCGGCCGGGCGGCGAGACCGCCCGCGGGGCCGTCCCGATCTGCCGCAGTCCGGCTCGATCGGCCCGTCCGGACGCCGTCCGGCCTTGTGCGTTTCCGATCCGCCGGCCCGCGCGACCGGCCCCTGCACGATGACCCGACCCATTCCGAATGCCCTGACCATCGCCGGCTCCGATTCGGGCGGCGGCGCCGGCATCCAGGCCGACCTGAAGGCCTTCTCCGCGCTCGGCGCCTACGGCGCGAGCGTGATTACCGCGCTGACCGCGCAGAACACGCGCGGCGTCACGGCCGTGCATGCCCCCGAGGCCGACTTCATTCGCGCCCAGCTCGACGCCGTGTTCGACGACATCCGGATCGACGCCGTGAAGATCGGCATGCTCGCCAACGCCTCGATCGTGGGCGCGGTGGCGGCGGCCCTCGAACGGTACGCGCCGCCGTTCGTCGTGCTCGACACCGTGATGATCTCGAAAAGCCGGCACGCGCTGCTCGCGCCCGACGCCGTGGCCGCGCTGCGCGACACGCTGCTGCCGCGCGCGGACCTGGTCACGCCGAACCTGCCCGAGGCAGCCGCCCTGCTAGGCTGCGACGAGGCGGCGAACGAGGCCGAAATGGTCGAACAGGGGCGCGCGCTCGTCGCGCGCGGCGCGCGCGCGGTGCTGATGAAGGGCGGCCATCTGGCAGGCGCCGCGGACTGTCCCGACTGGCTGATCCGCACCGACGGCGAACTGCGCATCGGCGGCGAGCGGATCGCCGTCGCCCATACCCACGGCACCGGCTGCACGCTGTCGGCGGCGATCGCGGCGCTGCGGCCGCAGCGCGCCGACCTCGCGGCGGCCGTGGCCGACGCGAAACGCTATCTGGCCGAGGCGATCGCCGCGAGCACGCGACTGGCGATCGGACACGGCATCGGGCCGGTCCATCATTTCCATCGCTGGTGGTGAGCCCCCGCTGACGCAGCGGCCGGTGCGGCGGCGGGCATTGGCCGGCTGCGAGCCGCCTCTACCGCCTCTACCGCCGGATCGCACCGGATCGCACCGGATCGCGCTCGGCCCCGCCGGGCCGAGGCCTCGCCGGCATGCCGGCCCGTGCCGCCCTCGCCTGATGCGCTCGGCGGCGGCCGGGCATCGCCGCCACGCCGCGGCACGGCTCGGGCCGACCGGCAGCGCTCCTCTCGAGCTTTCCCGCCTCACCGCTGCGGGGCGGCGAATGCGTGCACGCGCGCCGGCCAACCGTCGTCGACGATGAAGCCGCGCAGCATCTCGTGCCAAGCGCCATCCTCGCCGCGCCGCACGGCTGCCACCAAGCACGGCGCCGGGCGCGCCCGCACCGCCTCGAACAGCGTCGTGGCGTCGAGCGGCACGAGCGCGCCGTCCTGGCCCGCGTCTTCGAAGCGCCGCGGCGCGAGCCACGCGAGCCGCGGCAGCACCACCCAGCGGGTGCCGGCCGGCTGCCGCGCCGCGAGACTCGGCCAGTTGCCGCATGGCGTCCAGAAGCCGCGCGAATGGGCCGGGTCGAGCGCCGCGGGCGCCGTCACGGCGGCGCCGTCGCGGTAGAACAGCCAGCCCTTCACGAGCATGCGCGCCGCCCACGGCCCCGGCTGGCCGGCGAACGCGAATTCGTCGCGTGCACTCAGGCGCAGCTGGTGATCGACGAGCCGGCGGTATTTGAGATCGAAGCGGTCGGCCAGATTCGGGCCGACGTAGTCGCGCAGCGCGGCCGTGCCGTCGGGCGCGGCGCAAAGATAGCATTTGACGGCGAGCTCCCAGTGCAGGCGCTCGCCGTCGGGCGCGACCAGCAGCAAGTCGCATTCGCCGAGCGTGCGGCCGCTCACGCGCACCGGCAGGTTCGCCGCGACCAGCGTCCAGGCCGGCGCCTGCGCGGCGAAGAATTCGAGCAGCGCCTCGGCGTAGCGGCCGAGCCGGGTCGGCCGCGCCGCGCCCAGGGCGGCGGCCAGCGGCGCCGGATCGGCGTCGAGCGCGCTCAGCCAGGCGGCGATCCGCGCCGCCTCCCCCGGGCCGCGCCACGGGCGCGCAAGCGGGGCCTCGGCCGAAGCCGCCAGCAGGTCGGCGCTGGCCAGCAGCCAGCCGAGATCGCGCACCGCCGTGTCGCGCAGCCCGACCCACGGTACGGACTGCACGACGGCGGTCATGCGTCGCCCGCCGCCTTGCCCGCCCCGCCGATGGTGTCGCGCGCGAGGCACAGATCGGCCCAGGCCTTCGCCTTGTCGGGCAGGCTGCGCAGCAGGTAGGCAGGATGGTAGGACACCACCACCGGCACGCCTTCGTAATGATGGATGCGGCCGCGCATCGAGGCGATGCTGCCCGTGGACTTCAGCAGCGTCTGC
Organism: Burkholderia glumae LMG 2196 = ATCC 33617; assembly: GCF_000960995.1. NCBI lineage: Bacteria > Pseudomonadati > Pseudomonadota > Betaproteobacteria > Burkholderiales > Burkholderiaceae > Burkholderia > Burkholderia glumae. The sequence goes on along the minus strand of NZ_CP009435.1, from coordinate 2,414,331 downwards.
GCGGCGAAGCGGCCCATCGCGACGATCAGCTTCGGCTTCACGAGCTCGACCTGACGCTGCAGGTAGGGCTCGCAGCGCGCCACTTCGTCGGGCTCGGGATTGCGGTTGCCGGGCGGGCGACACTTGATCACGTTCGCGATGTAGACGTTCTCGCCGCGCTTGAGCGACAGCGCATGCAGCATGCTGTCGAGCAGCTTGCCGGCCTGGCCGACGAACGGCTCGCCCTGCTTGTCCTCGTTCTCGCCGGGCGCCTCGCCGATCAGCATCCAGTCGGCCTCGCGGTCGCCCACGCCAAACACGGTCCGGGTGCGCTTCTCGCAAAGCCGGCAGCGCCGGCATTCGGCGACGCGCGCCTCCAGTTCGTCCCAGCCGAGTCCGGCCACGGGCGAGCGCGCGACGGCCGGCTCCGCCGGCTCGAATGAGTGGCCGGCATCGGACATGGGCACCAGATCGAACCACGACGGATCCTCGAGCGACGGGTCGGCGTCGGGCGGCATCTGGTCGGCCGCGCCGGCGGGCGCGGCCGTGTCGGGGCGGGCCTCGCGCCGGCGCGCGGCGGCCGGCGCGGAATGCGCCTCGGCGGCGGCATCGAGCGAGGCAGCGGAGGCAGCGCGGGCCCCGGCGTGCGCCGGCTCGCCGCGCGGCGGCACCGCCTCGTGCGCCGCCGTGCCGGCCGGCGGCAAGGGCGCCTCGCTCGCGTCGCGAGTGGCCGAGGCGGCCGGCCGCTGCCCGGCGGCGGGTCGCGCCAGCGCGGCGCCCGGCATCGGCGCGGCCCCGTCATCGGCCAGCGCCACCGCACCCTCGGCCGCCGCCGGCGCGTCGGCGGCACTACGCCGCACCCAGAGCGGCCCGAGGCCCATTTCGTCGAGTGCCGAGTCAAGCCAGCTCATGCGCGCCTCCTTGGGAATTCAGCGACAGCCGCATCACGATCGCGTCCTCACGCATCCGATGCTTCGCCGGGTAGTAGTGCTTGCGCCGGCCGATGGTCTCGAAGCCGAAGCGCTCGTACAGCTCGATCGCGCGCGGATTCGAGGGCCGCACCTCGAGCAGCACGCCCACCAGCCGCTCGGCCCGCGTGAGCCGCACCGCCTCGCGCAGCAGCGCCAGGCCGCAGCCGCTGCGCTGCGCGACCGGCGCCACGCACAGGTTCAGCAGATGCATCTCGTCAACCACCGGCATCAGCACGCAATAGCCGAGCAGCGTACCCGTCACATGCCGCATGCAAACGCCGAAATAGCCGTTGCGCAGCGAATCCTCGAAATTGCCGCGCGACCACGGAAACTCGTAGGCGACCTTCTCGATCGCCACCACCTCGTCCAGGTCGGCATCGGTCATCGGCGCGAGGTAACGGTCGGTCATCAGCACGCCGCTCATCGGCCGCTCCCCTTCCCCCCCGCGCGCTCCCCGCCCTTCGCGCCCGCACGCGCGGCAAGCCGCTCGGCCGTGGTCTGCGCGACCTTGTTGCGGACGTAGTCGGGCGCCGCCTGGTCGGCCGGCACGGTGCGCCCGGCGCGAAACGCGCGCAGCGCGACATGGGCGAGCGGCACGGCGTGCGGCAGCGCGGCGGCATCGACGAACGCGGCGCGCGCGGCGGCCGGCAGCCGCGCGCCGAACGCGGCGGCGGCGTTGCCGGCCAGCACGAACGCGGCGTCCGGCGCCACCAGCGCGGCCGGCGCGTCGAGCGAGGCCGGCTGCAGCACGCGCCAGTCCGCGGCGGCGGCATCCCATGCATAGTCGGCCCAGTAGGCTTCGTCCATGCGCGCGTCGAGTGCGGCGAGCACGCGCGCGGGCGGCTCGCGGCCCGCCTCGAGCGCGTTGAGCCGCGCATGCTCGGCGCAGGCGAGCAGCGTGCCGACCGGCACGACCGGCAGGTCGCGGCCGAACGCGAGCCCCTGCGCGACGCCGGTGGCGGTGCGCAGTCCGGTGAACGAACCGGGGCCGGCGCCGAACGCGATCGCGGCGCAATCGGCGAGCGTGCGGCCGGCCTCGTCGAGCAGCTCGCGCACGGCGGGCAGCACGCGCGTGCTGGAGACGGCGCCCGTCTCGTCGTGGCGGAACCAGACGCGCGGCGTGGCGGTGGAAGCGTCCGCCCCGGCGGACGCGGCAATCAGGGCGACCGAGCAGAATTCGGTCGAGGTATCGATGGCGAGGAGCACGTTTTGCGTCATGGCCGACATTGTAATGCGGCACCTCGCCATGCCGGGTCTTTCCGGCGGCCGGCATGGCGCTCGCGGCGCCGGCGCGGTTTGGAAGAAAGGTTCGAGCCGCGCGGCGGCCGCGCTTGCTACCATTTGCCGACCTGAAAACCCCTCGGAGACACTCGATGAGCGACATCACCGCCCAGTTCAACCAAGCGCAGGAAGACGTCAAGCAACTGTCCGAGCGCCCGGGCAACCTGACGCTGCTGCGCCTGTACGCGCTCTTCAAGCAGGGCACCGAAGGCGATGCGCACGGCGACAAGCCGGGCTTCGCCGACATCGTCGGCAAGTACAAGTACGACGCCTGGGCGGCCCTCAAGGGCACCCCGCAGGAAACCGCGCAGCGGCAGTACGTCGAACTCGTCGAATCGCTGAAGAACGGCACCGCGTCGTGATCGGGCGGGCGCCGGCGCGCCGCGCCGACGCCCGGCACCCCGTCGGAAACCCAAGCAAACGCATCGAAGCCGCCGCCATCCCAGCGCGAGATGGCCGGCATTTGCGCAAAAAGGTGCGACAAAAGTGGCGCAGCGCAGCAAATCCGGCTACAATGTCGTTTGCGTCATCGCACCGGCCGGCCAGCAGGCCGCACCGCCTGACGCCTAGTACGTTTCGCTCCAATCCAGTTTAGAACCTGTCCCCTCCTGCCTCTCTGGGTCTTCGCACCCATCAAGTATCAGGCTGGCGGCAAGCGTGACCGATAGTCGGTACGCGCCGCATCCGAAACAGCTTCTAACAGCACCCGTGAGTGAGTCCGCGTTTGCAGAACGCGGACGTCTGTCACGTTCCCGATTTGCTCGATGCATCCGTCGACTTGGGCATGCACGATTGGCGCCGACGTTTCACTCACCGTGTTTCAAGGATTGATATGACTTCGAGCCAACCCCAAAGCCCGCTCAACGCGATTGCCGACGAGGCACTCGGTTTGTCCGCCGCCGCCCCCGTGCAGCCTGCCGCTGCCGCCGCGCAACCGGCCAGCGACGAGCCGAGCTTCGCCTCGCTCGGGCTGTCGCCGGAGATCGTCTCCGCGCTGCAGGCCGCCGGCTATGTGAAGCCGACGCCGGTGCAGCAGCGCGCGATCCCCGCCGGCATCGCGGGCCGCGACCTGCTGGTGTCGAGCCCGACGGGCTCGGGCAAGACCGCCGCGTTCATGCTGCCCGCCATCGAGCGTTTCGCCCAGTTGCAGAAGACCCAGGCCCAGCAGCCGCGCGAGCCGCAGTCGGGCGACCGCCGCCAGCGCCGTCCTCAGCCGGTGGCCCGCCCCGGCCTGCTGGTGCTCACGCCCACGCGTGAACTCGCGATGCAGGTCACCACCGCCGCCTCCACCTACGGCAAGCACCTGCGCCGCCTGCGCACGGTCAGCATCCTCGGCGGCGTGGCCTATGGCCAGCAGCTGATGCTGCTCGCGAAGAACCCGGAAATCCTGGTCGCCACGCCGGGCCGCCTGCTCGACCACCTCGAGCGCGGCCGCATCGATCTGTCCGAACTGAAGATGCTGGTGCTCGACGAGGCCGACCGCATGCTCGACATGGGCTTCATCGACGACATCGAGACGATCGTTGCCGCCACCCCCGCGACGCGCCAGACCATGCTGTTCTCGGCCACGCTCGACGGCAAGATCGGCTCGCTCACGAGCCGCCTGCTGAAGGAGCCGGAGCGCATCGAGATCGTCCAGAAGCTCGAGGCGCGCACCAACATCGCGCAGACCGTGCATTACGTGGACGACCGCGACCACAAGGACCGTCTGCTCGACCACCTGCTGCGCGACGACGCGCTCGACCAGGCGATCATCTTCACCGCCACCAAGATCGACGCCGACCAGCTGGCCGGCCGTCTGGCCGACGCCGGCTTCGAATCGGCCGCGCTGCACGGCGACCTGCCGCAGGGCGCGCGCAACCGCACGATCCGCGCGCTGCGCGAGCGCCGCGTGCGCGTGCTGGTGGCCACCGACGTCGCCGCGCGCGGCATCGACATCCCGGGCATCACGCACGTGTTCAACTACGACCTGCCGAAGTTCGCGGAAGACTACGTCCACCGGATCGGCCGCACCGGCCGCGCGGGCCGCTCGGGCATCGCGGTGAGCCTCGTGCATCACGCCGAACAGGGTGCGTTGAAGCGCATCGAGCGCTTCGTGCGCACCCCGCTGCCGGTCAACGTGATCGAAGGCTTCGAACCGCGCAAGGCGCCGCCGCGCGGCGGTCCGGGCCGCGGCCGTCCGGGCGGCGGCAGCGGCGGCGGCCGGCGCTTTGGCAGCGGCAGCAGCAAGCCGGGCGGCAGCCGCGAAGGCGGCTACGGCAGCGGCAACCGCAGCTACGGCGGCGGCGGCAGCAGCGGCAATGGCTGGGGCAACAAGTCGGCCAACGGCGGCGGCAATCGCGAGGGCGGCTACGGCAGCCGTCGCAGCGACGCGCCGCGCGGTCCGCGCCGCGGCTCGGCGGCCTGAGCGCGCGTCACCCGCCGCTCATCGCGGCGGGCGATCTCACGACCGGTGCTTCAGCACCGGTTTTTTTTCGTCCATTGTCGGCATTTCACGATACGGAAAAATTTTTTGCCTCGTAAAAAATCGTGTTGCGTGGCACAAGCGAGGCGATTGCGGGATGGGAAAACGCATTTCTCATTACAAAAAATGATTTTAAATATTTGATTTAAAATACTTATTTATTTTAGAGCGACCCCTGAAAGACGCTGTCGCAGCGCCCGCCGTTTCCCTAGACTCTTCTACAAGAGTTCACGAAACGCGGCGCCGGGCGCCAGGCTCCCCACGCTTCGTGATTCGCCGATTCGCGTCACTCAACGATTCACGTTCAATCCATCAAGGAGCTCATCATGTCGCGTCAGCAACAGGCGAAGGAACTGCAGCAGCAGTGGGAGAAGGATCCGCGCTGGAAAGGCATCAAGCGCAGCTACACGGCAGAAGACGTGGTCCGCCTGCGCGGCTCGCTGGCCGTCGAGCACACCATCGCGAAGCACGGCGCCGAGAAGCTCTGGAAGCTGATCAACACCGAGCCGTTCGTCAACGCGCTCGGCGCACTGACCGGCAACCAGGCGATGCAGCAGGTCAAGGCCGGCCTCAAGGCGATCTACCTGTCGGGATGGCAGGTCGCGGGCGATGCCAACGTGGCCGGCGAAATGTATCCGGACCAGTCGCTTTATCCGGCCAACTCGGTGCCGCTCGTCGTCAAGCGCATCAACAACACGCTCACGCGCGCCGACCAGATCCAGTGGTCCGAGGGCAAGAATCCCGGCGACGAAGGCTACGTGGACTACTTCGCGCCGATCGTGGCCGACGCGGAAGCCGGCTTCGGGGGCGTGCTGAATGCGTTCGAGCTGATGAAGGCCATGATCGAAGCCGGTGCCTCGGGCGTGCATTTCGAGGACCAGCTCGCGTCCGTGAAGAAGTGCGGCCACATGGGCGGCAAGGTGCTGGTGCCGACCCGCGAGAACGTCGCGAAGCTGACGGCCGCGCGGCTCGCAGCCGACGTGATGGGTGTGCCGGCCGTGCTGATCGCGCGCACCGACGCCGAGGCAGCCGATCTCATCACCTCCGACATCGACGACAACGACCGGCCGTTCCTGACCGGCGAGCGCACCGTCGAAGGCTTCTTCCGCACCAAGCCCGGCATCGACCAGGCGATTTCGCGCGGCCTCGCCTACGCGCCCTATGCCGACCTGGTCTGGTGCGAGACCGGCAAGCCCGACCTCGACTACGCCAAGCGCTTCGCCGAGGCGATCCACAAGCAGTTCCCGGACAAGCTGCTCTCCTACAACTGCTCGCCGTCGTTCAACTGGAAGAAGAACCTCGATGACGCGACCATCGCGAAGTTCCAGAAGGAGCTGGGCGCGATGGGCTACAAGTTCCAGTTCATCACGCTGGCCGGCTTCCATTCGCTGAACTACTCGATGTTCAACCTCGCGCACGGCTATGCACGCACCCAGATGAGCGCGTTCGTCGAGTTGCAGCAGGCCGAGTTCGCGGCGGCCGAGAAGGGCTTCACCGCCGTCAAGCACCAGCGCGAAGTGGGCACCGGCTACTTCGACGCCGTCACGCAGACCGTCGAGCGCGAAGCGTCGACCACGGCACTGCACGGCTCGACCGAGGACGAACAGTTCTTCGACGGCCAGAAGGTGGCCTGAGGCACCGGGCGACACGACAGGCAGGGCCGCGTCGCGCCAGCCCCTTGCGATGCGGCCAAGGGGCGCCTCGGCCGGTCCGCCGGTGCGCCCCACAGGGAGTCACAACAAAACGGACGGCAATCCGCGCCGGTCATCTGCGACCGGTTACCCGCGACACAAGCCGGGCGCGCGACGCACGCGCCCGGCATCGCGACGCCGACGGCGTCGCAGGCCGTTGAATCCGCGCGCCGGCCCTGGCGCGCGGATTTTTCCTTCCCGCCGCGCCGGCCTCAGCCCCAGTAATCGGGCTGGTCGTAGGTATGCTTGAGGAAATCGAGGAACAAGCGCACCCGCAGCGGCAGATGGCGGCGCTGCGCAAACACGGCGTGGATGCCGATCGGCGGCGCCGCGAACGCATCGAGCACGCTGACGAGGCGCCCCGCCCGGATGTCGGCACCCACCTCCCACCAAGAGCGCCAGGCGAGCCCGTGGCCGTCGAGGCACCATTCGTGCAGCACCGCGCCGTCCGAGCATTCCATGGTGCCGTTCACGCGGATCGAGACGGTCCCGCCGTCGTGCTGGAAGGTCCAGCCGCGCTGCTGGTTCGCGTTCGCGGCAAGCGCAAGGCACTGGTGGCCGGCCAGATCGTCGAGCGTGGCGGGAGTGCCCGCGCGTGCGAGATAGGCCGGCGAGGCCACGCACACGCGCCGGTTCTCGCCGAGCTTCAGCGATACCAGCGACGAATCGGGCAACTCGCCGAGCCGCACCGCGCAATCGAACCCTTCGTTGACGAGATCGACCATCCGGTCGGACAGATCGAGCGTGATCGACACGTCCGGATGCGCGGCCGTGAACGCCGGCACGAGCGGCGCGACGTGGCGGCGGCCGAAGCCCGCCGGCCCCGATACGCGCAGGTGCCCGCTCGCCTTCACGCCACCGGCCGACACGCTGGCCTCGGCGTTCTGCATGTCGTTGACGATGCGCTGGCAGTCCTCGAGAAACGCCGAGCCCTCGAAGGTCAGCGTCAGCTTGCGCGTGGTGCGCACCAGCAGCTTCACGCCGAGCCGCTCCTCGAGCGCGTCGATGCGGCGGCCGATGATCGCGGGCGCGACGCCTTCGGCGTGCGCGGCGGCGGACAGGCTGCCTTTCGCGGCCACCGCGATGAAGGTTTCGATTTGCTTGAAGCGATCCATGACGACGGGAGAATGGCGTGCCGGCCAGATTAGGTTGATGAAAGTAAAAGATCAAGTGATGTAGAACTTATTTTCAGGCCCGGTACATCACGAATAGAATCGCCTTCACCCCGTCCGTCCCGAGTGTCCCGCCCATGTCGCCCGTCACGCCCGTCGGCACCACCGCTTCCCAGGCATTCGCCGCGTGGCCGAAAGCCATCCTGTTCGATGCCTATGGCACGCTGTTCGACGTCCATGCCGTGCTGGCCGCTGCGGAGCAGCTGTTTGCCGGCCGCGGCGAGGCGCTGTCGCAGCTGTGGCGGCGCAAGCAGATCGAATACACGCAATTGCGCACGCTGGCCGACCCGGCCGGCGCGTACTACCGGCCATTCTGGGACATCACGCGCGACGCGCTGCGGCACGCCTGCCGCGCGCTCGGCCTGACGCTCGGGCCGGCGGCCGAAAAACGGCTGATGGACGAATACGCGTGCCTGTCGACGCATCCCGACACCGTGCCGGCGCTGCGCCGGCTGCGCGAGCTGCCCGGCGCGCCGCGCCTAGCGATTCTCTCGAACGGCGACGCGCGGATGCTCGACATCGCGGTCAAGAGCGCAGGCATGTCGGGGCTGTTCGAGCAGGTGCTGTCGGTCGAGGCGGTGCGTGCCTACAAGCCCGCTGCCGCCGCTTACCGGCTCGGCGCCGAGGCGTTCTGCGCAAGCCCGAGCGAGCTCGTGTTCGTGTCGTCGAACGGCTGGGACGTAGCCGGCGCGGGCTGGTACGGCTACCTCACCTTCTGGCTCAACCGCACCGGCGCACCAGCCGAGGAACTCGGTATCGCGCCCGCCGGCGCCGGCTCGCGCATGGACGACCTGCTCGCCTTCATCGGCACCGCGCAGCGCTCGGCGCCGCCCCCAGGCGCGGCACACTGAGCTTGCGCCCACCGGCCGGCTTCGTGCGCGACGCTGCCCGGCCGTGATATCCGCCGCGCGACGGGAAGCGGCGCGGTGCGCGCTTCAGCTGCGCGCGAGCCGGTAGCCGACCCAGTCGCCCGACACGATGCGAGGGCGGTCCGCGACCGACTGTTCGTCGACCGGGTAGTACAGGCAGTCGTAGCGTCGCCCGGCCAGTTCGACGCTGGTCTGCCGCGCGGCGAACAAGCCGGTGACGCCGGGGTAGACCTCCTCGATCTCGTCGAGCACCGGCACCAGCCGCTCGTCGATCGCATAGACATCGCCCTGCACGACGTCGTCGCCATCGGCCACCACCATCCCCGGATAGGCACCGAAATCGTAAAGCCGACCCTTCAGCACGCCCGATCCGACCAGTTGCGGCGGCGCGATGCCATGGCGCGCCGCCGCGCGGCCGATGTCGTTGATTTCGCCGGCGCGCAGCGTGCCGTAGACGAATACATGGCGCATCGTGATGTCCTTCTCCCTTGAGGTCCTGTGATGAAAAACGGCTTGTGCACGGGCAGGTCTGCGCCGCCCGTCGCGAATCGACCGGCATTGCCATCGCGGAGTTCCGCGGCGGGCCGCCTCGCGCCTGCGGCGGCAGTCGGCCCGCCGCGCCTGCTGCATCCCGGCCCGGCGCGCCCGCGCCGCTCATTATCGGAGCAAGCGGCCTCGGCGCATGCCAGCCGGCCGGCCGTCCTACAATACCGGTTCGTCCAGCCGCGCTGCTCACGATGCAACCGTCCGCCGCCACGTCGATCACCATCGACATTCCACCCGAGTTCTCGCCAACCCCCGAACACCCGCTGCGCGTGCGCTCGCGGCCGATGGCGTCGCGCATGCGAATCCCCGAACACACGCACGCGTGGGGGCAGCTCGCCTATGCTTCGCGCGGCGTGCTGCGCGTGGCAACGGCCGGCACGACCTGGATGGTGCCGCCCTCGCGCGCGATCTGGATTCCACCGCGCACCTCGCACGAGCTCGTGGTAGTCGAGGATGCGTTTCTGCGCACGCTCTACATCGACGAATCGGCGATCCCGGGCGGCCTCGACGCCTGCCGCGTGGTGGAAGTATCGGGCCTGCTGCGCGAGCTGATCGTGGCACTCGACGTGCGCACGCTCGCGCAGGCTCGAGAACGGCTGCTCACGCCCCTGATCCTCGACGAACTCACGCGCAGCGAGCCACTGCCGCTCGCGGTGCCGATGCCGACCGAGAAGCGCCTGCGCGCGCTCTGCGAGGCAGTGCTCGCGCACCCGGCGCAGGCCGAGTCGCTCGACCATTGGGCCGCCGCAGTCGGCGCGAGCACGCGAACCATCGCGCGGCTATTTCGCCAGGAACTGGGAGTGAGCTTCACGCAATGGCAGCAGCAGGCACTGGTCGCGCGTGCGATTCCATTGCTCAATCAAGGACGGCCGATATCGCATGTCGCGCACGAACTCGGCTACCAGAGCCAGAGTGCGTTCTCGGCGATGTTCCGGCGTGCGTTCGGCAAGAGCCCGCGCGCATTCATGCTCGGCGACGCCGGCGCCGCCACGGCCGATTCCGCCGAATCGACCGACCCCGCCCCGGGCGAGCCCACCGCCACCGCGACCACCGCCGGGCCGGCAGCAAGCGACGAAGCCGCCATGCGCTGAGTCCGTGGACATGACGCCTGTCGCGTCACCCTACCGGCCGCGCCATGTAGCGGATCGAGCCCAACTGGGCGAGCCGCGGCCCGGCGAGCCGGTAGCCGAGGCGCAGATAGAGCCGCGCAGCCGGATTGTCGACGAACACGCGCAGTTGCGTCTCGCGCAGGCCGCGCGCCTGGGCCCAGCGATGCGCCGTATCGAGCAGATAGCCGCCTGCTCCGAGCCCGCGATGGCCTTGGCGGATCTGCACGTCACGAATATGGAGCGCATCGCGCTCCTCGGTCAGCCGCATCACGCCGATTCGTTCACCGTCACGCTCGAGAATGAAGTTCTCCGATTCGCACCAGCTCAAATAGAACAGATCGGTACGCCATTGCAAACCGTGGCGCAGGTAGTAACTGCCCATGTTGCCGTGCGTCAGCGTCTCGGCAAATTCGAAATCGTCCGGCTCGGCCGGGCGAAGCTGAAACAAAAGTCGGACATCGGTGGGATCGGGCATGGCGTCGAGAGAGATCCTCGGATCTCTTCACGATAGCGCAGCGAGCCGCCGATGCAATGGCAAATTCCACGCATGGCGCTACCGGGACAGCGCGATGCGTTGTCAAGGGATGGGTTGATGCCGCGGGCTCGATGACGACGCCATCGAGCAAACCGCCCGCTTGGGCGACGCTCGATACGGACGAAAAAATACCCGCTGACGCGGGTATTTTTCACAACTTGGCGGAGCGGACGGGACTCGAACCCGCGACCCCCGGCGTGACAGGCCGGTATTCTAACCGACTGAACTACCGCTCCACACGTTTGTCACGACAACCCGGCGTCGGTTAAACTCCGGCCTGCCTGCTTTGCACTCGTCGAATGCGCCGCGATGACTGGCGTCCCCTAGGGGATTCGAACCCCTGTACTCACCGTGAAAGGGTGATGTCCTAGGCCTCTAGACGAAGGGGACTACGTACCACTTCAACTTGCTGCACTTCCGATGCGAAGGCCCGTTCATCCTGAAGCCGAACGGGCTTGGCATGCTGGCGGAGCGGACGGGGCTCGAACCCGCGACCCCCGGCGTGACAGGCCGGTATTCTAACCAACTGAACTACCGCTCCAGCTTTTCTCGCTATCCGACAGGGCCATCTGCCCTGCCGCCACGTCGCCCGAATCTCGAACGACGCCAGAATCCTGGCGTCCCCTAGGGGATTCGAACCCCTGTACTCACCGTGAAAGGGTGATGTCCTAGGCCTCTAGACGAAGGGGACTGCGTACCGCGAACAACTCTACTACCTGTGCCGCTAACGATAAAGCCCGTTCATCATGCAGCCGAACGGGCTTTGCGTTGGTGGCGGAGCGGACGGGACTCGAACCCGCGACCCCCGGCGTGACAGGCCGGTATTCTAACCGACTGAACTACCGCTCCACACGTTTGTCACGACAACCCGGCGTCGGTTAAACTCCGGCCTGCCTGCTTTGCACTCGTCGAATGCGCCGCGATGACTGGCGTCCCCTAGGGGATTCGAACCCCTGTACTCACCGTGAAAGGGTGATGTCCTAGGCCTCTAGACGAAGGGGACAAAATCTTTTCAGATTTGTCTTGCCACTGGAATTTGCTGCTTACCGCATCCAGCAAAGACCGAGATTCTTACCTGTTTTCTACCTTTTGTGAAGCATTTTTTTCAAAATTACTTCACCGTTTGCTCAAACCTGCTGCAACACTGCCGAGACCAGTTTGATGGTGGAGGTAAGCGGGATCGAACCGCTGACCTCTTGCATGCCATGCAAGCGCTCTCCCAGCTGAGCTATACCCCCTTTTTGCAGCGGTTCATCCTGAAAGCCTGCCGTCGTGACCCCACATGAAGCCGACAGAAGCTTTTTGGACTTACCCGACTACTGGAATTTGCTGCTCATCACTTTCAGCAAAGACCAAAATTCTTACTCGCTTTTCGTGCCTCGCGAAGTTAGTTTCAATCCAACTTCACGCTGCAACGAACACTGCCCAACTTGGCGAGACTGTTCTGATGGTGGAGGTAAGCGGGATCGAACCGCTGACCTCTTGCATGCCATGCAAGCGCTCTCCCAGCTGAGCTATACCCCCTTGCAGAACAGAAATGCGATTTTAGAGGGCTTTTCGCAGCTTGTAAATACCCCTTTTCCAAACCCGCAAAATTTTTTGCGAAACATCGGCAAGCTAGGGCATAGGAGGCGTGCGGCCACGTCAGCCGCGCCGCGCGCCGCCCCGTTCAGCCTTGTCGATCACGCTCTCATGCGCTGAGCCGCGAAATCACCACGTCGCGCTCGAACAGCGCGAGCACGGCGTCGAGCGATGGCGTATGCGTGGTGCCGACCACCAGCAGCCGCACCGGCATGGCCAGCGCCGGCATCTTGAGCCCGTGCGCGGCGAGCGTCGCCTTCAGCGCGGCGGCGATGCCTTCCTTGCTCCACTCGGCCGTCTTCAGCGCCTCGGTGAAGGCCGCGAGCGCCGGCTTCACGGCCTCGGTCACACGCTGCGCGAGTTCGTCTGCGTCGGGCGCCGGGATGCGATAGAACATCGCCGCGCCCTCGGCGATCTCCTTGACGGTCGAGGCGCGATCCTTCATCAGGCCGATCACGGCAGCCAGTTCCGGGCCGCTCTCCAGTGCCGTGTCGTCGATGCCGAGCGCCGCGAAAAACGGCTTGGCGAGCGCCGCGAGGCGCGCGTTGTCGGCTTCCTTGATGTAATGGTTGTTGAACCAGTTCAGCTTGGCCAAGTCGTACTGCGCCGGCGACTTGCCGAGATGCTCGAGATCGAACCACGCCACGAACTGCTCGCGCGAGAAGATCTCGGCGTCGCCGTGCGACCAGCCGAGCCGCGCGAGATAATTGAGCACCGCCTCGGGCAGATAGCCTGCATCGCGGTAGCCCATCACGCTCATCGCGCCGTGACGCTTGCTCATCTTCTCGCCCTGCTCGTTGAGCACGGTGGGCAGATGCGCGTAAACAGGCACTTCCCCGCCGAGCGCGCGCAGGATGTTGATCTGGCGCGGCGTGTTGTTGACATGGTCGTCGCCGCGAATCACGTGCGTGATGTTCATGTCGAGATCGTCGACGACAACACAGAAATTATAGGTAGGCGTGCCGTCCGGCCGCGCAATCACGAGATCGTCCAGTTCCTCGTTCGAGATCTCGATGCGGCCCTTCACGGCGTCGTCCCAGACCACCGAGCCCGTCAGCGGGTTGCGGAAACGCAGCACCGGCTGCACGCCCGCGGGCGGCTGCGGCAGCACCTTGCCCGGCTCCGGCCGCCAGGTGCCGTCGTAGCGCGGCTTCTCACCGGCCTCGCGCTGGCGCTCGCGCACCGCGTCGAGTTCCTCGGTGGACATGTAGCATGGGTACGCGAGCCCCTTTTCGACCATCTGCGCCAGCACCTCGCGATAGCGGTCCATGCGCTGCATCTGGTAGAACGGGCCTTCGTCAAAATCGAGATCGAGCCACTTCATGCCTTCGAGGATCGCGTCGACAGCGACGTCCGACGAGCGCTCCACGTCCGTGTCCTCGATGCGCAGCACGAACACGCCTTGAGTGCTGCGGGCGAAGGCCCACGGGTAGAGGGCGGAGCGGATGTTGCCGAGATGTATGAAGCCGGTCGGACTCGGCGCGAAACGGGTACGGACTTGACGTGTCATGGACGGTAGCTCGATGGCCGCTCGCGGCGGCCCGATGAATGATGGTGCGGTGACGGCGCACGCCGCGAGCGACTGCGCGAAACCGCCGGCACCGGAACGAAAAGGGGGAAATTATACCTGCCGGCGATGCGATTCCCGATGCGGGCAGTGGGCGGGATGCCGGCCCGATAGTGGATGCAGGCCGAACCGGATGCGCGGCCGGGCGGCGGCCATTGCGCCGCCCGGCCGCGAAGCCCATGGCGTCATGCGCCCTCAGGCGCCTGAAACACGTCGAGCACCGGCGGCTCGCCGTGAAACTTCTCGGCGTCGGCGATCGCCGTATGGGCGCAGGTGCCCTGCGCCAGTCGCGACGTGCCAATGCCGACCGTCAGATTGTTGACGTCACCGTAACGGCACAGGCTGCCGGGACGGCCCGGCTCGACGGGATCGAACCAGCCGCCCTCGTGGATCATCAGGCAGCCGCGGCGAATCGTGTCGGTCACCTTCACGCCCACCAGAATCTGGCCGCGCTCGTTGAACACGCGAATCACATCGCCGTCCACGATACCCCGCGCGGAGGCGTCCTCGGGATGCATCAGGCATGGCTCGCGATCGCGGATGGTGTAGGTCTTGCGCAGCATCGTGCCACACAGCTGCGAATGCAGACGGCTGTGCGGATGCGGGCTCACGACATGCAGCGGAAACTTCGCGCCCGGCCCGTCGAGCCGCTCGATCGGCTCCATCCAGGTCGGATGCGGCGGGCAATCGTCGTAGTGCATGCGCTCGATGGCCGAACTGTAGATCTCGATCTTCCCCGAGGCGGTGCCAAGCGCGTTGAGCAGCGGATCGTCGCGGAACGCCTGGTGGCGCACGAAGCGCCGGGCAGCGGCCTCGATCGGAAACGCCAGCGCCTGGTTGCTGTTCCAGAACGCCTCGAATACCGGCATTTCCATCGACATGCCGCGCGCCTGCACGCGAGCCGCCTCGTAGAAGAGGCGAATCCAATCCATCTCGCCGCGCCCCTCGGTAAACGCCTTGCCGGTGCCGAGCCGCTCGCAGATCGCGGCGAAAATCGCGTAATCGCTGCGCGCCTCGTAGAGCGGCGGGACGACCCGATGCAGCGCGAGGATGTGCGTGCTCGAATAGTCGCCAATCTGCTCGATGTCGTCGCGCTCGTAGGGTGTCGCGGCGGGCAGCACGATGTCGGCATGGCGTGCCGTCGGGGTCCACTGGAAATCGTGGACGATGAAGGTATCGAGCTTGCGCCATGCCGCGATCATCGCGTTGCGATCCTGGTGGTGCGCGAACGGATCGCCGCCCGCCCAGTAGGCCAGGTGAACGTCCGGGTAAATCGCGCGCGTGCCGTTGAAGTCGAACGGCTTGCCGGGATTGTTCAGCATCTCCACCACGCGCGACACGGGAATCTTGCGCGCGGCGGCGTCCTTGAACACGGCGCGCGCGTTGCCTGCGTCGATGCCGGGCAGCACCGGGCTCTTCGCCGCCGGGCTGCCGCCGTTCGCGTAGTGATAGGTGAAGCCGTATCCGCCGCCGGGCAGGCCGATCTGGCCGAGCATGCTGGCGAGCGTGACGAGCATCCAGTGCGCCTGCTCGCCGTGATGCTGGCGCTGGATCGACCACCCGGCGGCAAGCATGGTGCGCTTGGCGGCGAACTGGCGTGCGAGGCCGCGGATCGTTTCGGCCGGCACCCCGCAGATGCGCGAGGCCCACTCGGCATCCTTCGGCACCTGATCCGATTGGCCGGTCAGGTAGGGCACGAAACGTTCGAAACCGGTCGTGTAGCGCGCGAGGAACGCCTTGTCATAGCGCTGCTCGAGATACAGCGTATGGGCGATGCCCAGCATCATCGCGACATCGGTCTGCGGGCGCGGCGCGATCCACTCGGCATCGAAGTAGCGGCAGGTCTCGCTGCGTACGGGATCGATGCAGATCACGCGCGTGCCTTTCCTGCGCAGCGCTTCCATGGCCGGATAGGCGGCGTGGTCGGGCACCAGCCAGCCGATCTGGTTGGTCGAGACAGGATTGGCGCCCCAGAACACCATCAGCTCGGTATGGTCGATGACCACGGGCCAGACGGTCGGCTGCTCGTAGACGTCGATCGAGCCCACCACATAAGGCAGGATGACCTGGGCCGCGCCCGTCGAATAATCGCCGCTGTAGCCGACGAAGCCGCCGTTGACGGTCATCATGCGGGCGAGCAGCGTGCGCGGCGGCTGTAGCTTGCCCGTCGATTGCCAGCCGTATGAGCCCGCGTAGATGCCGCCCGCGCCGTACTTGCCGCGCACGCGCCGCAGTTCGTTGGCGACCAGGTCGAGCGCCCGATCCCAGCTGACGCGCACGAAGTCGCCGCGCCCGCGGCCCGCGACGTCGGCGCCGGGCCCGTGCTCGAGCCACGCGCGCCGGACCATGGGATAGCGGATCCGGGTCGGCGAGTAGATCGAGTCGATCACGCCCGGCAATTGATGCGACGGATGCGGATCGCCCTCCCAGGGCTTCACGCCGGTAATGAGGCCGTTCTTCACGCTCGCGCGAAAGGCGCCCCAGTGCGATCCCGTCAGGACGTCACGCGTGTCATCCGACGAGGCCGCGGACGCCGCGCGCGCGCACGGCTCCAGCAGCCCGAAGCCGGCCGTCGCGCCATACAGGCCGGTGGCGAACGCCGCCTTGACGAATGCGCGCCGCGAAAGGCCGGTGGCGAGCGGCGAATCAGGTTCCTTCGGCATGGTGATGCCCTCCGTTTGCGAGTGAGCGGCAGCTGCGCGAGCACGCCTGCGCGACGTCGCCGGCGTGGCCGGTCGCGCCGTCAGGCCCGCCGCCGGGCGGCGGCGAGGCGGCGAACAGCGCGCCCAGCACCGTGGCCAAGGCGCCGTGGAAGCCTCCCGGGTCGGCACGGCGGCAATCCGCGACGAAGCGCGGCACCCAGCGACGCAATCGCGCCTCCAGCCCCGCGAGTTCGTCGGCGCTGCCATCGCGCAGCAGGCGCGCGAACAGCGCCAGCTCGACGCACAGGTGATCGGGCGGCTCGCCGCCGCGCACGTCCAGGCCGACGCGCCGCAGCAGCGCGGCGACCTCGTGCGCGGCCCGATCGACCCAGCGCGTTCCGGTGTACGCGCTCTCGCAGAGCGGCACGGCCACGGTACCGTGCACGCCCTCGAACAGGCGCGTGTGCGCGACCGACAGGTCGAGCGCCACCTCGCGCGGCGCCGCATCGCTGACCAGGACGGCACGCATCGTGGCGATCGCCTGCGCGCAGTCGAGTTCGAGCGCGAGCGCATCGAACAGCGCCGCGGCCTCGGGCTCACGGTAGCGCGCCACGGCATCGGCATCGGGCGAAGCGGCCAGCAACCCGGCGATCCAGGCCACCACGAACGCGCGGAATTCGTCCGCCTCGCTCGTCATCGCGACGCACTCCCGACGCCGGGGCCGACGTCCTTCGAATGGTTCTGCAGCCAGGCGAGCAGCAGGCGGTATTGATCGTCGTCCAGCGACGTGAAGCGCCGCATCGCCCCGAGGGTGCCGACCCATTGGTTGGCAAGGAAATCCTCGCTGTCGGGCCGCGCGTGGCAAACCGCGCAGGTATGGCTCATCAGGTCGTCGCTGTAATGCCAGAGCGTCTGGAGATTCGTGGCCAGGGCGTCGCGCCTCACCCAGACGGTCAGGTCGCCGGGCGTCCAGTCCTGGCCGGTCTGCGCGTCGCGCACCGTCGTGCCATGCACAACCCGCGCCGCGGCGGCGGCCGACACCACCGCCTCCATGATCCGCTGACCTTGCCGCGCGTAGATCGCGCTTTCCGAGCCGGCCTGCTGCCAGCCGTGCAGCCGCACCTTCAGCCAGTCGCCGTCTCGCTCGAGCACGGCCAGTTCGGCCGCGGCGAGCAGCTTGCCGTCCTCCGGCGCGGTCGCGCCGACCTTCGGTCGTTCGAGATAGAAGCGCTTGGTGGCAACCACGTAGAGCGGGCTCGCCTTCGCCAGTTCGGCGGCCGGCGCGGCCAGCGCGTCGAGCTTCGAGGCGGCCGCGCTCGCGGTGTCGGCCGGCGGCAAGAACACGACCTGACTGGTCCGGTTCGGTGCGGGCAGGTTCGGATTCGGCGAATCGACGGCCGGCACTGTCTTCAAATAGGTGGCGATGGCGAGCCGGTCGGCGTCCGTGAGCTGCGAGGTATTGTGGATCACTTTCCGCATGTCGCCGCCGGCGCGGATGCCGATCGGCGTCACGCCCTGCTTCAGATAGCGTGCGATGTCGTCGGCCAACCAATAGTCGATGCCGGTGCCGTCCGGCGTGATGTTCGGCACGTAGCCCGTGCCTTCCGCGTTCGGTCCGCCCGAGAAGCGCCGGCCGGCGCGAATCACGCCGATCGCGTTGCGCGGCGAATGACATTCGGCGCAATGGCCCGGCCCTTCGACGAGATACCGGCCGCGCAGCCATTGCACGCTCTTGCCGGCTTCGACAGGCAGCGGCTGGCCCGACAGGAACGCGAGCCGCCAAAGGCCGATGCCGCGACGGATCGAGAACGGAAACCGGAGGTCGTGGCCGGGCTGGCGCCCCGGCACGGGCGGCAGCGTCTTCAGATAGGCGAACAGGTCGCGCAGGTCGTCGGCCGTCATGTGCTGATACGACGTGTACGGGAACGCCGGATAGGCATTGCCCTTGTCCGGCAGCACCCCTTCGCGCATCGCGGTGATGAACTGATCGAGCGTCCAGGCGCCGATGCCGTCCTTCACGTCGGGCGAGATGTTGGGCATGCGGAACGTGCCGAACGCGGTGCGGAGCGTGCGGCCGCCGCCCAGTAGCGTATCGTCGTGCCGATTCGGTGATGCATGGCAGGTGGCGCAATCGCCGGCCAGGAACAGGGTCCTGCCGTTGCGCAGATCGGCGGGCGCGGCGCTGACGGCATCGCGCTGCGGCCGCGTGAGGCGCCACGTGACTGGCGAGGTCAGCACCCAGAACAGCGCGAGCGCGCCCACCACGAGCACGCCGACGAGCCTGCCCAGCCGTTTTCCGCCTCCCGCCCGTTTCATCATGGCCTCCTTGCAGGGATCCGCCGCGCGAGGCTGCCGCCGAGCCACCTTCGGGATGCCGTGGCGACGCGGCCGGCGCCCGGCGCGCCTCGTCTCCCGGCGCACCGGGAGGCCGGGGTACGAGAACTCCGGTGCCTGTCAGCTTAGTGATTGGCCGCCGGCCAAACTTGACTCACCACAAGGCGCGGACCTGCCACGGCAGGCGCGCCGCGAGCCGCATGACTGTCGACAAGCGTGATCGGACTATGTGGCCGGATCGGTCGGCGCTTCGATGGACACGGCTACCGTTCGTGTGGCACACGACCGGATCGCCGTCGACCCGGCACGCCCGGCAGCGCCGCGCGACGGCCGTCGCCTCGAACCCCGATGCTCCTGCCGACGCACCGCCGGCCGGCCTCGACGGCTGGCAAATTCGCTATCGAAAGCCATCGACGACGGGCGCGCCGGCCGCGGCACCGTCGCGTAACCGGCTCGCGCCACCGGCTTTTCGCCGGTGCCGCCCCGCTTGCTTTATGATGTGCGCGCCGCGGCGGATGCGCAGCGCGCGAGGCCGTGCCGGCCATCGAGCGCCGTGCCGCCTCGCCGTCGGTTGCACCCCATCCCGTGTGACGCTCGCCTGCCGGAGAATTCGTCGATGTCGTCGTCCCCTCGCCTGTCCCGCCGCCACTTCTCGCTCGCCGCGATGTCCGCCTCGCTGGCCGCCTGCACGTCGTTCGGCGGCAAGACCTCGCCGCCCGCGGCCACCGCCACGCGCCGGCCGCTGAAGATCGGCATCGCGCTCGGCGGCGGCGCCGCGCGCGGCTTCGCGCACATCGGCGTGCTGAAGGCGCTCGAGGCGCGCAACGTCCAGATCGACCTCGTGGCCGGCACCAGCGCCGGCTCGGTGGTGGGCGCGCTCTACGCCTCCGGCATGAACGCATTCGAGATCAACAAGCTCGCGCTGACCATGGATGAAGCCTCGATCAGCGACTGGGCGCTGCCGTGGCGCTCGCGCGGGCTGCTGATGGGCGTGGCGCTGCAGAACTACATCAACAAGACGCTGAACAACCGGCCGATCGAGAAAATGGCCAAGCCGCTCGGCATCGTCGCCACCGATCTGCAGAACGGCCAGCCGATCCTGTTCCAGCGCGGCAACACGGGCCTCGCCGTGCGAGCGTCGAGCAGCGTGCCGTCGGTGTTCGAGCCGGTGCGGATCGGCACGCGTGAATACGTGGACGGCGGCCTCGTGAGCCCGGTGCCGGCCTCGTTCGCGCGCAAGATGGGCGCCGATTTCGTGATCGCCGTGGACATCTCGGCCCGCCCCGAGGGCGCACCGACGCAGAATCCGATCGAACTGCTGCTGCAGACCTTCACGATCATGGGCCAGACCATCAAGGCCTACGAACTCGACAAGTACGCCGACGTGGTGATCCGCCCGAATCTGGCCGAGATGAGCGCAAGCGATTTCATGCAGCGCAACGCGGCGATCCTGGCCGGCGAGGAAGCGGCCGCGAAGCTCATGCCGGAGTTGCAGGGCAAGCTGGCGGCCGCCGCGGCACGCGCCGCGGGCTGAGGCCCGCGCGAGCCGGGCCGTGAGGCGGCGGCGCCCCGCCGCCAAAGAAAAACCCCGGCCTCCTTGCGCAGGCCGGGGTGGCTCGATCGATGGGCGCGCCAACGCCCCGCGACGTGACGCGGGCGCAGCCCGCCCGCGCTCAGTTGCCGGGATTGAAGTCGGACGGATTGCCGTTGATAGTCGCGCTCACGCGCTGGCGCAGTTCGTCGGGCTTGGTCGGGAACTCCGACTCGAGCCGGCGAGCCCCGGTGAAACGCTTTTCCCAGTAGCTGCTTTCGAGATCGTCGACGCGGATCGTGCTGCCGGTGGACGGCGAGTGCACGAACTTGTTATCGCCGATGTAGATGCCGACGTGTGAGAAGGTGCGGCGCATCGTGTTGAAGAACACGAGATCGCCCGGCTTCAGCTCGCTCATGCGAACCTTCTCGCCGACGCGGCTCATCTCCTCGGCGCGGCGCGGCAGCGACATGCCCAGCGTGTCCTGGAACACGTAGCGCACGAAGCCGCTGCAATCGAGCCCGGAATCGGGTGAATTGCCACCCCAGCGGTAGCGTACGCCGATCATGTTCAGCGCACCGACCACCACGTCGCCCGCCTTGCCGGCCATGCCGGACAGGAACGAACGCGCGCCGCCGCTCGGGGCGCTCGGCTGGGCATTGAGGACGGAGGGCGTCGGCACGGACTGTGGCGACAATGCGACGTTCTGATTCAAGCTGCCTGCTTCGTCGGCGAACGCGCCGGAAGTTGCAGCCATCAGAGCGCCAAAAAACAACCCGGCGACAGCGCGCCTGCAAACCTGAGTGATGGATCGGTACTGCATCGGTCGGTAATATTGTGCTTAAAAATCAGCTGATTGGCGGAAATTTCGGTCGATACTAGCTAGACGGTATTTGTTTGTCAAAATGAATTGAAAAATTCAATCAAGTTCTGCACATCATTGGGGCAGGTTCCGCCCCTCGACGGCAGCCAGCAACTTGCGCGTGTACGGGTGTGACGGTGCCGTGAAAATTTTCTCCACATCACCGGTTTCGACAATCACCCCGCCCTGCATCACCGCCACCCGGTGCGCCATCGCGCCGATCACCTCGAGGTCGTGGCTGATGAACAGGTAGGCGAGGTTGTACTTGCGCTGCAGGCCCGCGAGCAGCTTGAGCACCTGTTGCTGGATCGACACGTCGAGCGCGCTGGTGGGCTCGTCGAGCACCAGCACGCGCGGCTCCAGCACCAGCGCGCGAGCAATCGCGACACGTTGCCGTTGGCCGCCCGAAAACTCGTGCGGATAGCGATGCAACACCGTGCGGTCGAGCCCGACCTCGCGCAGCACCGCAATCACGCGCTCGCGGCGCGCCTCGGCCGACAGCTCGGGCCGGTGCAGCTCGAGCCCCTCGCCGACGATGCGCTCGATGGTGTAGCGCGGCGACAGCGAGCCGAACGGGTCCTGGAACACCACCTGCAGCCGCGACCGCAGCGTGCGCGCCTCGGTGCCGCACCAGCTCGCGAGCGGCCGGCCGTCGAATTCGATGCTGCCGCCGGCGGTCCGCTGCAGGCCCAGCAGCGCCATCGCCAGCGTCGACTTGCCCGAGCCAGATTCGCCGACCACGCCCAGCGTCTCTCCCTGCCGCACCGACACGCTGGCGCGCTCGACCGCGGTGAACTGCCCGCTGCGGAACCAGCCGCCAATGCCGGGCAGCTTGTGCCGGTAGACCACCGTCACCTCGCGCGCGTCGAGCACCACCGGCGCGATCGGCAGCACCGGCGCGGCGGTGCGCCGCGGCCGGCTGTCGAGCAGCCGGCGCGTGTAGGGATGATCGGGCTCGGCGAAGATCCGCTCGACCGGCCCGCTCTCGACCAGACGCCCCTTCTCCATCACGGCGACGCGCTGCGCGAAACGCCGCACCAAGTTCAGATCGTGCGTGATCAGCAGGATCGCCATGCCGCGGCCGTGCTCCGCGTCGCGCTGCAGGTCGAGCAGCAGTTCGACGATCTGCGCGCGGATCGTGACGTCGAGCGCCGTGGTGGGCTCGTCGGCGAGCAGCAGGCGCGGCCGGCAGGCCAGCGCCATCGCGATCATCGCGCGCTGGCGCTGGCCGCCCGAGAGCTGGTGCGGATAGCTGTCGACGCGGCGTTCGGCCTCGGCGATGCCGGTGCGTCCCAGCAGCGCGATCGCCCGCGCCCGCGCCTCGCGCTGCGAGACGCCGTCGTGCAGCACGATGGTTTCCATGATCTGGTCGCCGATCGTATAGAGCGGGTTCAGCGCGCTCATCGGCTCCTGGAAGATCATCGCGATCTCGGCGCCGCGCAGCCCGCGCATCGCGCGTTCGCTCTTCGCGCCGAGCTCGGCGCCGTCGAAGCGGATCGTGCCGCTCTGCTCGGCCTCGCGCAGCAGCCGCAGGATGGCGAGCGCCGTGACGCTCTTGCCCGAACCCGATTCGCCGACCAGCGCCACGCGCTCGCCGCGGCCCACCGTCAACGAGACGTCGTCGACGGCCAGCGTCTCGCCGAACGCAACGCGCAGGTGCTCGATCGACAGCAGCGGCACGGCGCCGGCGTCGTGGCTGGGTGCCTCGCCGCCCGCCCGGGCGGGCGCGCCGGACACCGCGTCCGGCGTCGGTGCCGCGGTCGGCGGCGCGTCGTCCGGGGCGCGGCCCACCTTGCGCGGCGGCTTGGCCGATGGCTTCGACGGCCGCGTCATCGCACGCCTCCCGCCGCGCGCGAGGTATCGGCGATGCGCGAGTCGAGCGCATTGCGCAGCGCGTCGCCCATGAAGGTCAGCAGCAGCAGCGTGAACACCAGCACCGCGAAGGTCGCAAGCGAGATCCACCAGGCGTCGAGGTTCGCCTTGCCCTGCGCGAGCAGTTCGCCGAGGCTCGGCGTGGGCGGCGGCACGCCGAGCCCGAGGAAGTCGAGGCTGGTCAGCGCGAGGATCGAGCCGCTCATGCGAAACGGCAGGAACGTGATCACGGGCGTGAGGCTGTTGGGCAGCACGTGGCGCCAGATGATCTGCCAGTTGGTGAGGCCGATCGCGCGCGCGGCACGCACGTAGTCCTGGGTGCGGTTGCGCAGGAACTCGGCGCGCACGTAGTCGGCAAGGCCGACCCAGCCGAACAGCGACAGCAGCACGATCAGCAGCAAGAAGCTCGGCTCGAAGATCGACGCGAAGATGATCAGCAGGTAGAGCTCGGGCATCGAGCTCCAGATCTCGATCAGACGCTGCCCGACGATGTCGATGCGCCCGCCGTAGAAGCCTTGCACGGCGCCGGCCGCGATGCCGAGGACGGTGCCGATCAGCGTCAGCACCAGCGCGAACTCCACCGACACGGCGAAGCCGTACACCAGCCGCGCGAGCAGGTCGCGGCCCTGCGCGTCGGTGCCGAGCCAGTTATCGCGCGACGGCGGCGCCGGGTTCGGCAGCGCCGAGAAATAGTTGAGCGTGGTGGCCGAATAATGGTTCGGCGGATACAGCACGAAGTTGCCGGGCGCCTCGAGCTTGCCGCGCACATAAGGGTCGAGATAATCGGCCGGGGTCGGGAAGTCCCCGCCGAAGGTGGTCTCGGCGTAGTCCTTCACGATCGGGAAATAATAGTGCCCGTCGTAGCGCACCACCAGCGGCCGGTCGTTCGACCAGAGCGGCGCGGCCAGCGCGACGGCGAATGCCACCACGAACACCACGAAGCTCCAGTAGCCGAGGCGCTGGCCGCGAAAACGCCGCCAGACGCGGCGCGCGGGCGATGGCGAGACGCGCGCGCGGGCGGCGTCGATCCGGGAGGAAACGGCGGCTCGGCTCACGTCAGCGCTCCAGTTGGTCGAATTGAATTCGCGGGTCGACCCAGACGTAGCAGAGGTCGGAGACCAGCTTCGTGACGAGGCCGATCAGCGTGAACAGGTAGAGCGTACCGAGCACCACCGGGTAGTCGCGGCGCACCACCGATTCGTAGGACAGCAGCCCCAGGCCGTCGAGCGAGAACAGCGTCTCGATCAGCAGGCTGCCGGTGAAGAACGCGGCGACGAACGCGCCCGGAAAGCCGACCACGAGCGGCAGCAGCGCGTTGCGAAACACGTGCTTCCACAGCACGCGCCGCTCGCTGAGCCCCTTGGCGCGCGCGGTCAGCACGTACTGCTTGCGGATCTCGTCGAGGAACGCGTTCTTGGTCAGCATGGTGATCACGGCGAAGCTGCCCACCACCGAGGCGGTGATCGGCAGCACCAGATGCCAGAGGTAGTCGGTCAGCTTGCCGAGCAGGCTCAGCTGCGCGAAGTTGTCCGAGGTCAGGCCGCGCAGCGGGAACAGCTGCCAGAACGAGCCGCCGCCGAACAGCACCAGCAGCAGCACACCGAGCACGAAGCCCGGGATCGCATAGCCCACCAGCACCATCAGGCTCGTCACGAGATCGAACGACGAGCCGTTGTAGACCGCCTTCGCGATGCCGAGCGGGATCGAGATCAGGTAGGTCAGCAGGAAGGTCCACACGCCGATGCTGATCGACACCGGCAGCTTCGAGACGACCAGCGACCAGACGCTCTGATGATGGAAATAGCTCTGGCCCAGATCGAAGCGCGCGAAGCGCTCGAGCATCAGCCCGTAGCGCTCAAGCGGCGGCTTGTCGAAGCCGTACAGCGCCTTGAGCTGCGCGAGCTGCTGGGCGTCCACGCCCGAGTAGTTGCGCAGCCCGAACGGCGCGCGGCCCTGCTCGGCGCCCTTGCGCAATTCCTGCACGGCCTGTTCCACCGGGCCGCCGGGCACGAACTGGATCACCGCGAACGTGATCGTCAGCACGCCCAGCAAGGTCGGGATCATCAGCAGCAGACGTTTGAGGATATAGCTCCACATAGGCGAGGTCGGCATGCGGCGCGCGCGGCGCGGTTGAGGAAGCGGCGGCCGGCCCGGCCGCCGCATGCGGAATGCGGCGAGGCGCTCAAGGTGCAGGGTGCGCCGCCGCGTCGGGTTTCGCCCACCACATCGACGCCACCCAGTCATCGGCCGAATAGTACAGCGGCAGCGTGGCCGGATAGGCGAGCGTGTGCTGGTAGGCGACGCGGTGCACCGTGCTGTACCACTGCGGCACCACGTAGTAGCCGTGCATCAGCACGCGGTCGAGCGCGTGGGTGGCGTCGAGCAGTTGCTCGCGCGTCTGCGCCTGCAGCAGCGCCTTCAGGATCGCGTCGACGGCCGGCGACTTCAGCCCGATCAGATTGCTCGAGCCGGGCTGGTCCGCATAGCGGCTCGCGAAGCGCGTGGCCTGCTCGGCGCCGGGCACCTGCACGCCCGGATAGCGCACCGTCGTCATATCGTAGTCGAACGCGTCGAGGCGCTTTTGCAGCAGCGCGAAATCGGCGGTGCGAAAGCGCGCCTCGATGCCGAGCTTGGCAAGATTGCGCTGATAGGCGGTGACCACCGGTTCCATCCCGCCGCCCGAATCGTCGAGGATCTCGAAGCGGAACGGCTCGCCCTTCGCGTTGCGCAGCGCGCCGTCGCGATAGGTCCAGCCGGCCTCGGCCAGCAGCGCGCGCGCCTTGAGCAGATTGGCGCGCAGCGAGCCGGGCGGGTTCGTGTCGGGCTGCACCGGCATCGGTCCGAACACGGCCGGGTCGAGCTGCTTGCGCAGCGGCTCGAGGATCGCTAGCTCGCCCGCGCCCGGCGTGCCGCGCGCCTGCAGTTCGGTGTCGGCGAAGTAGCTGTTCAGGCGCGTGTAGCCGCCGTAGAACAGCTGCCGGTTCAGCCATTCGAAATCGAATGCGAGATCGAGCGCCTCGCGCACGCGCACGTCCTGAAACAGCGGCCGGCGCAGGTTCATCAGGAAGCCCTGCATGCCGGCGCCGTTGTGCTGGCGAAACTCGCGCTTGATCAGCTCGCCGTCGTCGAAACGCTTGCCCACGTCGCGCCGTACCCAGTTGCGCGCGATGTATTCGACCAGCACGTCGTACTCGCCGGCCTTGAAGGCCTCGAGCCGCGCGACGCTGTCGCCATAGAGCTTGTAGACGATCCGGTCGAAGTTGTCGGTGCCGACCCGCACCGGCAGCGCGGTCCCCCAGTAGTGGGGATCGCGCCGGTAAGTGATGGTGCGCCCGCTGTCATAGTGGTCGATCAGATAGGGGCCGCTGCCGATCGGCGGCTGGAACGCGAGCTGGTCGAACGGCACCCGCGTGCCGTCCGGCCTCGCCCCCCACTTGCGCGAGAACACCGGCACGGCACCCGCGATCAGCGGCAGCTCGCGGTCGGTGCGCGTGAACTCGAAGCGTACCGTGGCCGGATCGACCACCACCACGCGCGCGATCTCGGAGAAATAGGCGGCATACTGCGGCGCGGCCTGCGGGCTCTTCAGCGTATCGAACGAATACTTGACGTCGGCCGCCGTGACCGGGTCGCCGTTCGAGAAGCGCGCGCGCGGGTTCAGGTGGAACGTCACCGACAGGTGGTCCGGGGCAATCGCGATGTCGTCGGCGAGCAGCCCATAGGCACTCGCCGGCTCGTCGGCGCTGCCGGTGGTCAGGCTTTCGAAGATCGTGCCGAGCCCGGGGGCCGGGTTGCCGCGCAGCGTGAACGGATTGAACTTGTCGAAGGTGGTGAGCCGGTTCGGGTTCGCGAGCACCAGCGTACCGCCCTTCGGCGCATCGGGATTCACGTAGTCGAAATGCCGGAAGCCGGGCGGGTATTTCGGCTCCCCGTATTGGGCGATCGCATAGGCCGCGTGGGCGGAAAGCGGCGCGGCGGCACCGCAGAGGGCCAGCAGCACGGCCGTCAACCAGCGCCACCAGCCGGGCTCGCGGCCATCCGGGACACGGACATCGGAAACACGACGAGGCACGGCGGCCCGAAACGGGGAAGTCGGCATGAAGGCGGAATCGCTCGATGGTCAATGACGATGCCGGGCATTCTACCGAGTCCGCCGCGCGCGCGGGCGGCGGCAACAACGCCATGCACCGCCGGGCGCAAGCGACGGGGCGATGTGCGGCCGCCATCGCGGCGCCCGCGCATCGCTCCGCCACACCGCCGGCCTTCACGATCGCGACGTGCAAAACAAAACCGCCCGCAGCCGGGCGGTATTTCGAGCGCGCGTGACGCGCGCCAGCCGTCGGTCCGTACGGCGCCGGCATGGCCGCCGGCCCGCACCGCGCCGGCGTCAGTGGCGCCAGCCGCCGTGATCGCCGTGCCAGCCCGGGCCGCCGCGCCAACCCGGACCACCGTGCCAACCCGGACCGTCGCCATGCCAGCCGCCGTGGCGGCGATACCATTCCTCGCGGCCCCAGTAGCGGCGGCCATCCCAGTAACGATCGCCGTGCCAGCCGATCACGATTGCGGGCGGCGGCGCATAGACCGGTGCGGGCTGATAGACGACGGGAGGCGGCGGCGCATAGACCGGCGCCGGCGCCACGTAGGCCGGCGCCCCCAGATTGATGCCGATATTGACGCCCGCCATTGCGGCGCCGGACACGAACAACGCAGCCAGACCAGTCACGAGCGAAGCAACACGCAAGCTTTTCATGGAGTCCCCTTACGGTGGTTTGATTAGGTGATTCGACTATAACGACTCACGCCCCACCCGCATATTTCCACTTTGTAAGAACTGATGCGTGGCGTCGCGCGACCTTCTTCCGGCTAACGTCTTGTTACATTTGACCGGCGTGATGGAGGTGGGTCGCCGCGCATGCGGAGCGAGCCGGTCGGCCGGAGCGACACGGCACCGCCCGCGGTCGCGGCCCGCGTCGGGCCTCGGGCGTGATCAGTGCCTGGGGCCTGTGCCTCTCCGCTCTGCTTGCGCCGCAGGCCGCGTTTCGTGCGGTCCACGTGCACTTGCTAGGGGCGGCCCGCCGGGAAGACCCTCACGAACGGCGTGCCGGGCAGCCTCCGCATACCGTCGATCCAGCGCGGCGCCTAGCCGTTGACGATTGCCCCGTCGCGCACGACGAACGGAAGTTCTGTCAGGTCGAACACGGACGGCGTGGATGGACTCGGCGCCGCGAGACGCCTTCGGATAGGGACGATCACACCGGGTCGTGTCGCTTCCCTCACGGCATGACGCGGCGACGCGCTGCTCGGTTGAGATGCACGGCGAGATCGAGTCGATGCGCCCCGCCGCCGCTTATCCGCTGGCGCGCGCCGACGAGCGCGGCTACGCGCGCGTGAGCCGCGAAACCGTCCAGCCGCGCCGCCGGCCCTCAGTCGCGGTCCTCGGCGCAGATCGCGATGAACCACTCGCAGAACGCCAGCGTGGCATGGCTGCTTTCCTTGTCGTAGACGAGGTAGTAGCCGTGATCATCGAGCGTGGACACCTCGGAGAGCACCACCAGTTCGCCACGCGCGATCTCGCGACGAAACACGTCCACGGGGCATAGCGCCACGCCGTGCCCGGCGATCACGGCCGTCGCGAGCAGGTTGGAGTCCTGATAGACGGGGCCATGGGTCAGCCCCTCGGGGCGCAGGCCCGCCGCCTCGAACCATGCATCCCAGGCCGAGACGAATCGGTCATGCAGCAGCGTGGCATGGTTGAGCCGCGCGTCGCAGCGCTTCTGCGCCAGATACCGCGGGCTCGCCACCGGCTTGCTGGTGCGCGAGAACAGCATCGCGCGGGCGCTGTTCTTCGACGGCATGTGCTGATGCGTGATCAGCACGTCGTGCCGCTCGGGATCGAACTGCTCGTGTGCGCGCGAATACGACACCTCGATCGCGATGTCGGGGTGGAACGCCGCGAAGCGCGGCAGCGCCGGTATCAGCCAGCGTGTGGCCACCGACGGGATGCAGGCCACCGAGATGCCCTTGCGGTGGCGGTTGATGCTCAGTGACTGCGACACTGCCGAAATCGCCGCCAACGCCGGCTGAATCGTGTGGAAGTATTGCTCGCCGGCCGAGGTCAGCACGGCCCCGCGCCCGGTGCGCTCGAACAGGCGCCGGCCGAGCCAGGCCTCGAGCTTCTTGATCTGGCCGCTCACGGCGGCGTGCGTCACGTGCAGTTCTTCGCCCGCTCGCGACAGGCTCTTCAGGCGTGCGGTGGCCTCGAAGGCACGCAGGGCGTTCAACGGCGGCAGGATCATGGCTGGATGGCTCCATCGGGAAACGGTCGACACGCGCGGCGCGGCGCCGCGCCGCGCGTGGGGGGGAGCCGCGCGTTCATTGCAGCTATGCGCGGGCCACGCGCTCGACGATCGGCATCGACGCATCCAGCTTGTCGAGCGTGAGGTAGTCGTAGATGGCGCCCTTCATGCCCACCTCGCCCGGTCCGACGCTCACCATCGATAACCCCGGAGCGGGCGCTGTCACGGCGCCGTCCGAGTGATCGGCAACGCCGGCCGGCCCCGGTTCGGCCATGCCCTGCGCGCGGCAAGCCACGACACACGGCGGCGCCGCGAACGGATGATCGTCGTGGCCGATCTGGCCGTGACGCGGAATCGAGCGACTCGAGCATGACCTGCGGCCCGGCAATCGCGCGCCACGCGGCCGCCACCGGCTCGTGCCGCCGGCCCGGCACCAGCCGCAGGCCGATGTCGGCCGGCCCCCGGGGTCGCGCGCGCGGCGTCGCCGGGCCACCGCGAATCGTGCCGACGTCGACGCTGGACGCGCCGACGAGGCAGTGGGCCGGCTCCGCGAGTCGCGAGACGCGCGCGCAGTCAAGATAGCGCGCGAGCCGCCCGATCGCGTCGCCGCGGTCGCCCGTGCGGTCCTTCGAGAACGCGTCGTGCCCATAGCCGCCGCGCGCGCTGGCATGCAACCACCGTGCGCCGCTCTGCGTGGCGAAGGCGCGCTTGCCGGGCGCCAAAATCAGCGGCGCGCGCCGGCAGTTCGCGTTCTCGGCCGCCGAGACCGCCAGCAGTTGGCGACCCTGCGGCGGCCAGCCGGCCAGGCATGGATTCAGCGCGGCCACCGCTACCGTCCCGCCGTTCATGTCGGCTGCGCCGCGGCCGTAGAGCCGCCCTTCGCGGCGCTCGCGCGCGAACGCGTCGACGGGCCAGCGCTCGCGCTCGCGCGCCACACCGATGGTGTCGACATGCGCCGGGAACACCAGCGCGGTGCGTCGGCCGGCGCGTCAAGCACCGTCACGATCTTCACGAAGAACACCGCCGCCACGATCAGCGAGTCGAGTAAATCGTCGAAAGCGGATTGAATGCAGCTTCGAAAACAGCTCTCACTTGGACTCCTCGTTCTCTGAGAATTTTCATTGGGAGGCAGCGCCCCCGCCCGCGGCACGATTTTGCCCGCTCGACCCGCCATTGGCTGGCCATTCGGCCGGATCGGCATGATTGATGATAGGAAGTTGCAATACAAGCGAGTAAAACTACCTCATCATTAGAAAAACTTAACGATTGGCATTTTCTTTATAAAATCATATTGTAATTAAAAAGCATGAAAGATATCTAGATGTCAGAAATATTGACATCGCAGCAAGAAAATTCAGCTTTTATTTTTCCGGCCGTCACCCGTATCATTTAGGGATACGGACCGAGGCCGTGCACCGAGCATGACCTGCACTGCATCCGTCCGAATAGAAATAAATCGACTCGACACAGGCCTGAAATCGGCAACATGGATACTGCCGGATCGATTATGGTGAGACCACGCGTCACGAGATGCGCATCCGATCTACGCATCCAATTCACCCGATGTGCCACGATTCGCTTTTGCTTTCTCGGCGGCATACAGACATTACCGGCGGCATGGTTCGAAGCGACTATTTCGCCTTGATTGACGGCTTGTTGCGCGAATGCGCGTACTCTCTCGGCGCGAGGTTTCTCGCTCGCGTCCCGCCTGGGCCCTATACGCTCTCGATGCTCGGAAGCAGGCGGCCTCGTAGCGTGCAACGTCGATCACGTACGCTACTTTTTTATTCCTGCCGCCGCCGGTGACCACCGGCGGCGGACCGCGCGGCGGTTCGGCGCAAAGCCAACGACATCACTGGCGCGTTGACGACCGCTGTCGCACTCGCGCCACCAGTGCCGCCATCAATCACCACGAAAATCGCCCGCTCATCAAAATGTTCTGATTGCGCGTGCGCAATTGAGATCGGTACCCTTCCACGCAACAACGATGTTGCACATCGCGCGCCCAAGCGGCTTCAAGGAGGCTTGGCGGCTGACGATAGGCCGCCCAGGCGCGGCAAAGGCCGGCACCTGACGCCCCCGCCATCAGTTTGCGCGCCCGGGCCTGCGGAACGACTGGTCAGCGCTGCAGTCGGCCCGCGCCAGTGATGTCCACTGCCGCTCACGTTTACGCGGCGACCGCGAGGAATCCATGTCCAGCATTGCATTTATCGAGGTGGAGGGCCGGTTCGCGATGCCATCGTCGCGTTCTTGCGCGCCGTCCTCCTATGGCCACGAATGGGCGCTGCTGCCGCCGGCGCCGGAATCGCGCACGGGCATCCGTTCGCTCTATGCAGCGATCGTGCGCACCGTCTGTCTCGACATCGACGCGTTTCTCGCCGCGTCCCGCTGGGATCGTGGCCGAGACGCCAAGGCGGTCTCGGCCACGATCCCAGCGGCGGTGCACGCGCCCCCGGCGGCGGAAGCACCGCTTGAAACCAAGCTGCCGGAACCCAGGGGGCCAGCAGCCAATGCGTTCCCAGACGAAGCTCGCCCGATCAGCCTGCCCAAGACACCGCGATATCGCGCCGCGCGACGCTCGCCGCATTCGTTGCGGCGACGCGCGGGCCAGATCGGCATCGTTGGGGCGGCCATGCTGCTCGGCTGGATCGTGATCGGCCATGTGCCGCCGAAGCCGGAACGCAACGGTGCCGTCGATGTCTGGCAGGGTGCTGTCAATGGCTCAAGTTCCCGTCGAGCGGCGCCGGTTGCGCTGCGGCAAGCAGGCGCGGACGTCGAACCATCGAGTGCCGATGCCATAGCGAGTCCGCGGCGCACACCGATCTCGAAGCATGCTGCCGCCGGCGCACCTACTCGCGATGAGTCGAAACGCAATCACGCGCAAGCCGGCACCGGGCTTGCGCGCGTCGATTCACGCCGCCTCGCGTCGTCACACGCCTTCGCCCCCCATCGTGAACCCGCTCGCCCCACGGCGTCTGTCGACCGCAGCAGACAGGCTCGCCGCGCTTCCCGCTCAGCGAGCCATCACGACGTCAATGCCCGACGCGGCCTGGTCGCCTCGGATGCTTTCGACATCAACGACTACGCTGATCTCGTCGACGAATTGCGGCAACGTAGCGCAATAGCGACGCGAAACGAGCAGCCGACCACCGGCACCGAATGGGCCGATCAGATCTCACAGCGTCGCCTGACCGATATCCCCGAACAGTTTTCGCAATGAACGAAGCGCATCGACGCAGCACGTGCCGATGATGCCAGGCGCCGACACGGAGCCGTACCGGATGGTAAACATCCAGCCGACGCCGGTTCGGCGTAACGCCGTGCCGGCAGCTACTGCGACCATGCCAAGCAACGCCCGGATTCGGGCCAAGCGCGCAGCCGAACCGCATGACGCCGGTAGGCCTACAGTTATGGAAGCCGTGGCCGAAGCCAACATGCTCTCTTGCACGACGGTGAATGTCGAATCGGTCTGCATCCAGATAGACCGATTCATCGCGATTGCCCGAGTTGACCGTCATCAGCGCGCCCTCTGCGCGCCCCACCAACCTCTCGCCCACCAGCACATCATCGGTCGCGACACGCGGCAGGCCCGCGTGGTTCACCGATAAGTAACGCACCAACTCATCAACGAAATTCCCGGCAAGCAACTCATCAGAGAGAAACTCGGCGAGTGGCCCCGGACCATGCGTCGTCGGAACGGGTAGCTGTCAGATCGGGGCGCGACTTCTACAACTCAGACCGGCTGCGGAGCCAACTCCACTCGCACGCCATAATCGTCCGACAAGGTTGTCTCAAGCTGAACGATCTTTCCAGCGTTACGCAGGTCGGTTTCGGCCAAACCTAAATACGCCAAGCGCTCTGCAGAAGCAGCGACAACCAGTCGAGACACCTCCGCTTTCATCGAAACCTGCGCGTCGGATTTTGCGCGCCTAACTTCTCGCAGGACATCGGAAACCACCATCGTCATTTCTGCGCTTGTACTCCGATCGGTAAAAGCCATAAGCGACGAAGTCTCCGGCCACCCTGCCCGATGTACCGAGCCGGCTTGCCACCATGACCATCCCTCCTCTGCTGCAAACGGTAAAAATGGAGCAAACAGCCTCTGTAACACAGAAAGGGACTCAGCCAGTGCGTTTCGAGCCGAAGCAGCGTCTGCCCCGATTCCGTGGGCGCGGTTCTTGACGAGTTCGACATAGTCATCGCAGTACCACCAAAAGAAGCTTTCCGTGCACTCCAGGGCTTTGCTGTAGTCGAGCGACGCCAAGGCCGCCGTCGCCGCTTCGACAACGGTGGCCAGCCTCTTCAACATCGCTCGATCAAGCGGTTCCGAGACGGCAGCACTTTCGCTTCCTGGCAAACTGAGAACGAACTTGGACACGTTCAACAGCTTGAGCGCGAGCCGACGCCCATTCTTCATTTGGGTCTCGTCGAAGGCAGTATCCATGCCAGGGCGCCCCATGGCCGCCCAGTAACGCACTCCGTCCGAGCCATACTGTTCGAGAAGCGCGACCGGCGTCACCACATTTCCCTTCGATTTGGACATCTTTTTCCGGTCCGGGTCCAATATCCAACCGGAAAGCATAGCGCCCTTCCACGGCAAACTATTTGCCTCGAGATGTGATCTGACTATCGTCGAGAAAAGCCACGTTCGAATGATATCGTGCCCTTGAGGCCGCAAGTCCATTGGAAAGACGCGGTCGAAGCATCCGTCCGCCTCCTCCCATCTCGCGGCAATCTGGGGAGTCAGGGAACTGGTTGCCCATGTGTCCATGATGTCCGACTCCGCGACAAATCCGCCCGGTTTCCCTCGCTGCTGTTCGTCGAAACCGGAAGGGACATGCGTCTGCGGGTCAATTGGCAGCTCGGATTCAAGCGGCCGGATAGGTGCACCGAAATCGGGCCCCCCCTCGGAATCAATCGGGTACCACCAAGGGATTGGAACGCCAAACACCCGTTGCCGGCTGATGAGCCAGTCACCGTTAATACCTGAGACCCAATTGGCATAGCGGCTCCCCATAAAGCCTGGGCTCCAATGCAGTTCTTCGCCCCGCGCCAGGAATGCATTCCGTAGAGTTTCATTCCGCCCGCCGTTTCGAAGATACCATTGACGAGTCGCAATAATTTCAAGCGGGCGATCGCCTTTTTCGAAGAACTTCACCGCGTGCTTGATCGGACGCGGATCTCCTACCAATTGGCCGCTTGCCTTCAACATTTCCACAATGCACCGACGCGCCGACGCGAGGGGCAGCCCCGCGATTTGACAATATGCTGCCTGCCCATCGCGGGATTCGATCCACTCCGGCAAGCTACTCTCCAAGCGACCATCCTTGCCGATGATGGCACGCGTAGGCAAACCGAGTTCTCGCCACCAGATTACATCCGTGAGATCGCCATATGTGCAGATCATCGCAATGCCGGTTCCCTTGGACGGATCCGCAAGAGGATGCGCTAACACCGGTACATTAACCCCGAATAACGGGGAACTCGCCTGATGGCCAACCAAGTTCCGATAGCGAGGGTCGTCCGGATGCGCGACCAAGGCAACACATGCGGCCAAGAGTTCCGGCCGGGTCGTGGACACGACTATTTCGCCCTCCTGCGCGGCGTCGAATCGTAAATCATGATAAGCGCCATCGATCTCACGCTCTTCGAGTTCCGCTTGAGCAATCGCCGTCTGATACGTAACATCCCAGAGACAAGGGGCTTGCTGACTATACAGTTCACCGCGCTCGAGGTTGCGCAACAAAGCACGCTGGCTGATTCGCTGTGCCCGCTCATCGATCGTGGCATAGCCGAGACTCCAGTCGACAGAGATTCCGAGCCGAACAAACAGTTCGCGGAAAGAGACTTCGTCCAATTGAGTTAGACGATTGCAAAGCTCCAGAAAATTCCGACGACTGACACGTGCGAACGATGCTCTGGTTCCAGGAGTGGGCTCGGGCACCTGATAGTCCGGTATGTAGTCAGCCTTGGGGTCACATACAACTCCATAGAAATTTTCGACCCGCCTCTCCGTGGGCAATCCGTTATCGTCCCAGCTCATTGGATAAAAGACCGACCGTCCCTGCATTCGCTGGAAACGCGCGATGATATCAGTATGGGTGTAACTAAATACGTGCCCCATGTGCAGCGAACCCGAGACAGTAGGTGGCGGCGTGTCAATTGAAAAAACCTCATTGCGCCGAGCCGCACGATCGAATGCAAAAATCCGATCGGCCTCCCACCTGTGGGACCATCGTTGTTCAAGGCCTTCAAGCGAAGGCTTCTCCGGAACTCGAATGGACCTCGGCAAACGCGCATCGCGAGAAAAAGTATATTGATTTTTCATTAATAGCTCGCAAGAATTTACGGGAAATCAGCCGTCACATTTCCATATACATAAATCATCAAACGCGAAAGCGTACCGAGGTCCAATTACGATGCAAGGAAAATGTTTCCAATACGACCACCCCTCTACCGCTGAAAAGTAGAGAAACTGGTAAACCGTACAAAGGAATTAGCAATCGCCTGGTCTGGCTAATCAGTGCGACCAGCGAAAACAGGCTGCCGAAGGCAACCGATATTGAACAGATTACGAGAACGCTTGCCGGGGGGTACGCGGCTGTGACGATCCAGGCTCGCCAGTGCAAACCTGCTTTCGAATATCGTCTCGCGTATTTGGCGCGCGTGATGCGAGAACCGGAGATTAGGACTTCATTACGTTTAACGGTGACATAGCATCCTCCTGCGGCTTGAAAAATCGATACTCATCGCATAATAGTTGACATCGGCAGGGTCCGCAACGCTGCGGTAGCCGGGCGGTGGTGTCGCCGGCACGGTGATCCTGCAAATGACGTCTTCACGCGGAGATCGATCATCTGACCAGCACGCGGGCGCTGCGAGGCGTCGCGCTCGAAAGGCAGAACGCTCTATTCTCCGGTGCCGACTTCGGCAGCGAACCTGCCGCCGCGACATACCAGCTAGTTGGCACGGCAGGCCTGAGCAGCCTCGATCGAGAGGCGTATCTCGCCTGCCTGCGCGAACTCATCGCCGACGGCTAGGCCAACCGCATCAAAGCACTGCTACCGCGGGACGTTGCATCGTCGCTGTCGCTTACTGCTCGCGTCGCACTTATCACCTGGCGCCGCGACTCGCTGGCGTGAGTCCCCCTGAACCAGGGTACGGCTCAGGCACTCGCCCCGACGCGGACAGGCACACGGCAGCGGCCTCGGAAGGCTCGATGCGTCATCGAGCACACGCATACCTGAATCCACCATGTCGGTGTCTTCGCATCCAATTCGGACGGTATGCCGGATTCACGAGGCGCTCCCCTCCGCTGCAACAGCTTTCAGCGGCCTTGATGGAATCGTTCTTTAGGCTAGCGTCCGCCGAGCGCAACATAAAGCGCCACCTGATTGGTGAGAGTCGCATAGCGCACGCTTGCGAGTTCGGCATCGGCATCACGAGTCGCCTGCTGCGCGTCGAGCCAGTTCTGTAGCGGTACGGAGCCTGCGCGGTATTGCCAGCCGATGCGCTGCTCGCTTTGTCGTGCAGCTTCGAGCGCGTCCGCCCATTGCGTGATCTCGGCCTGGTAGTCGGAACGTGCAGCAAGGGCATTCTCCACATCGGCGAGCGCCTGATAGAACGTCTTGGCAAACGCGACCGCCGCAGCATCGTAGGCTGTCTGCGCCGAGCCAACCCGCGCTTTCATCGTCCTGAAATTCAGAAACGGGGCTGCGACATTGGCTGCGATCGTACCGAGCGGGTTTTGCAATAAATCGCGCAACGCGTCGCTCGCGGCACCGGCCGAGCCCGTCAACGTGAAGCTGGGGTAAAAGCTGGTTCGTGTCGCATCGACATTCGCGAGCGTGCTTCGCGTTCGCAATTCCGCCGCCTTCACGTCCGGACGGCGAGCGAGTACGGAGGCTGGCACCCCCGGAGAAACGGCGGGCAGCGGAGTCATCAGCCGCGCCGAAGAAACCGCGAAGACTTCGCCCGGTGGTTGACCGAGCAGGATGGCAAGCGCATTTTCAGCTTGTGTTTGCTGCGCCAGCAGAACATAGCGCGACGCGCGTAGCGACGCGAGCGATCGACGAGCGGCTAGCAGATCCACCGCGGCCACCGCGCCCGACGTATACCGGGCATTCGCCAACGCCAGGGTCTGTTCGCCGTAACGAATCGACGCGTCGCTCTGTTCGATCTGCTCGGTTAGCAGGGCGAGTAACCAGTAGTCGCCGGCAACCGACGATGCGACGGCCATCTCGACGGTCCGTTCGTCCTGCTCGGTTGCCTGTTTCTCCCAGCGTGCTGCGTCGACCGAACTCGCCAGTGTCCCCCACAAGTCGACGACATAGCTGGCCGATGCGAGAAGTGATTTCGCATGTGACGCGACTTGCGTGCCGCGCAGCGAGTGAGAATTCGACAGTCCCGCACTTGCGCTAATCGCGGGCAATTGATTCGCGCGTGCGAGATCGACGGCGAATTGCGCCGCGCGCAGGTTGGCGACCGCCGTCTTCAGATCATGATTGCCGGCCAAAGCCCGTTCGACAAGCCGGCTCAGTTCCGGATCGCCAAATGCCTGCCACCAGGGGTCGATGTCCGCGTCACTGCCCGACTTCGCTTCGGCCTCCGCCGGCAGAGGCTTGGACGAGCCGGGAGCGTCACGCTGCGTATAGGGATTCCCAGCTGTCGCGGACGCAGCTGTCCCCCCTGCGGCGGCGGCCCCTGCCTGCCAATGCGGTGGAACCGTAAGCTCCGGCTGCGTCCATGCCGTGCGCGTCAGCGTCCCGCATCCCGCAACGCCCAGCGAGGCAATCGACAAGACAAGCATGGTGAATCGTGACATCGATTTCGGCCTTCCAACCCGCCATGAGACAGTGCGTGGCGAAACCGCATGCGGTGAGCGAGGGAGCTTTTTCATTCGCGGGTCAGCGCTTCTGCCGGGCGCAGGCGTGCGGCCCGACGCGCCGGGAAATAGCCGAACACCACGCCCACGAGTGCGGCACTGGCGAATGCGGTGGCGATCGAACTGAACGACAGGACCATGTAGAAATGACTTCGAGGATCCGAAAAAAAACTTACGACACCGATCGCGAGTGCCACGCCGGCAACTCCGCCAGTAACGCATAGCCAGACGGATTCGATAAGAAACTGGTCGCGAATGTCGGACTGGCGAGCACCGATCGCCATGCGAATGCCGATCTCGTGTGTGCGCTCCGTCACCGAGACGAGCATGATGTTCATCACGCCGATGCCACCGACAAGCAGCGAAATGAACGCAATCGACGAAATGAAGATGCGGAAGGATTGATTCGATGCCGTCGCGATCTGGAACAGGGCATCCGAGTTGAAGGTGGTGAAGTCGATTGCCCCGTGGCGCGCCGCCAGGACCTTGGTGATGCCAGCCAGTGCGGCGCTCGATGGTACGCCATCGGCGAGCCGGACAGTCACGCTCTGAAGGTTATACGATCCGGTCATACGCGACATGACCGAGCTGTACGGCATATAGAGCCCAAGCATGCCGGGCGCAAACGACATGGCGTTCGAACCCGCAACGCCGATCACATGGCACGGCAGGTTTCCAACCAGGACGACTTTCCCTATCGGCGAATCGGTGCTGAACAGCGTTTGTTGCG
This sequence comes from Burkholderia glumae LMG 2196 = ATCC 33617, assembly GCF_000960995.1. Classification (NCBI taxonomy): domain Bacteria; kingdom Pseudomonadati; phylum Pseudomonadota; class Betaproteobacteria; order Burkholderiales; family Burkholderiaceae; genus Burkholderia; species Burkholderia glumae. The sequence goes on along the minus strand of NZ_CP009435.1, from coordinate 2,375,415 downwards.
TCTTCTCATCGACGACGACGACCGGAGCGTTCGATTCCACCTGCGACTGGTCGAACTGCCGGCCTTTGATCATATGGATGCCGTGGACGCGAAAATAGTCGGCACCAGTGCCGTGAACGGTCGCGGATACGTCTTTGTTACCCACACGGATCGTTCCGATACTCGTCACTTCCGGCGTCACGCTGTCGATGTAGCTCTGCGCCTGCAGGGCACGCACATCGGCAAGACTGAGCGTATGGATCGAGTTCGCGCGCAGATCGCCGGCCATGCGACCTGGAAAGATGCTGATCGTGTCCGTACCAAACTGTCGTATATGGCTCATGATCGTTCGGCGGCTTCCCTCGCCTCGGGCGACCATGCAGGCGACCGAGGCGATACCGGCAATGATGCCTAGCATGGTCAGGAACGAGCGCAGACGATTGTTGGCCACCGAGCGCATGGCAAGCCGGAACGCTTCGACGAACCGCCCAAATGCGAGCGGCTGCGCGTTTTTGCGCTGAAGCACGCCCGGGCGTTCGATGGGCAGCGCCATTTGCGCATCGCCGGGGGCTGCCGAAGGGCTCGACTCGAACGAACTGTCGCCGACGATGCGTCCGTCGCGAATCTCGATGACGCGGCGCGCGTGCCGGGCGACATTCATATCGTGCGTGACGATGATGATCGTATGGCCTTGCGCGTTGAGTTCGTGGAACAGCGCCATCAGTTCGTCACCGCTCTGGCTGTCGAGCGCGCCTGTTGGTTCGTCGGCGAGAATGATTTCGCCGCCGTTCATCAAGGCGCGCGCGATACTCACCCGCTGCTGCTGGCCACCAGAGAGTTGCATCGGCCGATGATCGAGGCGGTCACCGAGGCCCAGGCGTTCGAGAAGCGTCCTGGCTCGCTTGCCTCTTCGTGCCGCGTCGAGGCCCGCATAGATGGCGGGCGCCTCGACATTCGCCAGTGCGGTCAAATCGTTTAACAACTGATAGCGCTGGAATACGAAGCCGAAATGCTCCCGACGCAACAGTGCGAGCGCATCCGCGTCGAGCGACTGCGTCTCGACGCCGCCAATCCGGTAAGTACCGGACGTCGGCGTGTCGAGGCAGCCGAGGATATTCATCAGCGTCGATTTTCCCGAACCCGATGCCCCGACGATCGCCACCATCTCCCCACGCTCGATGCGCAGACTGACCTGGTGCAAGACCTTGACCGCCGCCTCTGCGGCGCCATAGATGTGGCTCACACCCAGGAGTTCGATCAGTGGAGCCGCCGGCGACTCGACACGTGGCATGGACATTCCGTTACCTTGGCATGCTGTAAGGATCACGCGTCCCCGCGCCCGAAGCCTGACCGACGATGACTCGATCGCCCGCACCAAGCCCGCCGAGGACCTGGACAACGGTATCGTTGGCAATGCCGGTTCGTATGGCCCGGATGGTGACGTTGCCGTCGGCCCCTAGGAGCCGCACCGTCGCCCGGCCGTCGTGTGCGGGCGCAGTCAACGCCACGACCGGTACGACCGCCGCGTGCCGTGCCCGTGCAAGCACGATCGACACCTGGGCCGTCATCGAGATGCGAAGTCGGTTATCGGGATTCGGCATGTCGAGCAGGCCGTTGTAATAGATGGCCGTATTCGTTGACGACGACGTTGTCGTGGTACTGATTGCCGTGTCGGTCAAGATCGAGTCAGGCGCAGGCTCGATCGCTTTGAGCGTGGTTTCGTACCGATGGGACGGGTCGCCGAGAATCGTGAAATAGGCCGGCAGACCGGGCCTGAGCCGCACGACATCGGCCTCCGAGATTTGCGCCTTGACCTCGACCGTGTCCAGGCGTGCGATCTTGACCAAATTGGGCGTGGTCTGATTTGCGTTGACAGTTTGGCCCTCGACGGCGAGCACGGCGACAATTTCTCCGTCGCTCGGGGCAACAATGCGCGTGTAGCCGAGCGTGACGCGGGCGGTATCCACGTTGACCTGTGCGACCTTTATCTGGGCATGACTCATTTCGACATTGGCGCGAGCCACATCGAAGGCCGCCTGTGCCGTTTCGAAATCGGCATGCGAGCCGGCGTCGTGTTCGGCCAGTTCCTTTTGGCGTTCCAGCGCGAGCCTAGCTTGGACCAGCGATGCCTGGCTCGAATGGAGCGTGGCCACCGCGCTTTGCAATTGCGCCTGCGCCGTGTCCAATGCGTAGATCTGTGGCTGCGAGTCGATTTCCGCGATCAGCTGACCTTTCCTGACGTGGTCGCCAAGCGCCACACGCATCGACTTGATCTGTCCATTGACTTGCGCACCGACGCTCACGAGATCGGCGGCGCGGATCGTACCTACGGCCTCAACGGTGGATTCGATATCTTGATACGAAACGGGAACGGTAAGGCATTGAATATTCGGTTTGTCATGCCGCGCATATCTGAATGCGATAGCAGCTGCGATGGAAATGGCCAAACCTAAGGCGACGTACTGGATAAGCTTTTTACTCACGACGCATGCACCTTCTTATGCGAAGTCCTCGCTTGCCTTCGCGCTCGATGACGTGTCGTGCATAAACACGCCCCGCAATCCGGTGTCGATGGCCGACTCAGCTTCCTGTTTTTGACGGCTTGTTCTGGTTGGCTGAGCAGCGTAACCGAAACAAATTAGAATTTTTTTGCTTTTCCAGATTGGCCGCGGCGGGCAGGTGGCCAGTACCCTTCGGTTTCGCTCAACAGGCTTGGCCCCCCATCCGGCTCGGACAGCAACCGTGGGGCGTCCAGCTGGAGTTGCCCCCGTAACTGAGGACACGGCACCCACTTAGGTTGCTGAATCCGTCGAGCGTCGAAACTCGCGAGGCGAGCGGTACTTCAACGCGCTATGGGGATGCTTTTCGTTGTAGTGCTCGAATGCGATGGCCGGATTCCTAGCCGCGGGCGCTGCATCCGGCTTCGGCAGCAACCGCTTCCCGAACCTCCTTCGTGTAGTTCCTCGATCCCGGTCGTCTTCCATGCACCACTGGCTTCGTCAATCTGATTCCCATTACATCTGATGGGAATCAGATTGACGGTGCCGTGCCCTCGTGAACAGACGGTACGTGTCGAGCGCTTACGGTTTTCCCTACACGTGTGTACGCGAGGTCTGGGGCAGCTCAGTCGCGACTTCTACATCTAAACCTCGCGCGATTCACATGGGTCGAGATACGGCCAACTAGCAACATTCGGCGCGGCCACCGGAATCGTTGACGATTGACGCTCTCATGACAACTTCTACTGTTCCTTCGGCACTCTCTTCACCCGTGCGCCAACCGTTCCAGAGGCCACCGAGCGAAGGATGCGCCGGAATGTAGGGCACTCCATGTGGCTCGGCGCAGGGCACACGGCGGCATGCCGCAGCCCATCGCGCATCGCGCACAGTTTGCGAATCTTCCTGTCCAACTCCCCGGCCTTTGCCACGAGCATCTGGCGGTCGATGCGCGGTTGCCCATCGGCCCCCAACATCGACGCAATATCATCCAACGAGAATCCACCGGCGCGCCCCAAAGCGATCAACGCTAGCTGGTCCAGCACGCCAGGATCAAACAGACGACGCAATCCACGGCGCCCGCACGACCTGATGAGCCCCTTTTCCTCGTAGAACCTCAGTGTCGATGCCGGAACACCGGATCGCTGCGCCACTTCGCCAATATCTAGCTGACCCATCGCTTGACCTCAAGTCGACTTGAAGTTGCATAGTTTAGCTTCCGCCCCCTAGGGGTAAGTCGAGGATAGTGATCGTGGATTCCAGACATCTGACTGAAAGCACGCAAAAGGCCCTTTGGAACGGCAGCGCCGGGCACGCATGGGTGGCCGCGCAGGAAGTGCTCGATCAAATGTTCAAGCCTTTCGAGGATCTGCTGGTCAACATGTTGGGCAATAGAGGTGGACTCCGGGTACTGGACGTCGGCTGCGGCACCGGCAGCACGACGTTGGCCGTGGCTCGGCAGGTCGGAGTAGACGGCAATTGCATCGGAGTCGATATCTCGGCCCCGATGATCGCCGTCGCCCAAGCGCGTGGCGAACGTGAGAGCTCGCCGGCAAGCTTCATCTGTGCTGACGCGCAAACCCATAACTTTGAGCCGGCGAGCTTCGACTTGATCACGTCGCGCTTTGGCGTCATGTTCTTCGATGATCCGGTATCGGCCTTCATCAACCTGCGACGTGCCGCAAAGGACGGCGCCCAACTGCGCTGCATCGCATGGCGCAGTGCCGTCGACAATCCGTTCATGACAACCGCCGAGCGTGCCGCCGCTTCTCTACTGCCGAACTTGCCCGTGCGCCGCCCTGATGCGCCGGGGCAATTCGCCTTCGCAGACCAAAGCAGAGTTTCAGCCATCTTGGAAACGAGTGGCTGGACGGAGATCGACATTCGGCCGATCGATATGAATTGCACCCTGCCCGAGCAGGAGTTGGTCGGCTACTTCAGCCGACTCGGGCCCGTTGGTACGAGCCTTCAGCAGATTGATGAGGAGACGCGCGTGCGCGTGATTGACTCCATCCGCACCGCCTATGATCCCTATGTGCATGGAAACCAAGTTCACTACAACGCTGCCTGCTGGCTGATCAGTGGCCGAGCGGGGTCTACGCCAGCTTAGCTGAAGAATTCAGTCAAGGTCTGAGCAGCCGATTGAGCGATGAGCGCCTTTCGACAAGGACAGGCTCAACGGCGGTGGAGCGGTATCCCTAAGAGGCCAGTTCAAAAACCCTGCTCAGCTCGTCTGAAGATGTTCCAACAGATGAGCGAGCAGCCAAGTTTGAGGAATGCTTCGTGAATGTAGGCACGTCGCTCGAAGCGAGTGCGTAGGCGACGGAAATTGTGGAGCCAGGAATGCGTACGTTCGACTACCCAACGATACTTGCCCAGACCACTGCCATGCTCGGTCCGGCGCTTGGCGATCACGGGCTTGATACCGCGTTCGCGCAACGCGCGACGATGTCGGGTGGAATCGTAGCCACGATCGGCGTAGACGACGCCGGGCTTCTGAAGCGGTCGGCCACGAACGCCGCGAATGGGTGGAATCGCATCAACGAGCGGCAGCAACTGCGTGACGTCGTTGGTGTTCGCGCCAGTCAGGATCGCAACGAGAGGAACGCCGTTGGCGTCTACGAGGACGTGGTGCTTGGAACCGGGTCGCGCGCGATCGGTGGGGTTCGGGCCAGTTTTTCGCCCGCCCCAACGGCGCGCACGGACGACGAATCGACCGCAGCGTATGACAGATCGATTTGGCCGGCCGCACGCAACTTGTCGAGAAGCAACTCGTGCAGTTGGTCCCATACACCAGCCTTTTGCCAGTCGCTCAATCGCCGCCAGCATGTGGCGCCCGAGCCAAAGCCCAGACGAGTCGGCAAGTGGTTCCAACGAATTCCCGTTTTGAACACGAACAGGATGCCGTTGAGAGCCGCACGGTCGGACACGCGCGGGCGACCAGGATCGCTCTTCGCTCGAAGCTTCGCAGGTGGCAGCAATGGTTCGATCAGTATCCACAGTTCGTCGTCAATGATTGGCGCTTCCATCCTTGGACTTCCGTTGTTCTGATGCCCAAGGTTAACAGCTTGCCGAGGAAGTAAACAGCCCCTCTCGGGAGTTTTTGAACTGGCCTCTAAGAGGCCAGTTCAAAAACCCTGCTCAGCTCGTCTGAAGATGTTCCAACAGATGATCGAGCAGCCAAGTTTGAGGAATGCTTCGTGAATGTAGGCACGTCGCTCGAAGCGAGTGCGTAGGCGACGGAAATTGTGGAGCCAGGAATGCGTACGTTCGACCACCCAACGATACTTGCCCAGACCACTGCCATGCTCGGTCCGGCGCTTGGCGATCACGGGCTTGATACCGCGTTCGCGCAACGCGCGACGATGTCGGGTGGAATCGTAGCCGCGATCGGCGTAGACGACGCCGGGCTTCTGAAGCGGTCGGCCACGAACGCCGCGAATGGGTGGAATCGCATCAACGAGCGGCAGCAACTGCGTGACGTCGTTGGTGTTCGCGCCAGTCAGGATCGCAACGAGAGGAACGCCGTTGGCGTCTACGAGGACGTGGTGCTTGGAACCGGGTCGCGCGCGATCGGTGGGGTTCGGGCCAGTTTTTCGCCCGCCCCAACGGCGCGCACGGACGACGAATCGACCGCAGCGTATGACAGATCGATTTGGCCGGCCGCACGCAACTTGTCGAGTAGCAACTCGTGCAGTTGGTCCCATACACCAGCCTTTTGCCAGTCGCTCAATCGCCGCCAGCATGTGGCGCCCGAGCCAAAGCCCAGACGAGTCGGCAAGTGGTTCCAACGAATTCCCGTTTTGAACACGAACAGGATGCCGTTGAGAGCCGCACGGTCGGACACGCGCGGGCGACCAGGATCGCTCTTCGCTCGAAGCTTCGCAGGTGGCAGCAATGGTTCGATCAGTATCCACAGTTCGTCGTCAATGATTGGCGCTTCCATCCTTGGACTTCCGTTGTTCTGATGCCCAAGGTTAACAGCTTGCCGAGGAAGTAAACAGCCCCTCTCGGGAGTTTTTGAACTGGCCTCTAAGGAGCCGTGAAGTGACCATCTCCCGGGCGTGATGACAGCCACCAGTTGCGCCCATCATTTGATTCGTGGATGACGGCTTTTGAAACACACGAGTGTCCGCTACGCGCAGATGCTCTGGAACGCAACTGTCCAATGGCATTCTTCCACGGCGAGACCATGGAGGTCCGCTGGATTACCGTGGGAATGAGCTTGTCAAGCGCCAATCGTTTTGATAGTTGCCTTGATAGCGGCTGCCAAACAAAAACCCCGCGAAGCCTAGACTTCGCGGGGTTCCGCCGCCATTTCTGGCGGAGACGGAGGGAGGCTTTTCCCACCGTCGATAACCACATGATTTCTGACGGTTTTTCTCTGCTCATCTGGATTGCAGTCTCCTCCGAAGAGGTACCCCAGTGAGTGACACCTGTACCCTACGAGCCAAAGGCTGCATCGTCAACTGAGGAGCTACTTCCGATCTGAGAGCTTACGCAGTGTCTTTGGCGCGAAGCGCAGCATTCGCTTCAACCAGCAGCTTGGCGGTACGCGGTCTTTTAACGACGCCCCTCAGCGGTTGAGGCCAGCAGACATTCTCCAAGGCATGAGATCGGCGTAGTCGTCGGCGGTTGCAGCGAGCGGCAACCTGGTGAACAGCCAGACCAGATAGCGATACGGCTCGATGCCGTTCGCCTTGCACGTCTCGACGAGGGAGTACAGGTTGGCACTGGCCTGCGCACCGGCGACCGTATCAGAGAACAGCCAGCCCTTGCGGCCGACGACGAACGGCCTTATCGCGTTCTCGCACAGGTTGTTCGAGATCGGCCAGTTGCCGTTCTCGACGTAGCGGACCAGCTTGGGCCACTGTCCGTTCATGTACTGCAATGCCTTGCCGAGCAAACTCGACGGCACGACGCCCGGCAGATGCTCGATTAGCATGCGCTCGATGATGACGAGCACGCGGGCGCTGTACCGGGCGCGCAGCCGTCGCCGACGTTCAGACTCCCACTTCGCGCTGCGCGCCTCGGCCGCGAACAGCTTGCCGATCAGTGCCACGAAGCGTGTGGCCAGCAGATCCGGTGAGCGTGCCGCCTTCGGCACCGACTCCTCGGCCTTGATGAAGCCGCGGCGCACGTGTGCCCAGCATCCGAGATGCACGAGCTGGTGATCGTGGGCGATGCCGTTATAGAGCTCGTAGCCATCCGTCATCAGCGCAGTGCCGGGCTGTACACCGGCATACAGCTTCTGCGCATGTTGAGCACCGCGCCCGGGCGAGTAGGAGAACATCCGCACGGACGGCCCCGAGCCGTTGACCTGCGCCCACAGGTAACTCTTCGTCTGCGGCCTTCGTCCTGGTTCCTTCAGCACCTGGAACGTGGTTTCGTCGCCGTAGATCAAGTTCGATTCGAGCAGCGCGTCGCGCATCAGGTTGATCACCGGCTGCGTGGCCAGACCTACCCGCACCACGCTGGCGGCCAGCGTATTCGACGAGATGTCACCGCCGAAGCGACGCAGCAGTGTGGCCTGACGATACAGCGGCATGCCGTACTGATACTTGCCGGTGATGATCCACGCCAGCGCGGATTCCGTGAGCAGCCCGCGCGGAATGATGCGCGTCGGCGCCAGCGTGACCTTGATGCCGAGATCGCAGCATGGGCACGCGTACTTGACCCGCTGGTGCTGAACGACGCGCACTTGCTCGGGAATCACGTCGAGCTGTTCGCTCGTTTCCACGCCGATCTCGACGAGGGCCTGGCCGTCATGGGCGCAGAACCGTTCGGACTCGGGCAGCTCGTGCCGCACGACCTCGCGCGGCAGATTCGGATCGAGTGGTTTGCGCCCGCGCTTGCCTCGCGTGTGGGCCGCGACCGATGTACCGGGCATATCCTCGCGCGCGGGCGCGTCGGCAGTCGTCGCCAGCGCCTCGGCTTCGTTGAACAGGCCGAGCTGGTCGGCATGGCGCGCCTCGCTCGAGGCGCCGAACAGTTCGTGCTTGTAGGCCCGCAGTTTCTCTTCGGCCAGATCGCGCTGAGCCGTCACGAGCCGAAGCTCACCGCGCAGCGCATCGCGTTCGGCGAGCAGTGCCTGGTATTGCTCAACACTCGGCATGACGGGGCTGTTCGGCATGGCCAATTAGACCACGCCACCTGCGTGGTGTTCAGCTCATCCGCGCGTAATATCGCTGGGGATGCTTCTGGATCACGGCCAGGTCGATGCCGTCGAGCAGCCAGTGCAACTGCTCGGTGCTGATCGTGATCGTGTCGCCACCGTTCGGCCAGACGAAGCGGTCGGCTTCGAGTCGCTTGAGCAGTAACCAGAAACCGTTGCCGCCCCAGCCGAGGATCTTGACTCGATCACGACGGCGGTTGCCGAAGACGAACAGCGCCGAGGTCATTGAGTTCAGGCGCATCGCCTGTTCGACCAGGATCGACAGCCCGTTGATGCCCATGCGGAAGTCGACCGGATCGCGATGCAGGTAGACCTTCAGCCCTTCGTCGAACCGGAACACGGCAGCCTCCCGAGCATCTGGACGAGCATCGTCAGTTCATCGAAGTTCGCCTGGCTCAGCTCCAAGGAAACGCCGTTTGGTAAGTGCACCTTCAGCGAGGACACCGCAGCCGATTTAGCCGGAGTGGGGGCAGCCGCAGAGGTGACGACCTGCATGAAGGCTGATTCCTCAGGCACGGAAGCCGTCGACAACTCGACGCGAGCCTCTCGTGACGGCTCCGCCGCGGAGCTGGCTATCTCGCCCGCGGCTTGTTCGCGCTGATACTTGGAAATCCACGTCCGAACGAGGTTCGGATTGATGTCGTGCTCCATGGCCGTCCGCGCGATCGACACCCCTGGCTTCAGACACGCCTGTATCAACTCGCGCTTCGCATCCTCGTCGTACTTGCGCCGTCCGTCTCGCTTGCGATCGGCCACCAACCGGCTCTGCAAACCTCCGTGTTGCTCGTTCATGCACACCTGTCCACGCTCATTGAACATGGACACGTAGCCTCGGTGAATCAGCCTCGTCGTGCAATGGCGTCCTTCAAAGAGCGCTTACACTTTTCTGCAGATAGTAAAACCGGGCCGCACGCTGAATGTCCGTGAGCGTTGCCGGATCCGTCTGTTTCAGCCACTCGAACACCTGCCGGCTCGTCAGCGCCCATTTGAACTGCCGAACGAACTCCTCGAGGTGGTGCTGCACGACGCGATACAGGTTGATCAGTTCGCCGTTGACGTCGTTGATCACCTCCACCTTTGCCGGTGGCCTGAGGAAATACAGCGCGGCGCCGCCCGCAAACACCTCGACGTAACACTCATGAGCGGGGAAGCGCGCGAGAAGATGTTCCGCGAGGCGGCGCTTGCCGCCGATCCACGGAATGATAGGAAGGGCCATCTGTGACAAACCTCTGTTTCTGAGCATTGGTAAAATCAGCCCGCCTCCCGGGAGGTGGCAGGGCCTCGGCCTGTCACTGGCACGCTCAGTGATGGGTGGCCACATCGGTGCTGCTACACCGATGCTGGTCGCCCTGTCTTACTACTCGTGATTCTGTTACCGATTGCCGCAACCGGGCGTTGCCGTCCGAATCGCGCACACATACGCCTGAAGCGCCCTCAATTTGTCGATTTCTCGCTGGTCGTCACCGGCGACGGTGAAAGCGCGTTCCGCAGTCGCTCCGTCGAGGTCTGCAATGGCGGCGGCACCATCGCCCATGCTGGCGGCGCCGGAAGCTCGGGGCACGTCGTCGGAACCGGTTGCAGAACAGTTGCGGACGGCGATGCGCAGCCGGTCAGTGCCAGCAGCCAAAGCAGCACAAGCATTCCGATTCTCAGTTTCATGAGCCATTCTCTCCTTGGTCATTTGGGCATCAACGGCGGCCACCCGTGACGCGGCGGCGTCGTGTGCATCCGACGCCAGTCGCTCGGCATCAAGCGCCGCACGGGAGATCGCGAGCAGGTCCTCCGCATGATGCTGCGCGTCGCCTGCCCGGCCGGCTCGCTCCAAGGCCAGGTTGCGAGCGTCGAACACGTGCGCCCCATATGCACCAGCGCCCGCCGCTACTCCAGCGACTAGCAGATACACAACCCATTTCCGAAGCATCGTGCTCACTCCCTGCCGGCTCGCATCATTCCCGCGAGCCGATCCGCACGCGCTCCAACCTGCCGCGCCCACTTCGAAGCCAGCATGCCCGCGGCGGCGACGGCGTAGTCGCCACGCTCCATCGCGCCGAGCGTGTTCTTGAACGTCAATAGCTTGGCGCCGAGGTTGAACGCCATGTTGACGACCACCCGCTGCCGGACTGGATCGAGCCTGCACCACCAAGGCAACTCGGCATCCAGCCAGGCCACCGCGCTCGCGACGTCGTGAGTCAGCAGCAGATCGCACTCGTCATCGCTGATGCCGACGTCCGTCAGGTTCCGCCCCACCCCGATCGTGATCTTGCCGACCGTGTCGACATAGGGCTTCAGCCGCCGCCCCTCGTCCCGCGTCAGCTCCCGAATCAGCGCTGCTTCATCGAACGTGTTCATGCTTCTTTCCTCGCTTCCACCAGTACACTTTCCGAGCCAAAGCCCAAACGATCACGATCGACATGCCGATCAGCATCGTCGTCTCCGGCGTATCGATCAGTTCCGGGCTCCGGATGGGTTTGATCAAGTTGACCATCGCGGACATGCCCACGATCGCGAAGCCGAGCGTGCCCCACACGCCGGTGTTGATCTCGTCGCTCAGCGCGATCCAGGCGCAGAACATCAGCACGACGAGATTCGTCGCCACAAAAATCGGAATCATGCTCACTCCTCCCTTCCGAAGAATCGCCGCTTGAACGCCCCGATCAGATCGGCGTTGTTGATTTCCTTGAACAGTTCCTTGGCGATGGCCAGCCCGAACAGGCCCACCGCGAAGCCGACGCCCATCTTTTGCGAGTCCTCGGTCGCATGCGCGAACCAGACGACAAGCGGCCCGATGTAGTACGCCGTCACGACACCGGCCGCGAACGAGACGGCTCGTTGCTTCCAGCCCAGCCCATCGCCGACGAACCACAGCGACACCAGGGAACCCAGCGCCCCCCGGGAACACCTTCACCAAAATTGCGCCGATACCCGCCGCGACGCTCGTGGTCGGTTCAGCCATAGTTCCCCCGGCACATCGGCGTAATCAGTCCATCCATTGCGCACCTCGAAAAAAGAAAGGCCGCCACGGTTACCGTGAGCGGCCTGTAGATAACAGCGCGCGACGCGTTACTTCGGCGCCGGCACCACCAGGTTGATTTTCTTGACCGGCTTCTTCCGGTGCCTGACCTTCGCTTTCCCCTTGTTCCCTCCGTTCAACGTGACGACCGTGAGCCAGCCGCGCGAGGCATAGGTGTGCTCGACCGATTCGATCAGGAACGCTCCATCCACACCCGCCTTGAAGCCCTGCAGGGCGATGGTCTTTTCCGCAGACAGATCCGCCCGCCCCCGCATCGTCAGCCTGCTCGACGACGTATGCCGATTGAGCGTCGCCAACCTCGAGGTAGCGCCGGCCTTGGCGGCCTCCTGGCTTGAGAACGGATGGCGTTCGGTATGGACCGCCGAAGCGCCCGGCGGCGCATCTGGGTTCGGGATCGTGAGATCGATCTTCTTGCCCGATTTCCGGTCATGCACCTTGGTGCGGACGGCGGCGAAGCTCGCGCGATCAGGAAAATTGATGTCATAGTCGATCAGTGCGTCAGGCGTGAGCGTGGTGACCGGAGCGGTTTGCCGCTCGCGCTGCGCCCTCCTCCGCGTGGCAGCACGATCAGCTTGCCGGCCTTCACCGTCGCCGTCGCACCGTAGAGCCGCGCGACACGCGTGATGAAATGCAGATCGCTCTCGCCGAACTGGTCGATACGCGGCACGATCACATCGACATCGCACGCGGCCGACCAGCGGTTGGCGGATGTACGCGAAGCGGATCTCGTCGATGGTCGCTACGCGGTAATCGAGCTGGACCTTGTCGACGAACCGGGAAACGGCCGACTGGTCGAGATCCAAATGCTCGGCGATCTGCTGCTGAGTCGGCATGAATATGACCCCCTAGGGAGACTCGTCAGTAGAGAAAAATCGCGGGTGCGCGACCCCGCGTGCTGCGATGCCTTGGGGGCCCCCGCCCGCTCGGGACGCGCACTGGGTGGACACCGCGAGACACGAGAGCAGCCATTGCGCTCGATCCAATCGTCATATCGACCCGACCAGTACCATCGACATCGAACACGCCGAACCGCACCCGTCCCCCATAAAGCATGAAGCCCGGAGCGCTCTCGCACTCCGGGCTTCTGGCCGTTTCCGCTCACCCTTCAGCTAACTTTATTTGCAATACGTTAGCTATATGCTAACATTCGATCATGTACTCAGTCGAGTTCACTAAGCAAGCAGCGCAGGCCCTCAAGGCGATGCCCCGCGACGTGGCGATGAGGATCCGCTCGAAGATCGACGCTCTCGCCGTCGATCCTTACGCACCGAATCCGAACGCGAAGAAGCTCACGGGCATCGAAGGCTACCGGCTCCGAGTCGGCGACTGGCGCGTGCTTTATGAAATCGAGGACGACCGCATCGTGATCGTCGTGCTCGCGATCAAGCCCCGTGGAGGTGCCTACAAATGACCAAGGTTCAATTCATCGAGCGAGACGGCCAGCCTGCGTTCGCTGTCGTACCAATCGAAGTTTGGGACCGCGTGAAGCATCTCGTCGAAGACCTTGAGGACGAAGCCCAGTTTGCTCAAGCCAAGGCACAAGACGATGGCGAGCGGATCCCGGCCGCCGTCCTCGATGCAGAACTGGCCGGCGACCATCCCGTGCGTGCCTGGCGGAACCATCGGCGGCTCACGCAAGACGCGCTCGCGACGGCAGCCGGTATCAGCAAGCCGTACCTCAGTCAGATCGAAACACGGCAGCGCGTCGGAACTACAGACGCATTGGTGAAGATCGCTCACGCATTGAACGTGTCCATTGCCGTGCTCATCGAGCCCACGGCCGAGAAGAAATGACACGTATCGATTGCCGTCCCCGCATCGGCTCGATCCGCTAGAGCCCAACACGAAAAAAGCCCCGAGGGCCAACGCACTCAGGGCTTCATATTCATTTCGTAAGGGCGAACGCCCTCCCAACAAATCCCGGCAAGCTTGAAAAATTATTCGTCGCGGCGCTCCCGCGATGCTCTACGCCTGCCGGGCGAGGGTTGCGACACGAGTGTACGGTCGCTCACAAATCGATATCCAGTCACGCAGCAAAGGATAGACGCAGTGTAAGCGATCCACTCTTGATATGGAATGTGCTTCAAGCCCGCAGCTGCTGACGCATTGTGTCGCACACCGACGAGAACGCGTTATCGAGCAGCGCCAGCATGTCATGGAAACGCCATGACCAATTGCGCCGATATTCGACGAGCGGCAGGCCGAGCGCCTGGGCACGCGCAGCATCGTCGATGGGACGTCGGCCCGATCCGCCACACTCAGGGCAAATGCATCGCCCTGCTCGGCGGACGACGCCTTGGCCTTCACAATTCCGGCACCGGTCATTGGTCCATTCGTCGATCAATCGCCGGGCGAAGCGTTCGATGATGTCAGCGTTCGCGCGCTCGACACAATGTACTGCGCGTAGCTCGCGCCGTTCGTCACGCGTCAGGCCCGTGAACTTACCGCGACGAAAGCGCCTCGTCGTTCGCATCATCTGAGCGACGAGCAACGTCGCTCGCCGCAGCATCGCGGGCGTCGCCTGCTGTCCCGCCTTGATGCGAACCAGCAATCGACCCAGCTCGTTCGCAAAGGCCAACGCGCCCAAAGTAACTTTCGGATCGGCAGTCGAATCGCTGAACTGCCCTCGGGCATTCATCGCCACCCCGGCCCGTTCGATGACGTCAATCATTTCATTTCTCCTTGTCGTCCCGCCGTCCCATATCGGTAAGAACAAAAAAATGAGTGTGTGCTCGCGCGACATGCCCCCATGTCGCGCATGTCGCGGGCACGCTATGGTCGACGAAAAGCGCGGCGTCCCATGGGACGTGGGACGGCGGGACAGGTCTGCGGCGCGCCATCTAGCGAGCGTTGGCGCGCCGTCTCCGGTGTTTGATCAAAGCGCTGCATCATCACCTCCGGCGGGCACACCAACACGATCGGCCGCAAAGCGTCGCAATGACGTCTCGGCCGAGCGCGCGTAATACCATCGCCTCGCCCCCGTCGACTCCCGCTTCCGCGCCCAGCCGATCGCCTGCATCGCCTCCCCGATCCGGAATGGACGGCCGAGTTGGCAGCCAAGCATGCAGCCGATCAGGAGGCCGCGTGATGGTTCGCTCGGCCCTTTCCACCCCCTCCCCGCTGCCGCATACCCGGAAAAACGAACGACACCGCGCAGCGATGACACGCGCAAGCGTAGACAGCGCCGCTCACGCGGCGCAAACCTGATCAGGAGGCCGCGTGATGGTTCGCTCGGCCCTTTCTACCCCCTCCCCGCTGCCGCATACCCGGAAAAACGAACGACACCGCGCAGCGATGACACGCGCAAGCGTAGACAGCGCCGCTCACGCGGCGCAAACCTGTCCAGACGAACGAAGCCCCGGCGCTATCGCGCCAGGGCGCGACGGAGCACATCAAGGCGCTGCGCTCCGAGATCCGGTCGCTCGTCGCTGAGATCACGCATGCGGCCAATGTCAGCCAGCTAGATCTGATGGTCGACAAGAGCGGCTGCTACGCCAGGTATAGCGCCGTGCAGGAAGCGCGATCGTGGGCCACCGCTGCCGGCATCACGCTTGAAACCGGCTTGATGCAGATCCAGCACGCGATCGCCGCGTTGGAGAGCAGCAAATGACGGACACCCCCGAAGTGGCCCTGACATTGCAGCAGGTCGCCGACCGCCTGCAGCTCTCCTACAGCACCGTGTTCGCGATGCGCCGCCAGATTGGTTTCCGCATGCCTGGTTCGCGGCTCTGGCGCGTCTGGCCGTCCGATCTTGCCCGTCTTTCCGAAAAGCGCAACAATCCGACCCGGCTGTCGCTGCGAGTCGGTGGAGATGGTGAATGTCAATTCGCAAACATCAAAAATCCGGCATCTGGCACATCGATATCAGCGCGCCAGACGGCACGCGTATTAGACGATCTGCTGAAACCCGCGATCGAAAGGCGGCGCAGGAGTACCACGATCGGCTGAAGTCGGATCTATGGCGGCAGGACAAGCTTGGAGAAAGGGCCGACAGGACTTTCGAGGAGGCGGCTGTGCGGTTCCTGCAGATGTGCGCTGGCCAGCGGGACTATGCCGGCAAGCTGCGTCACGTACTGTACTGGCGCGAGCGCTTCGGTGCCGCGCCCGTGCGGCTGCTCACGGCCGAGCGGATCTTCGACGCACTACCGACGCACAAGCTCGTGAACGGAGCGCCCACGAAGCTGCTGGCGCCCGGCACGCGCAACCGATACATCAACACCATCCGCCGGATGCTGAACCTCTGCCTCGAATGGGAGTGGCTGGACCGGGTGCCGAAGCTGCGCCGGTTCGAGGAGCCGGACATCCGGGTGCGATGGGAAACGCCGGCCGTCATCACGCGAATGATCGGTGCGCTGCGCCTCGACTGGATGCGCGACGCGGCGATCGTCGCCGTGGCGACCGGCATGCGCGAGTCCGAGCTGTTCGGCCTGCGCCTCTCGCAGTTGGATCTCGCGCAGTGCAACGCGTGGATCACGCACGCCGGCGCGAAGTCGAAACGCGCCCGGTCGGTTCCGCTGAACGAGGATGCGATGAGCGTCCTCGAGCGGCGCGCGAGAGCGGCCACGGATCTCATTTTCACGCGCGGCTACACGCGGGACAATGGGCCACCCAAGCTGATTCAGCAGATCGACAAGCGCGACTTCGCGCGGGCGTGCGCCGCGGCCGGCATGGTGGACTTCAACTGGCACGACTTGCGGCACACTTGGGCGTCGTGGCACGTCCAGCACGGCACGCCGCTGATGGTGCTGAAGGAGTTGGGAGGTTGGGAGACGGTGGCGATGGTCCAGAAGTACGCGCATCTGGCGCCTAGCCACCTTGCGCAGCACGCGGCGAACGTCAATTTTCTGTCAAAGTCGCTGAACCAACTGGACGAGGCGACCGAATAGGATTCGGCGCAAAGCCTTATCGCATAAAGACTTCAAGCTGGCCCGCCCTACACGATTCGAACGTGTGACCTACGGCTTAGAAGGCCGTTGCTCTATCCGTCTGAGCTAAGGGCGGTCATGAGACAGGCAGTGCCGCTTGCACTACCCGGAAAGACGAGCGAAGAACGGACGTTCTCGCCGACGCGCCACAGCCGGCCCCGCGCTGGAGCCGCCCGCATGAAGCACGCCATGCGTTCAGACATCGTCGGCCGCAGCGCCCGTCAAGGCAGGCTCGGCCGAAGATTCCAAGCGCGCGATTATACCCGATCGGCACCGCACGGCCAGTACCCGATCGGCCATTCCCGGCCGGCAGGCACGCGCGACGCCACGCGCCGCCCGCCCTTCCCGTGAGGCAGCCTCACACCGGCTGCGGATGAAACGCGAACCATCCCAGGCAGAACAGTCCCGCCAGCACGCAATACACGCCGAACGACGCCAGCCGTCCGCGCCCCTCGAAATAGCGCATCAGGAACCGCACGCTCAGGTACGCCGCAATCGCCGTCAGCACGCCGCCGAGCGCGGCGTCGGCAAGCTGGCCCGGTGCATGCAGCAGCTTCGGCAATTCAAGCACGCCGGCCGCGAAAATGATCGGCGTGCCGAGCAGGAACGAGAACTCGGCGGCCTTCTCGGTGGTGAGCCCGGCCGCATTGCCGGCGATCATCGTCAGGCCGCTGCGCGAGAAGCCCGGAATCAGCGCGCCGATCTGCGCGAGCCCGACGAAAAATGCCTGGCCGAACGTGAGCTTCTCGGGCGCACGATGCTGGCGCGCACGCTGCAGCCGGTCGCCCCACCACAGCAGAACGCCGTTTACCATCAGCGCGGCGGCCACGATCCGCAGGTCATGGAAGACATGCTCGATGCGCTTCTCGAGCACGAGCCCGACGAGACCGGCCGGAATCGTGCCGATGATGAGCGCCCACATCATGTGCGCGTCGTCGTTCGGGCGCCCGGCGAACGAGGCGAAGAAGCCGCGCACGAGTGCGCACCAGCGGGCACGGAAATACCAGAGCAGCGCAAGCGCGGTTCCCAGGTGCAGGGCCACCAGGAACGGCAGCAGTTGCGGTGCGTGTTTGTCGATATGCATGCCGATCAGCGCCGGCACGAGCAGCGTATGACCCAGGCTGCTGACAGGGAAAAGTTCGGTTACGCCTTGCAGGACGCTCAGAAATACCAAAAACCAGAGGCTCACGCGTCGGTCCTTTTGTCGATGATTGAACGGGAAGTGGCCGGATCAGCCCGGCCGGCCGGCGCGAACGGCCGGCCGCGCCCCGATTATGCCACCAGCATCCCATGCGCCAAGCCGCTCGGCGCGATCATCGTAACCGCCAACGCATCACTGCAAAATCGAAATAAAAATCAAAAAAACAAACGGCCCGCGGTCCGAAGACGGCGGGCCAGTCGACACGGCGGCGCCATCCCATGCGCCGCCGCCCGGCATCAGCGGCCGAGCTGGTAGAAAAACAGCAGCGTGCTGCCGGTGAACATGCCGAACAGTGCGATGCCCATGGCCATTGCCAGATCCATGCTCAGACTCCCTCACTCGACTGGAACGTTCAGTGTAACGAAAAGTAACCGATCGATACAATTATCCAGGCTGTTCGGCGCGATGCCACTCCGCGATTTCCCGAGCGGGTTTCCCCTAGGTGCCGGTCGCCCGTCTCGATCCGGCGCGCGCGCCGCGAGACGGCGCCGCGCCGCACAAGCGCGCGGCGATCCGTTATGCTGACGGCCGTTTTCACGATGCCGAGCGAAGGCCCCTCATGCCCATCTTCCAGCAGCAGGACATCATCGAACTCGCCGACGGCGCCTCGCGCCTGCGCATCGCCCCGCAGGCGGGCGGCCGTCTTTTGTCTTGGGACATCGGCGGCGAGCCGATCATCTTCTGGCCCGAGCAGGCCGACTGGAGCGCGCCGGCCAAGGTGCGCGGCGGCAACCCGCTGCTGTTTCCGTTCCTCGGGCGCCATCGCGTGGGCGACACGATCGGCCGCTGGCGCGACGCGGCCGGCGTGGTCCGCGAGCTGCCGATGCACGGCTTTGCGCGCGACCTGCCGTTCGCGGCTCACGTCGACGCGGACGGGCGCGGCATCGACATGACGCTGGAGAGCAGCGAGGCCACGCTCGCCGCCTACCCGTTCGCGTTCCGCTTCGACGCGCGCTACCAGTTCGCCGATGCCCACACGCTCGACGTCGAACTGACCACCCGCAACCTCGGCGACGCGCCGCTGCCCTATTACGCGGGCCACCACTTCTATTTCGCGCTGCCGCACGGCGAGCGCGCGCAGACCACCATCGAGCTGCCGCCGACGCAGCGCCGCCACCAGCAGCCGGACGGCTCGATCGCGGCGCCTGAAGCGGGCGAGTTGCGCTACACGCTCGACGAGGCCCGCATCCACGACCGTTTCCACTGCCTCGAAGGAGTGCCGGCGCAACCGGTGCGCATCACGATGCCGGGGCGCAGGCGCCGCATCGAGATCGACCTGAACCGCCCCGGCTCGATCCCCTGGTACACGGTGACGACCTGGACCGAAAAGCCCGAATCGGACTTCTACTGCGTCGAACCGTGGCTCGGCCTGCCGGACGCGATTCACAACGGCCTGGGCCTGCGCCTGCTCGCGCCCGGCGCCACCGAGACGGCCGCGCTGCGCATCCGCGTGACGGCGCCGGACTGAGCGCGCGGCGCGCCGCCCCCGCAATAGCATTCGCCTCACTGTACCGGCCGCGCCATGCTTGCGCGCCGCCGTCCATCCGAAGCGTGTCGTTTCTGCGCGGCGAAGCGCGGTGCAAGCGCGCCCTCACGGCGTGCGTGACGCGCCACCGCCCCTTCGCGCCCCTCGCGCGGCGCCGCGCCACGCGAGCCTCCGCTTCCGATCGCCACGGTCAAATACCGGGCACCGCGCCGAACCCGGTAAAATCCGTGGTTTTTGCCTTCGCTGCCGTCGACATCGCGGCGGCCCCCTGCGAGGTTTCATTGCGAGGTTCCATGTTGGTCAAGACCACCCGGCGGCTCGTCGTCGCTTCACTCGTCGCCGTGCTGGCCGCGTGCGGCTCCGCGCCGGTCGGCCCCGGCTTCTATCGCGTCGAGCGCGGCGACACGCTGTCGAGGATCGCCCGCGCGAACCACCAATCGGTGTCGAACCTCGCGCGCTGGAACTCGATCGCCAATCCCGACGCGATCGAGGTCGGCCAGGTGCTGCGCGTCGTGCCGCCGGGCGCCTCGGGCAGTGCGCCGATCCGCACGACGGACGGCGCGCCCGCATCAAGCGCCCCGCCCTCGGCCGCCGCCACGGCGGCCACGCCGTCGGTGCGGCCGGCCAGCTCGATTTCGCTGATCTGGCCGGCGGCGGGCACCGTCGTGCGCGGCTTCGACGGCGCCAATTCGAAGGGCATCGACATCGCGAACACGGCCGGCACGCCGGTGGTTGCGGCGGCGGCTGGCACGGTGGTCTACGCGGGCAACGGGCTGCGCGGCTACGGCAACCTGCTGATCATCAAGCATGACGCGGACTACCTGACGGCCTACGCGCACAATCGCGTGCTGCTCGTGAAGGAAGGCCAGGCGGTGACGCAGGGCCAGAAGATCGCGGAAATGGGCGACACCGACAACGATCGCGTCGCGCTGCATTTCGAGCTGCGCTACGGCGGCCGGTCGATCGATCCGTCGCGCTACCTGCCCGCGCGCTGAAACACGCCGGCGGCCACCAGGACGCTGCCGGCTCAACGCTGGCGATGCCGGCCGTCAACCCTGCCGCACACCGGATCGATGCGTGTCGCGAACCCGGCGAGGGCGCCGTTGCCGGCGAGGCTGAGGTTCGCGGCAATCCCAAGCCGGCTCGGCTTCCCGTTTCGAATCCTCGGGAGCGCGACAGTGCGCGCCCCGCCGACGCCTGCCGCGAGACGCGGTGTAGCGGAGCGTTGCACGGCAAGACTGTCATGCGAGCAGCGTGACGATCCGGTGTAATGTCGTCGGAATTCGCGACACGAGACTCTTGCCAGGAGCGCCGATGCTGCCCGAAGCCGACGATTACCCCGCCCTGCTTGCCGCCTTTTCATGGCGGATTCCCGAGCGCTACAACATCGGCGCGGACGTCTGCGACCGCTGGGCCGACGGCAGCGGCCGGCTCGCGCTGATCGACGAGCGCGACGACGGCCGCGTCACGCGCCATACGTTCGATGCGCTGAAGGCGGCCTCGAACCGGCTCGCGAACAGCTTCGCGCGGCTCGGCGTGGTGCGCGGCGAGCGCGTCGGCATCTTCATCGCGCAGGGCGTGCAGACCGCCGTCGCGCATCTGGCCGCCTACAAGGCCGGGGCGATCGCGGTGCCGCTGTTCGCGCTGTTCGGTGCCGAGGCGCTGGAGTTCCGCCTCGCCGACAGCGGCGCCGCCGCGCTCGTCACCGATCGGGCCGGCGCAGCGAAGATCGCGCCGCTGCGCGCGGCGTTGCCGGCGCTGCGCACGGTCTACTGCATCGACGACGACAGCGGCGGCGTGCCCGAGGGCTGCCTGTCGTTCGAGGCGGCGCTGGCCGCCGAATCCGACCGCTACACACCGGTCGACACGCTGGCCGACGACCCGGCCATGATCATCTACACGTCGGGCACCACGGGCAAGCCGAAGGGAGCGCTGCACGCGCACCGCGTGCTGCTCGGCCACCTGCCGGGCGTGGAGATGTCGCAGAACGGTTTTCCCCGCCGCGCGCGCGCGTTCTGGACGCCCGCGGACTGGGCCTGGATCGGCGGCCTGCTGGACGTGCTGCTGCCGGCCTGGCATCACGGCGTGACGGTGGTGGCGCGGCGCTTCGAGAAGTTCGACGGCGAGGCGGCGTTCGCGCTGCTGGCGCGCCACCAGGTCAGCCACGCATTCCTGCCGCCCACCGCGCTGAAGCTGATGCGCGGCGTGGCGCGGCCGCGCGAGCGTCATGCGCTGCGGATCGAATCGGTGGCAAGCGGCGGCGAATCGCTCGGCAGCGAGTTGCTCGAATGGGGCCGCGAGGCGTTCGGCGTGACCATCAACGAGTTCTACGGGCAGACCGAATGCAACGTCGTGCTGGCCTCGTGCAGCGCACTGTTCGCGCCGCGCGCGGGCGCGATCGGCAAGGCCGCGCCGGGCCATTGCGTCATGATCGTCGACGCCGCGGGCACGCCGGTGCCAGCCGGCGTCGAGGGCAACATCGGCATCCGTGCGCCGGACCCGGTGATGTTTCTCGGCTACTGGCGCAACCCGGCCGCCACGCGCGAGAAATTCGCCGGCGACGTCCTGCTGACCGGGGATCGCGGCGTGGCCGACGAGGATGGCTTCATCCGCTTCGTCGGCCGCGACGACGACGTGATCACGAGCGCCGGCTACCGGATCGGCCCCGGCCCGATCGAGGACTGCCTGCTGCGCCACCCGGCCGTGCGCATGGCCGCCGTGGTCGGCGTGCCGGATGCCGTGCGCACCGAGATCGTCAAGGCTTTCGTGGTGGTCCAGCCCGGCGTGGAAGCCGGCGACGCCCTCGTGCGCGAACTGCAGCAGCATGTGCGCACGCGCCTCGCCGCGCACGAATATCCGCGCGCGATCGCGTTCGTCGAGAGCCTGCCGATGACAGCGACCGGCAAGATCATCCGGCGCGCCTTGCGCGACGCGTAGCGCCGCAACACCGGCCTGCCCGGGCGGGCGAGCCGGCGCCCGTGCCGCCCTGCCTGCGGGCCTGGTGCACGCCGGTCGCGCGCCGGTCGAGCACCGGTCATGCGCCGGTCGGGCCGCCAGCGCCGGATCGGCTAGAATCATGCGCTGCGACATACCGCTTGCCATCGTTCGTGCCTCGTCGCGCGCCTCATTCCGGCGGCACGCTGCGAGGGCCGCGCCCTGCCCCCAAACCTCCGCTCATGACTTCATCGAACCCTCCGTCCGCCGGCGCGGCGCCTTCCGCGCTCTACACCCAACTGCTCGGCGAAACCGCGAAGATCGACTGGTGCGATCTCGAACGCTTCTTCGCGCAGGGCAAGCTGCTGTCGGTCGCGCGCGATCTCGATCTGGTCAGCGTCGCGGAGGCGATCGCTGCCGACCGCACCGAGCAGGTCACGCAGTGGCTCGCTGCCGGCCACGTGGCACGCATGCCCACCGAACTCGCGCAGGACTACGCGGCACGCACGCCCGAGCTGTGGGCCGTGGTCGTGTCGCCATGGATCTGCGTGCAGGAGCGCGCACCGGAACGCTCCTAGGCGGCGCGATGTCGTCCTCCTCCGCGTTGTCCACCGGGGCCGCGGCCGGCCACGCCGGCGTCGGCCACCGCAGGGTGCTCGGCCTCGCCGTGCCGATCATGCTCGCGAACCTGACGCAGCCGATTCTCGGCGCCGTCGACACCGCCGTGGCCGGCCATCTCGAGGGCGCGCAGATGCTGGGCGGCGTGGCGCTGGGCAGCCTGTTCTTCGGGTTCGTCTACTGGGGCTTCGGCTTCCTGCGGATGGGCACGACCGGGCTCGTCGCGCAGGCGTATGGCGCCGGCGACCAGGCCGGCATCCGCCTCAACCTGCTGCGCGCGCTCGTGCTGGCCGGCCTGCTCGGCTTCGCCGTGCTCGCGCTGCACGGCCCGCTGATCTCGATCGCGCTGACACTGCTCGGCGGCAGCGAGGCGGTACGCGCCACCGCGCGCGGCTACGTGCTGGCGCGGATCTGGGCCGCGCCGTTCGCGCTGGCCAACTACGCGATCCTCGGCTACCTGCTCGGCGTGCAGCGCGTGCGGCTCGCGCTCGCGCTGCAGGCTTTCATCAACCTCGTAAACATCGTCGCGGTGATGCTGTTCGTCTACCGCTTCGACGGGGGCGTGGCCGGCATCGGCGCGGCCACGGCGGCGGCCGATCTGGCGGGCTTCGGGTTCGGCGTGCTCGCGCTCGCGCGGCGGCGCCAGCGCGGGCTAGGCAGGCCGAGCTGGCGCCAGCTCCTCGATCGGGCCGCGCTCGAGCGGCTGGTCGCGCTCAACCGCGATATCTTCGTGCGCACGCTCTGCCTGCTGTCGGCGTTCGGCTGGTTCGCGCATCTCGGCGCGCGGCAAGGCGATACGATGCTCGCCGCCAATGCGCTGCTGCTCAACTTCCAGACCTTCATGGCCTACGCGCTCGACGGCTTCGCGCATGCGGCCGAGGCGCTGGTCGGCGCGGCCGCCGGCGCACGCGACCGGGCGATGTTCCGCGCCACGCTGCGCGTCACGCTGCAATGGGCCGCCGGCTGCGCGCTCGCGTTCTGCGCCGCCTACGCGCTCGGCGGCGGCTGGATCATCGCGCGGCTCAGCGACCAGCCCGCGATCCGCGCGGCGGCCGGCCACTTCCTGCCGTGGGCGGCCGCGATGCCGCTCGTGTCGGTGTGGGGGTTCCTGCTCGACGGCGTGTTCATCGGCGCCACCCGGACGCGCGCGCTGATGGTAGCGATGGCCGTGTCGCTCGGCGTATTCGTCGCCGCGACCCTGGTACTGACCGGGCCGCTCGGCAATCACGGGCTCTGGCTCGCGATGTCGATCTTCATGATCGCGCGCGGCGTGACGCTGGCGAGCCGGATGCCGGCGCTGTCGCGACAGATCGGCGGCGAAGGGACCTAGCCGCGTGGCGGACGTCGGCGTGGCGGAGCGCGCGGCGACGCCGGTGACGGCCCGAAACCGGGCACCGCCGGCACGCGCGCGAGCCGCCCGCGCGGCCGCTTACTGCGAAGCGGGCAGTGCCGGCGCGGCCGGCTCGCCGAGCATCGACGGCGGCGTCATGTCGGTCGGCACGCCCTGGTAGTCGGCCGGGTCCTCGGGCGGCTTGCCGTGACGGCGCGCCGAGCCCGAATCGCCGACACAGCCGGCAAGCGTTGCCGCGACGAGCGCGGCCAGAACGATACGAAACATCCCTCACCTCGAAAGATCAGCGACGCGGCGCCGGGTGCGCCGCGCGAGCCCGGAGTCTAGCCGAAACCGGCCGCGCACGCCCTCGTCGGGCCGGCGCGTCGTCCGGGCGCACACGCGCCGTAAACGACTGCGGCACGACGATCGTCTCGTCGTGCCGCGTGGTGAGCGCTCTGCTGCCGCCAGCCCGATGGCGCCGCCGGCTCAGCGTGCGAGCGGCTCGCCTAGGAAGTGGCGGGCGTAGCGCGCGTTGATGTCGGACAGGCGGAACAGCGTCAGGAAGTCCGCGCAGTTGAAATCGGGGTCCCAGGCGGGCGCGCCGCAGATCTTCGCGCCGAGACGCAGATAGCCCTTGATCAGCGCCGGCGGCGCAACCTTGGTGCCCGTCTGCAGTTCGTCCACCGGCAGCGCCGTGTGGGGGAACGCATGATACTCGGGCGCCGCCAGCGAGTTGCCGAGCGACTGGTAGAGGTTGGCCGCGTAATGGCCGCCGTCGGCCATCGACACGCTGGCGCAGCCGAGCATCGTCTCGTAGCCGTTCTGCATCATATAGGTGCCGAGGCCGCCCCACAGCGCCATGATCACGGCGCCGCTGCGGTAGTCGCGGTGGACGCAGGAGCGGCCCACTTCGACCATCTTCGAACGCAGGTGCGCGAGGCGCGACAGGTCGAACTCGCCTTCCGCGTACAGGCGGCCGATCCGCGCGGCCTGGTGCGGCGGCAGCACGCGGTAGGTGCCGACCACTTTGAGCGTGTCGAGGTCGCGCACCAGCAGGTGATCGCAGTAGGCATCGAAGGGATCGACGTCAAGCCCGGCGGGGCCGCTCACCGCGGCGCCCATTTCCTCGGCGAATACGCTGTAGCGAAGGCGCTGCGCCTCGCGCAACTCGTCCTCGGTGCGCGCCCACACCGCGCGCAGACGGAACTCGGAGGTGACCGTCTCTGCCGCGCGCGGCAGGCGGCGGCGCGACTGGTCAAGCGGCAGCGAAGCGAATGGGAGCGTAGGCGTCGGCAGATCTCGCATCAGGCTTTCCTGGTCGTAAGGAAGGGAACGACATGGTCGCCAATGTAGTAACCGGCCGTGACGCTTGGATGGCGAATCGGTGTCAATTCGGTGACATGTCGTCCGGCTGACTTTAGCAGAAAGTCGGAAGAAAGATATGATCGCGCCCTTCTCAGACCAGATCCGGCGAAATTGCCGCTCTCAGCACGGCCTGCTCACCGCCTTCGCGGGACCGGCTTTGCAGCCAGATCAGGCTGCCTTTCTTCAGCGACCAACCCTGATCGCTGTTGGCCAGCAGCCGTGCGGCCACCTCGCCCAGCGTCGGCTGATGGCCCACCACCACCACCGTCGGCGCGATGCCGTCGGGCCAGCCCGCGGCGGCGAGCACCTCGACCACGCTGCCGCCCGGCGCGAGTTCGCGCACGGTGCGGTACTGGTCGGTCAACGCCTCGACGGTCTGCA
The DNA here is from genome assembly GCF_000960995.1 of Burkholderia glumae LMG 2196 = ATCC 33617. Lineage (NCBI taxonomy): Bacteria > Pseudomonadati > Pseudomonadota > Betaproteobacteria > Burkholderiales > Burkholderiaceae > Burkholderia > Burkholderia glumae. The sequence goes on along the minus strand of NZ_CP009435.1, from coordinate 2,349,492 downwards.
CGGTGCGCGCGGCGGGGCTCGCCAGGATCACCGCGCTGCTCTCGAGCCGCAGCCTGAGCCATTTGGCGACCGCCTGCGCATCGCGGCGGCCCCGCGTGGTGAGCTGGCGGGCGAGATCGCTCGCGGCGTAATCCTCGGCTTCGGCATGGCGCCATAGAATCAGATGCATCCGGATAGTCCTCGTTCGACGATGCTCGGAGCGATCATGCTAACGCGTCCTCGGTGACATCTGTACGAGGGATTGACCCGAGTGTGGCGATGGGGCACAATCTCCTGCTTGTCGGAGCGTAGCGCAGCCTGGTAGCGCATCTGATTTGGGATCAGAGGGTCGTAGGTTCGAATCCTATCGCTCCGACCAAGGAAATCAAGGGGTTAGCTGATGCTAACCCCTTTTTCTTTTGGGAACCGGCAGCGTATTGCTACTACTTTGCTACCATCTGGGGTGAGTTCTATAAGGAGCCGCGCCCGATGGCTACCCATCCCGTCCCCGCTGAGCACCGTTTTTTCATTGCCCGTGAAGACTGGCGCGATGCCACTAGGTACCCGCCCTCCGACCTTCAAGACCCATCTGTAGGGGCCTGGGAACTGCTTCGACGCAACAACCAGTACGCGCAGGATTTTGCCGACTGGCATCAACGAGTGACTGATGTCCCCCCGGTCCCATTTCCCAAAATGTCCCTGCGGGGATATTTCTGCGTCCCAGCCCCTAATCCTGACACGACGTACGAACAATACCGGACAGAACACCCCTATCACCTCGTACTCCCGCTCCTAGATCATGTTCGAGAACGCTGGGGGATCACTCGCCTGATCGACCCGACTCTAACTGCTGCCGCAGTCGCAGACTTGAATCCCGCCCGTGAACCACGCAACAAACTGGCGTGGTTGTTCGCCTGCACTACGCCCGAAATTCTCAACCCACCAACTCACTGGCCGGGGAAAAACTATCTCAATTATCTGTCGGTGTCGATGCTGGCATCCGGGTTCTGTACTGGCACCGAGATTATGGTCCGCCTCGACTTTACAGGGAATTTTGAAGCACAAGTCGAGTCGTTACGTCGACAGGTTGGCGCCTTCTTCGACAGCGGCACACGAAGCGGGACAGCCGTCGTTGAGAGAAAAAAATACACCACAGCCGACGACACTGGACAACTTGATAACTCCAGCATCTTGAACACGGAAAGCCTCTTGCCCTTTCGTGCGGTTAAGCCGAACTGGAACACCACTCCGGCAAAACTCAAATCTATTCACTACATCACACGTATGGCCGACGTGATTGCTTCGTTGGAAGCAGGCACGCTTGAGGACCAGATCCGCGAAAAACGAAGCCACTTTCCCGCAGTAGATATCAGCGACTTGGACCTATCGATCGACCCTAGCTGCGCCTTCGTGTCACCTAGCTACATTCAGGAACACTGGCGCGTTCGCAAAGATCTGAATCTAGCCCTAAACCGATATTTCAAACAACACCCCTTCGAGGACGGACGGCACGGTCAACGCCTGATCAACCAGTGGCTAGATCACGCATATCAGCTCGTCTGCGGGGACCACGTGTTAGTTGCCAGACTGGCTCCGCCTCGGCCACGTAAAAAATAAATCGGCCGGCGAGTAGGAAATGCCTCGTTAGCATGCACTTTCCTCTCCAGACCATTTTGCATTTTCATGTCCTCCTGATCTACCTAAATTACGCATGCCGATTGGGCATAACTGGAGATCAGGATGATTGGAAAGACCACCACCGCTTCGCCGCTGCTCAGCAGTCTGCTGCACGAATTCCTGGACGATCGGGCGCTCGCGGTACTGCTCGACATCTCGGACAAAACGCCCGCACAGTGGCGCCACCTCGGCAAGTTCACCGAAGAACTGCCGTTCTACAAGTTCGGCCGCTGCGTGCGCTACCGCCGCGAAGACGTCGAGGCGTTCATCGAGAAAAGCCGTGTCGGCGGCATCACCATTTCGGAGGGCGCGTAATGCCGTTCAAGAAACCCTCCATGCCTGCCGCAGCGGAAAAGCGATCGCCTCAAGGGGCAACGGGCACCCGCATTTCAAGTACCAAGAAGACCCGCGTGGCCGCAGTCGATTCGCTCCACAAGTTCATCAGGCCGACGCCGCCCGGTTTGACGGCTCTTGTGGTCCGCGACAAGCATCTGGTCCGCGATGCTCGCGCTGCAATCGAAACGCAGTACATGAGCTTCGGCAACGTTGCCGGTATTCCAGCCCCGGACGCCGAGTTCATGTCGTCCCTGCACTCCGGCAATCTGCAGGCGCTGGATGAAATCGAGGCTCTTGCCGAACTGGAGAAGTTGCCCGACACCGCACTCGAACGTACCTTCTACGTATACGGCTCGCGTCCGAATTTCAACTTCTCCGGCAATGAAGGACTGAGCATGCTGCTGCCCATCATCGAGGATGCCGAAAATGGCTGGGTAACGCTCGCGCAGTCCTGCGATTCGCTGTCGGCAGAACACCTCATCGCCGGTATGTGCCAGATGCGAGCGTCGGCGCAGAATGCGGCGGCTTACGTGCTGCTGGTCATCGTGTGTCCGAGTAAAGAGCAGGTACCGGGCATTCGAGACTTCTGCGACGAGTATCTCGAAGTTGACGCATGCGAGCCGGACCCCGACGCGCATCTCGCCTTTTCCATCGAAGCGTTGCGGCTCGCCGACATGCATACGCTCGGCTACGGCAAGGTGATCTGCAACGTCACCTTGACCGACGACGGTTACATGCGCACGTTCGAGCCATTCATCGCCACGTCGTTGCGCGACCGCCTCATTTGGAAGCTCCGCGCCGCCGGTAAGTCGCTCTCCGAAATCGGCGAACTGGTCGACCTGCACAAGTCGAGCGTGAAGCGTTGCCTTGACGCAATGCGCCCGGTCCGCCGTCGCGCTCTGTCCGAAGTCGAGATCACCCAGTACATCGACGCTCTCGATGTCGAAGAGCCCGCCGAAGATTCGCCCGAAGTGCGCGACGATGACACGGAGAAGTTCGCATAAGCGTTGTGCAGCCTACACGCAACTTATGTGTAGAAGTCGCGACCCGATCTGACAGTTACCCGTTCCGACGGTGCGTGACTGTCAGATCAGATTCAGGTGGCTCACTTTCTCCTTCCACACCTCCTTGCCCGCGATGAGCGTCTGCAAAGGCGTGCGACCACAACACATCTTACCTTGATGCGTTCGCTCGCCGTTGTAGTACATCAGCCAAGTATCGAGATCGACCTGCAGTTCCGCCAGCGTCAGATAGAGCTTGTGGCGGAACGCGACCTGATAAAACTCCTGCAGGATGGTTTTATGGAACCGCTCGCAGATGCCATTGGTCTGCGGATGTCGCGCCTTGGTTTTGGTGTGCTCGATGTCGTTCAGCGCCAGGTACAGCTGATAATCGTGCGATTCCGGCTTGCCGCAATACTCCGTGCCTCGATCGGTCAGCATGCGGATCACACCCATGCCGTGCTCCTCGAAGAACGGCAACACCCGGTCATTGAGCAGATCGGCCGCCGTGATCGGCGTCTTGGTCGTGTACAGCTTGGCCATCGCCACTTTGCTGTAGGTGTCGACGAAGGTCTGCTGGTAAATCCGGCCTACGCCCTTGATCGTGCCCACGTAGAACGTGTCCTGCGAGCCCAGATAGCCGGGATGAGCGGTTTCGATTTCGCCATGAGCCACATCGTCGTCCTGCTTTCTTTCCAGCGCGGCCACCTGGTCCTCGCTCAGCACGATGCCTTTTTCAGCGACCTGCTTCTCCAGCGCCACGAGCCTCAGCTTGAAGGACGACAACGCGTGACGCAGCCAGATCGAACGAACGCCGGATGCAGACACGAAAATGCCGCGCCGGCGTAATTCGTTGCTGACCCGAACCTGCCCGTGGGCGGGCTGCTCGATGGCATAGGCCAGCACGGCGATTTCCGTCGCTTCATCGACTCGATTCTTGGGATTCGGCTTGCGCCGATTGCTGTCGAACAGGGCATCGACGCCGCCCTCGGCCACGGCGTTCTGATAGCGGTAGAACGTATCGCGCGACAGCCCCATCACCTTGCAGGCTTTCGACACGTTGCCCAGCTCGGCGGCCAGATTCAGCAGACCGATCTTGTGGCGGATGACATTTTGGTTGAGACTACTCACGGGGTTACTCCTTGGCGCTTGCGCGCTGTTTTGATGAAGATTCGCACCTCTATCAAAACGGGTAACCCCGCCTCTTGGCAAGGCCTTACTGTCAGATCAAGTCTGAACTTCTACAACTTATGCAACCAACGCAACGCCGAAGAGGAAAGTCGCTCACTTACCCTCTCCGGCTCCCGATCACAGCCTGCAGTGCGCGCTTCATCCGCACGCGACATTCGGCATCAGCTCGGAGAGACTAATAAGAGAGTAACTCCCTACTATCTATATGTATAGCAGCCGACTCGCCACCTCACCGCGAAAACGCTGAAACTTACCCTCTCCGAGAAAACTGTAAAGCATTGGGCATCGTCACCGTGCATGCTCGCGTCCCAGATGTCTGCTCTCGCAATTCGAATAGGCATACTTATCAAATATCCATCGTCGCACTGTGTAGATGCAATCGTGCTTTCCATAAGAACGCTTGCTCAATCTATTTCCAAGGAGCCTTCATGCCGCCGCATATCAAGACACCAATTCCGAAGCGACCTTTTGTCGACTATCTTCGCTTCGTGCTTCCTTGGGCTGCTAATCCCGGTGACAATCACCAGCTCATGTTCGAGCGCGCCCGCCGCCGCATTCAGGCAGAGATCGAAAACGGTACATGCAAGGGCACGTTCGCCAACCGCGGTCGTTATCGCTTCGTTTTTTCTATCCCTCTGTCGGGCGAATTTGCTGCGACTGTCTGGATCGGAGCGCGTGATCCTGCACGCCAGAAGGGAGGCATCTCCGTATCGTTGAACCCGTCAAAGCTCGAGCCTGGCGACATGGAGCACTTCCACGAAGTCATGGAGCGCATCGTCGGTCCCGCCTACAAGAGGGTGCTTCGGGGTGCTCTGATCAACCGCATCGATTTCGCCGTCGATATCGTGGACGCGCGCCTGGATCGCTTGCTGGTCTCGTATCAGTACGCGCAGCAGTTCACCGTCTTCGGCAAGACCGTCAAGAAAGGGGTTGTCGAGACCTACAACTTCGGGAGCGAAAAGAGCCCTTATATGACGACCGTCTACGACAAGAACATCGAGCGCCGCCACAGAGCGATAGAGGCCATCGCAAAGCACGGTCTTCGCAACGAACCGTTGAAAGCATATTTCATCAAGCAGTTGGATCAACTGCACGGTGCGCCGCCGCTCGTTCGCGTCGAGGTCCGCGGCATGCAGTTGAAGGGGCTGTCTCTGAGTGATCTGCACAAGATGGCGAACCGGTTTGCTCGCTTCACATTTGCCGATCTGAATGGAACGGGCAAACCGCTGCCGAAAAAGTTGCTGGATGCGTTCATGTCGCTCTGCCGTGATCGCGGCGTGAAGGCTGCGCTCGACCACTACAAGGGCACGCCGGATGTGCAGAAGGTGAACGCGTTCTGGCGTTCGCGCTGCGCCAAATGGTGGAAGCCGGAAAGGATGATGGAACAGGCGTGTGATGCGCTGCGCTGCAGCGGGATTTTTCCGATCGAAGCGTTCGGCGCGCGTGATGGCGATAACGGTGAGCGAAACGTGTCGGCATCGAGGCCTGGCAAGCTGCACGTCTCTACCCTCACGCACTCAACGACCGGCGCGAAACTCCGACGCATCGCGCCTGATCTCTTGAATCTGGGCGTGAAGCGTACAACGATCGCGTCGACAGCACCAATGCGCGGCAGAGTTCGCCGTGTCGGCTGATGGCTTAGGCTGCGGAGCAACGCGTACTCCGCTGCCGTCAGCAGTTGCGAGCCGCCCTCTGGACGGCTCGTTCTCCGCGATTTACACGAACCACCCAACCAAAATGCTGGTGCCGCCGACAGCACCAACGTAGAGGCCGACGATCTGCGGACCGATACTCCAGCAAATCCGAACCCATAACGCATCCGAAATGCCGCCGCTCACGACGAGGATGTCTGGCTTGGCGATCCGACGCACGGCATCACCCAGTCGAACGCCGGCGTATCCGAGGAACGTACCGGAGAACCACAGGAGGAAAAACTTGAGAGGCATCAGGTGGGCGTGCGGCGACATGTACACCACCACTGCGAAGAACTCGACAATGAGCGCGACGACGATCCATATTGCTGTTCCGAGCCTACTCCTTCTAACTGCTGGGGTCGTCTCCGGCGTTGCAGCCGGGGCATTGGTCTGGTCTCCAGGTGAACTCATCCCGAGCTCCTTTTTGAATTGAATGTAGGTCTGCTGCGAACCGAAGTTACCGGCGTCTCGGAACGTCAGTCGATGCTGCCTCTGCCGACCGTATTGATAGATCACTGCGCCGCGCATTGCCGTTTCACGCATGCAGTTCGCGAGGTAAGCTACATGCATGTCATACGGCCTACGCTCCTCGTCACGGGACACTGACAGGCTTGCCGTTCTCCGTTAGCGTTTTGCCGTCGTACGCATATGTCATCCGTTTTCGCGCGGCACGCTTTCGCTCAGCGGCTGGTTCGGCGTCGCCAGCGAAGCCGGGCATGGTTACGACAAGTACACCGGATGCGGTCGAGACCTTCGCCAGATCGGAGCAGGAACCGAAGTCCGGGCTGACGGTGTTGCCGCCGTCCGAAACGATCACCCACTGATACGTGGCAGGACACGCCGTTCCACCATTGTTCTGAACTAGCACCGCACGGCGGTTCTTCAAGGCAACCTGTGCCACGAAGCTCAGCGAGTTGTTGCCTTCGACGCGTGGGTTCACGGCCTTGCCATCAAGCATGAGTGCGTTATCGGCGCTGACCGTGAGCTTGCCGAACGGCGTCGTCATGCTTCCGTCCGATGACACATCGGCTTTCATGACAGTGCCGACCGGTGCGCCACTCTCGTCTGCCTCCTGTGCATCGGCATCCTCATCCCCGCCCTTCGGGTTCGCGCCCGGATCAGAGGCGGCCGAGACTGACGACGCAGCCGGAGACGGCGCGGATGCCGATGGCTCAGACAATGCCTCGACCGTGTTGGAAACCGCTGAGGCCGGTGCAGCGACATCTGAGGTACTAACGGGCTTCGAGCACGCCGCCAAAATCAGCGGCAGCATGGCGACGAGATAGGGGGAACCAACGAAGGTCGGGCGCTTCAGTATGCGTTTCACTTTCATTTCCTGGTGTGAGCGGCGGATTCGCCAGTGGTCGGTGATGCGCTGCCCGCCCTTATCAACACGGGCGGGCATCAACACGTAGGCAGTTACCACTTTCGCCGACTACAAGGCACGCCACGATCGAAGCAGCCGAGGTAGTAGTCGGTAATTTCCTTCCCTCTCCGTGGATCGGTCACGTTGTCTTCGAAGACATCCTGAACCATCGAGGAAAGATAGGCTTGGGCGAGAAGCGGAAATCCGCCGACATAGGTCATCTCTTGCTCTTCAGACAGTCCCTTGTTCCGGCATCGGATAAATTGCTCAGCTCTGTTGTACTTCGGGTTGGCCAGGTCGGGGCACATTCCGATCATCCTCTGAGCGGCGTCGAGCTGCTGCTGCCCTTCCTGCTGATCGCGCCGCTGCATAGCCTCATATTTTTGCTTGTCATCAGCGTCAAGCGGGCAGTTGGCGTTGCACGGCGGGTGCTGTTTCAGATAGTCGACCCGTTGCTGTTGAGCTTGCTGCGCCTGCTGCTGGGCGGTGTCCTGCTGCGGCATCAGATTTTTCACTTCCGTGACGGCGTCTTGAGCTGAATGAAGAGCCCCAAAAATCTGGTTCATCTGCGCATGCGCAATTACGGGTACGACGGCGGCCAGAATGACGGCTGAAAATCGCGGAATGTTCACGGTTTTTGGTTTCCTCTGTTGTGTTTGTAACTGACGGCGATTTGGTCGCGCTGCTTGTGCGTCATGTCCTGCGTCCTTTTCCTGAACCCGCCGCGCCAGGAGCGCGACCAGTTTATCGTTAACGATGCTTAAAAGCACCAATAATTTGATGCTTTTAAAGCGTGGTTTCATAGACATCATGTCCGCATGCTTTGTGGCATGAGTGAGAAACCGAAAATCCGTGACCGGCGTAGTCCGGTGGCAACGGCAGTGGGCGAGCGCGTCAAGGCGTGCCGGATCAAAGCAGACAAGTCACAGGAGGAACTCGCGTACGAAGCCGGCCTGGACCGGACCCGCGTCAGCGCCATCGAGCGTGGAGTGGCAAATCCGACGGTGGAGACGCTCGCGACTATCTGCTACGTGCTTAACATCACCCTTGCGGACCTGTTTGAGCCGCTGGCTCTGGCGCTCAAACCATCTGGTGAGCATCGTCGTGGTACAGCACCGCAGCCCCGGCGCAGACCCCTGCGATAGACTGTTGCTGCTACTGCGGCTTCCCACTTCGGATCGACATCGCCCCCACGAGCGCGGCCTTCCGCTCATCGAATGCCGTGGCATATCGCGCATATCCGTTTGGTTTGCCGCACCGTTCCGTTGCCCACGTCAGTCGTGCGTTGTGGACCGCCAATACAGGCTCGGTTTCTGCGGAGTCGATCAACAGCAGCGAATGTGCTTCGAACGCCCGGCCGGTCTGCCGCCCCTCGACTCCGACGGCGAGGACCGCATGCAGAGCGGCCCGGCGCAACCGCTGCAACGTGACAATCACTGGCCGACCGGCCAATAGCTCCTGCTCGCAAAACTGAAGAACGTTCGCATGTGACCCTTCGAATACGGTTGGCCGGAGCCCCCAGTCAAGCTCCAAGATCAGCGCCTCCAGTTCCTCCAGCGTGACGCCCGATAGGTAGAATGGCCAAGCGAGTTCCCAGAATGCTGCTTCCGGGCCGTGTCGTCTTGACGGCACGCGCAGGGGATCGGACAGGTGGCCTAGTATCGCAATTGCCATTGCTGTGGCGTGCAGTGCGCAACCGCCGTCCCACGCTCCCTGAAAACTGAACGCAGGAACATTTGAGCCAACAATCGTCAGACGCCGACCGGGCCGCAATTTGGCAAGGAGTTTCTGCACGGTGAATTCCATCAGTATTCACTCGGCAACAGCAGCGTCGTTACGCGCCGATCGGCCTCGGTGATGATCCATGGAGTTGCCCCCGTAACTCAGGACACGGCACCCACTTAGGTTGCTGAATCCGTCGAACGTCGAAACTCGCGAGGCGAGCGGTACTTCAACGCGCTATGGGGATGCTTTTCGTTGTAGTGCTCGAATGCGATGGCCAGATTCCTGGCCGCGGTCGCTGCGTCCGGCTTCGGCATGATAGCGACGTAATCGCGCTTCATGGTCTTCACGAAGCTTTCCGCCATGCCGTTGCTCTGCGGGCTGCACACCGGCGTGGTCAACGGCTTCAGGCCGAGCAGCGCCGCAAACTGACGCGTCTCCTCGGCCGTATAGCCCGAGCCGTTGTCGCTCAGCCACTCGATTTCGGACTCGGTATGCAGCACATCCCCAAATCGGCTTTCCACCGCAGCCAGCATCACGTCGCGCACGATGTCGCCGCTATGGCCGGCCGTCGTGGCCGCCCAGCTCATCGCTTCGCGGTCGCAGCAGTCGAGCGCGAACGTCACGCGCAACGGCTCGCCGTTGTCGCAGCGAAACTCGAAGCCGTCGGAACACCAGCGCTGATTGCTGCGCTCCACCGCAACCTTGCCATCGTGACGGCGCTGCGGCCGAACCGGTGCCGCTCTGCGTTGCATCAGCAGGCCATGCGTGCGCATTACGCGGTAAATGCGCTTGGCGTTCAGCGGTGCCTGTCCCGCCGCGATACGCTCGCGGCGCAACGTCCCCCATACGCGTCGATATCCGTAGCTGGGCAAGTCGCTGATAACCCGCTCAATAGCCTCGACCACCGGTGCATCGTGGGTCGATCTGGGCTGCCGCCCGTCGCGCCAAGTCGCCTCGCGCGACCTGCGTGCCGATACGTTCGAGCGCGACACGCCGAGGACTTCGCAGACCAGTTTCACTGGCTGTCCTCCGGCAACGATGGCGAGTGCGCTATCCATTTTTTTGCCCGGCCGTATTCGACAGCCTCGCGAAGAATCTCGTTCTCCATCGTCTTCTTGCCGAGCATGCGCTGCAGCTCGCGAATCTGTTTGAGCGCGTCGGCCAACTCCGAGGCCGGAACCACTTCCTCGCCAGCCTTGACCGCCGACAGGCTTCCATCCTGGTACAGCTTGCGCCAGTGAAAGAGCTGGTTCGGATTCACGCCGTGCTGGCGCGCTACCATCGAAACCGATTTCCCCGGCTCGAAACTCTCGCGAACCATCGCCAGCTTTTGCTCTGCCGTCCAGCGCCGCCGACGCTCCGGGCCCGTCAACACGTCCATCACTTCCTGCCTGGTGTGAGTCAAAAACACGGTCTTATACCTACCCGTTATTGTAAGTGGGTGACTGTGTCCGGTGTTTCAGGGGGCTGCTCCAATCCACAACAACTCACGTCTAACGCCAAGTTCATAGGCGCTGACAATGCGAGTTCCGTCAGTAATTGCGTTGTCGTTCAACTTCGCGTCGGCGGGGCAGACGATGCCCCAATCGCCCCCCTGATGCCGGTTCAACAGGTTGGTGCCATAGGTACCGGTTCGATCCAGAAGGGCGAGCGCACCGGTCGTTGCCACCGTTCGGCCAAGAGAGAAAAGCGGTACGCTAGTTTTTCTGTTCATAATTAGGTTTCCTTATCAGCAAGGCGAGCGTTATCTCCGGACGGGCGTCCGGTGGAATCTCGATTTGAAAAAAACGGGGAACGCGAGGTGCCTTTGGGGCGGCTCAGTGACGCGAGGAACGCTGCGGGGTGATTTGCAAGACTCCGTGACGCGTCCGCTCAGGTCGGAGGCATAACTACGCAGGCAAAGACTAGGTTGATGCCTCGAACGGGACGAATTTCCCTACAAACGGCCAGCAGTTAGCTAAAAACGTCTGCCCAGTGGCGCAAATGTAGCATAAAAACAACAAAAAGAACAGGGTCGAGAAATTCAATCGGTAATTTTTGCTTATCCAATGCTGCGAATCATTCCCGCTCGGACTTCCGGGCACGGAAAGTCCCCGTCTGCCCCATCTCCCGCCCTACAGCGGCTCCGCGTGAGCCGGGTAAGGGGTGGGTTTGGCAGGACTCGCCAGCCGCCCCGAGAGACCGGATTTCGTCACCGAAAGCTTTGCAATGTTTGAAATTGACATTTTCGTCTCTGAGTACAGACGGGGATCGTCCCATTTTGCTCATTTTTTAAGCAAATTAGGCCGTTTCAGGCCGTATGCCAACGGCAGCAGAGGCTCGATCGATGGTCAATGCCTCGTGTCGGCGGAAGCGATTGATGGTTATTCGGACAGGCGACGGCACGACGGCGTTCGCCGTTCCGTTTGCGTTCTGGTTACATGCGCGGACAACGGCATCTCATCCCTGCCGGAATTCCTTTGGATTGTGCAAGGTGTTCCGGTAAATTACCGCCTTCGATATATGAGATGAAAAGATTAGGCGGGACGGCCCATGCCAAAAATCTTCGACAACATTGACAAGGCCCTGCTTCCCGCGCTTCGAGACACCCTCCAGGTTGCCGAGCGTGCGGATTTCTGCGTGGGGTACTTCAACCTGCGCGGTTGGAAACACCTTTCGGGCTATGTCGATCGATGGGCCGGGGGAGAGGGGCAATGCTGTCGGCTCCTCGTCGGCATGCACGTCACTCCCTCCGACGAACTGCGTCGTGCCCTTCGCGCCAGAGATGACGGCGAGGCTCTCGACAACCAGACCGCCATCCGCGAAAAGCGCAAGATCGCCGAAGACTTCCGCAGTCAACTGACATTTGGCGTGCCCACCAACGAGGACGAGGCAGTCTTGCGTCAACTCTCCAGCCAGCTCCGGGCCGGGAAGTTGACCGTCAGCGTTCACTTGCGCCATCCTCTGCACGCCAAGCTTTATCTCCTTTTTCGCCGGGACCCGATCAACCCTGTTGTCGGCTATCTAGGGAGCAGCAATCTGACGTTGGCCGGGCTCGCCCACCAAGGCGAACTAAATGTGGACGTCATGGATTCCGATGCCACGGCGAAGCTGGCCGACTGGTTCGAGGACCGCTGGCGCGACCGCTGGTGCCTCGACATATCGATGGAACTCGCCGACATCATCGACCAGAGTTGGGCCGGCGAGCAGTTGGTGCCGCCGTACCGCGTCTATCTCAAAATGGCTTATCACCTGGCGCAGGAAGCGCGCGCCGGCCTGTCCGAGTTCCACATCCCTGCGGTATTCGGCAATACCCTCTTCGACTTTCAGGTGGCGGCGGTAAAGATCGCGGCCCACCATCTTCACAAGCGTGGCGGCGTGCTGATCGGCGACGTCGTTGGCTTGGGCAAGTCGATGATGGCGACAGCATTGGCCAAGGTCTTCGAAGACGATTTCGGCACCGAAACTCTGATCCTATGCCCGAAAAACCTTGTGCCGATGTGGGAAGACTATGCCCACCGATATCGTCTGCACGCCAAGGTACTCTCGCTTTCCAGGGCGATCCAGGAGTTGCCGGAGAACACGCGCCGCTATCGCGTCCTGCTAATTGACGAGTCGCACAACCTGCGAAACCGAGAGGGTAAACGATGGAAGGTCATCCGCGACTATGTGGAGCGGAACGACAGCCTCTGCGTCCTGCTTTCAGCGACCCCCTACAACAAAACCTATCTTGATCTGTCCGCACAGCTTGGGCTCTTTCTGCGGGAGGACGCTGACATTGGCATTCGTCCCGAGAAGCTCATTGCCCGTCTCGGTGGCGAGCACGAATTCATTCGCCGTCACCAGTGTCCAGTACGGTCCCTCGCCGCATTCGAGAAAAGCGAAGAGGCCGACGACTGGCGTGACCTGATGCGCCTCTACATGGTACGGCGCACCCGCAGCTTCATCATGCAGCATTACGCGCACGAAGACGCCCGGGGCAAGTACCTACAATTCGCCGACGGCTCGAAGTCCTATTTTCCCAAGCGCGTACCGAAGAACCTGAAGTTCCACATCGACGACAACGATCCGACGGATCCCTACGCCCGGTTTTATTCGACCAGCGTCGTGGCGACTATCAATGCACTCATATTGCCGCGCTACGGACTAGGCAATTATCTAAAGACCGGGCTCACGCCGACTCCACAGCAAGTGCGCATCATCGATGGCCTGTCGCGCGCTGGCACGCACCTAATGGGCTTCTGCCGCACGAATCTGTTCAAGCGGCTAGAATCGGCCGGCCCTGCCTTCCTGCTCTCCATCGAGCGACACATCCTACGCAATTATGTGGTGCTGCATGCTTTGGAAAACGGGCTGGACATTCCTCTGGGCACCCAGGGTGCGGAACTGCTCGATACTCGTTACTACGACGAGGACCCGGAAACGACCCTGGGCGCAGACGACGATAGCGGGAGCGGGGAAGATGTCGGTTCGCCCGACAACATTACAGGCCTACGGTCCGAATCAGCGCACAAGGCCCATGCCGCGAAGGTCTACGCAGCCTACGCTGGTCCGCTGAAATCCCGTTTCAAATGGTTGCCTGCGGCGTTCTTTACCAAGGACCTAGCCAAGCACCTCAAGACCGACGCCAGAGCGCTACTTGAAGTCCTCGCTTTCTGCGGCGAGTGGAATCCCGAGCATGACGCCAAGTTGGCAGAACTGGCTAAGTTCATCGGCAAGAAGCACAGCAAGGAAAAGCTGTTGGTCTTCACCCAATTTGCGGATACAGCCCGCTACCTTAAAGCCCAGCTTGTCGCCCGAGGAATCAAGCAGATCGAAGAAGCCACCGGCCAGAGCGTCGATCCCACCGCCTTAGCCTGGCGCTTTTCGCCGGAATCGAGTGGCAAGCGAGACCAAGTGCGTCCCGCTGACGAGTTGCGCGTGCTGATCGCGACCGATGTGCTGTCCGAGGGCCAGAATCTTCAGGACTGCGCTGTCATCGTGAATTACGATCTGCCGTGGGCCATCATCCGGCTCATCCAACGCGCAGGCCGTGTGGATCGCATCGGCCAGAAGGCGGCCGAGATACTGTGCTATTCCTTCGTGCCAGCCGATGGTGTGGAAAGGTTGATTCGACTTCGTGCCCGCGTGCGCCAGCGCTTGATCGAGAACGCCGAGGTCGTCGGTTCAGACGAAGCTTTCTTCGACGACGACAAGCCCGATGAGCGCATCCTCGATCTTTACAACGAGAAGAGCAGCATCCTCGACGACGATGGCGACACTGAGGTCGATTTGGCCTCATATGCCTATCAAATATGGAAGAACGCATGTGACGCCGATCCGTCGCTCGCCGCCAAAATCGAGGCCATGCCTAATGTCGTTTATGCGACCAAGGGACACGCCCCGACACCCGAGGCACCCCGGGGCGTGCTGGTCTACCTGCGCACCGGTCAGGGCAACGACGCTCTGAGCTGGATTGACGAGTCGGGCAAATCCGTCACACAGTCCCAGCTGACTATCCTCAAGGCCGCCGCATGCGCCGCAGACACGCCAGCACTGCCGCGCGCCCAGAATCATCACGAACTTACTGCGCGGGGCATGCAGCATATCGTCGAAGAGGAGAAATCTAGTGGCGGGGCACTAGGTCGTCCCTCCGGCGCGCGCTTCAAAACTTACGAGCGATTGAAACGCTATCGCCAAACACTTGGCGAAAGGCGTGATCTCTTTATCACCGACGCGCACGTGCGCGAGATCGACCGCGCGTTGGAGGAGATTTACCGCTATCCGCTTTATCCGACTGCGACCGACACGCTCAACCGCCAACTCAAGGCCGGCATCGACGACCACAAGCTCGCCGAGCTTGTATTGAGCCTGCGCGAGGACGGCCGCCTGTGCGTCATTGACGAGCAGGAAGGACAGCGCGAACCCAAGCTCATCTGCTCCATGGGCCTCGTTTAACCTTAGATAACAACGTCATGACCATCGACGCCGCACGCTTTCAGAAACTGCTCGCCGAATGCAGGCTCGAACAGCTTTTCAACGAACTCGGCTGGGATCACGCGCGAATCGGACCTCAGGAAATCGCCGTCAATGGCGAGCGCTACACCGTGACGGCGGTCGCCCAGAAGCGCGGCGTAACCGTTTTCCAATGCTCGCCAGGCACGGACGGCACCATACCGGCCCGTGCTGTGTTGCTGAAGATCGAGAAGGAGGTCGGAAAGCTCGCGCACGAACACCTGCTCGTATTCGTCGATGCGGCGCAGACCACACAAACTTGGCTGTGGGTCGCACGCGCGCCGGGCCAACCCGCGGCTACCCGTACCCACACTTGGCACAAAGGGCAGACGGGAGAGTCGCTTCGCCAGAAGCTGGAGGCCATCGTTTGGTCGCTGGAAGAGGAAGAAGCGATCACGCTCACTGATGTAATTTCTGGCCTAAAGCGTGCCTTTGACCGCGATCGTATATCGAGGAGTTTCTACGACCGGTTCAAGGAACAGCACGAAGCTTTCGCTGATTTCATCAAAGGGCTCGCCGGCACGGCAGACAAAGCTTGGTATGCCTCATTGATGCTCAACCGCCTGATGTTTGTCTACTTCATCCAACGAAGAGGATTTCTTGATGGCAATCCCGACTATTTGGTCGATCGGCTGCGTGCCGTCCGGGAGGCAGCCGGCAAAGGTAAATTTCATAATTTTTACCGGCAATTTCTGCGCCGGCTGTTTCACGAGGGGCTGGGGCAACCAAAGAACGAGCGCAAGTCCGATCTTTCCGGTCTGATCGGTGACGTCCCCTATCTGAACGGCGGGTTGTTCGAGGTGCATGCTCTGGAAGAGGCCAACCCCAGCATCGACATTCCCGATGAAGCGTTCGAGCGTTTGTTCGCCTTCTTCGATGGCTGGGACTGGCATCTCGACGATCGTCCTCTGAAGAGCGGCAACGAGATCAACCCCGACGTGCTGGGCTACATCTTCGAGAAGTACATCAATCAGAAACAAATGGGGGCGTACTACACCAAGGAGGACATCACTGAGTACATCAGTAAGAACACCGTGATTCCTCACCTGCTTGAAGCAGCGCAGGAGCGATGCAAGGTCGCATTCGACGGCGAAGCATCCGTCTGGAATCTGTTGCGAGATGCCCCCCATCGCTATATATATCCCGCCGTGAAAACTGGCGTCATCGACGCAGCAGGCGAGATTGTGCCCGAATCCGCGCTGCCGGACTTCGTATCCAAAGGCATGAAGGACGCCAAGGCACGTATGTTCGACAAGAGCTACAACCTCGGCGAAGCGGTGTTCACGACCGCTACTGGCGAGCGCGGAACGCTGCCCACCGAAACATGGCGCGAGTATGTGGAGCGAAGGACGCGCGCACTCGAACTTCGGGAGCGGCTCGCCAATGGCGAGGTGCGGACAATTGACGCTCTGGTCACGCTAAATCTCGACATCCGCCAGTTCATGCAGGATGTGGTCGATAATTGCTCTAGTCCCGATCTGCTACGCGCCGTGTGGCAGACAATCGTTGGTCGCGTACCGGAAACGGCAAAAGAGAAGTTTCGTCACGGCATCACCATCCTAGACCCGACCTGCGGGTCGGGTGCTTTCTTGTTCGCGGCCCTCAATATCCTAGAGCCGCTTTACGAAGGCTGCCTGGATCGGATGGAGGGATTTGTGGAGGATGCGAAGAAGCTGGGCAAAACCTGCGACGCGGATTTTGTCAAAGTGCTGGCGGAAGTCGACAAGCACCCCTCGCGTCGTTACTTCGTCTACAAGAGCATCATCCTGCACAACCTATTCGGCGTTGACATCATGGCCGAAGCGGTGGAAATCTGTAAGCTGCGGCTGTTTCTAAAGCTCGTCTCGCAGGTCGACCGAGCGGTTCAATTGGAGCCGCTGCCCGACATCGACTTCAACATTCGCTGCGGCAACACGCTAGTCGGCTATGCCAACGAGGCACAGTTCGACGCGGCGGAAAACCTTGCCTCCGATGCCGAACACCGCAACGAGATCAAGGCCAGCATCGCCGATCTGGCCGACTTGTTTGACCGCTTTCGCGAACAGCAGACCAAGCATGGTGAGAAGCTGGTCAGGTCCGGGGAAAAAGCGCGACTGCGCGAGAAACTTGGCGAAATGGCCCTCGAACTTGACCGGTATCTGTCCCGGGATTACGGCATCGACCCTGACCGGCCGAAGAATTTCAGGACATGGCGCGAAACCCATCAGCCTTTCCACTGGTTCGCAGAGTTCTACGGCGTCATGCGCGAAGGAGGGTTCGACGTATTGATCGGAAATCCACCGTACATTCAGCTTTCCGAGATCGACCAATACGACACAAAAGGGTATTCCTGCACCGACTGCGGAAATGTCTATCCCGTGGTTCTGGAGCGATGCCTCGCCTTGAATGCGTCGACGGGCCGACAGGGCTACATCGTGCCGGTCTCGTCAATTTCGACTGACGGCTACAAATCGCTACAGCAAAAATACCGTAGCATGAATGTCCATGTCAGTTGCTACGATGATCGGCCATCGCGTTTGTTCGACGGACTTGAGCACATTAGACTCGTAATATTTCTGCTATCCCACAACGCGCCGGGTTGGCATTCGACGCGCTACCATAAGTGGACAAGTCAGGAGCGCAGTACGCTGTTCCAGCGCTTGGCATATGTGCAGGCCAAAGAAAGAATCGTCAGGAATGCAGTGCCTAAGCTAACGTCGGCCCACGAGCTGACAATCCTCGATAAGCTTTCGTCTTGCTCAATGACAGTTGGCGCCCGAGCATTACGGGCCGGCCCCCACTCAATCAACTTCTCGCGTAAGGTTGGCTATTTTCTGCAGGTCTTGGACTTTCAACCCCGTGTCGTTGACGGTTCCGGCAGTCTTCGTCCGCCTAGCGAATTCAAGCCCCTTGTCTTCGCTAGCCCGGAAGAAAAGTCAGCTGCACTTGCATTGCTGAATTCGAACTTGTTCTATTGGTTCATGACGGTGTTTTCGGACTGTCGCCATCTCAACAAGAGGGAAATCGACGCGATGCCGTTTCCAGACGTGTTGCATGGCCAGGCCCAACTAGTCAACGGACTCGACGGGCATTCGAAGGATTTAATGGCGAATCTGCGTGCGACCGCAGACACGCGGACCATGCGTTTTCGGCATGATCGCCTTGAGATCGAATGCATCATCCCCAAAAGAAGCAAGCGTTTTATCGACGCCATCGATCAGGACTTAGCAAAGGCGTTTCGGTTCTCCGACGACGAAACCGACTTCATCATCAACTACGACATCAAATACCGCATGAGTGGAGTGGACGACGAGGCATGAAGCACGCGCGCGTTGCCCTGCCGGCCCGGCTATGTCATTGCCATCGGCGATGGTGCGCCGCGCACAGTGGGCCTTGGCGGTATCGCCAAGGCCGGTCGATGCGCTGGCACGGAGGGATTACTGGTTGAGTTGCTTGCGAATCAGAATCGGCGACTCGGTCAACATTTCGGGTGCGACGCAGCGGCCATACTTCTCGTTGCTTGGCTAAACGACGCTCAGCTTGGCTTTGCTCTTACCTCGAGTAGCCCCGCCGCCCTCGATACTATGGTAGTTGGTGAGACGGAACACAAGGTTGTCGAATTCCACGACCGGCAGTGACAGCGCACTCGCGATCGCGTGTTTCGTCATGCCCTCGGCGCGCAACATCTGTAGTACCTTGTCCCAAACCACGGAGGTTTCGCGTTCGACCGAATACGGCTCGGATTGCCGATAAAGTTGCGATATCTGGATCGAGAAATTGCGGTACTGCCAGTCGGTGGTAACGCCTAATCGATGGAGTCGATAGTTCAATGCGGCGACCGATACTCGCCATCGCTTCTTGGCTTCCACTATCTGGTTTACCGCATTGATTCGAGGAAGTCGCGCTTTCACGTCTCCTTCTGGCATCAGAAACGCCGAGGCAAATTGGTTCGCCTCATCTTCGACAACCCTACCGCCCTGTGGGCCACCGTGCTTGTGCAGGACAAGGTGTCCGAGTTCGTGAGCAGCATCGAATCTGCTGCGTTCCGATGTCTTAAACGTGTTCAGGAAAACGTAGGGGGTTTCCTTCCTCCACATCGAAAAGGCATCGACGGTCTTCGTGTTTTCCGCAAGCGAAAACACTCGCACGCCCTTGGCCTCGAGGAGATGAACCATGTTCGTAATCGGGCGATCTCCAAGCCCCCACTTCTCGCGCAAAACCCGTGCCGCAGCTTCGGGATCGGCACTGTCCTTACAGTCGATGAGGTCATGTGAAGGCAAATGAAATCGCGCATCCACCCAGTCGCTGAGAATGAATGAAAAAGCGCCCGCGGCGAGTGCCGCATCTCTTTCGCGAGCAGACATCGTGCTCATCGACCGGAAGCTAGCAGCTTCCGGTTGAGGTTCATCGATGTCGTTTCCGGAGAAGAAGGCAACCGGAAAATTCAACACCTTCGAAAGCGAATTCAAACTATCTTCGGGCGGCTCTGCTTCGCCGCTTTCATACCGAATGATTGTCTTCTGATCGCAACCTAGTGTCTCAGCAAGAGCTTTTTTCGTGAACTTGCGTCGACGCCTAGCGAGACTCAGTCGGCTTGGATTAAACATACTTACTTACGGGTTACTTCGATAGGGAATGCGTCGAGATCGTCATCATCGTCACTGCTATTCTGATCGCGGATCGGAATGTTCCACTCACCGGGAGCCACGAGGATGATCTTCTCAAGACACTCGGAAGCGTAACCGCCGTCGAAATCGCCAAGCAACGTCAACTCGGCCTGAACGTTGTCGCCCTTGATGAAAACACAAACATGCCATGTCGCGTATTCGCTGAGATCGGTGGCCGACACTTCCCCCTCGGGAACTGGCCAATCGTCGGCATCCGGCAGCGCAAATTGATGGACCTGTTTATTGTTGAACGCCGCACGCTCGGAGTTGGGGCCTTTCTTGGAGCGGTTCTGCGGGACGCGGTCGGGAATTCCAGCTCCGTCATCGGCGTTCATGATGGCCAGCCGCACCTTTTTATCGCGGTTCAGGCAGGTCGCATAGCCGCCGGTATTGTCCTTGAGCCAACCGAGCGGCCGAAGCAATTCGCGGCTTCGACGCACGCCATACCGCCACGATGAGTAGCCTGGCGCGCCCGGCGGGTCATTGTCAGTACAGCCGGCGTCTCCTGCGACGCACGCCTGCACGATCTCGATCAAGATGTCGCGGGTGAGGCCGAGTTGCGAGAGCCGCGATTCGACTTCTTCGAATTTCTGATGCACGACCGCCGGCATATGAGGACTCCGTGTCCGTTTTTGGAGCCTCGATTGTATTTGAAAAAATGGACATTGTGGAGGCGAGATTGGCGGCAGCGGAGGTACGCCGAAGGGCCTACCGGCGCTAGGGTGCGGTGCATACATCGAATATCGCTAGAACAAGCCGGGCCGGATATCGCACGCTCTTGATCTGTTTCAGCTCGCACCGGGCGAGCGCGGTCATTCCAAGGAAGACGGTCGACTCCTTAGCTCGTTTGGGTACACCGTAACGGGCCAAGCGCCAGGACGTTTGAACATGGATCAACAGGATCAACCGGTCATTTGATCCATGATAAAATTGATCCATGCATTCAAATAATCCCTTTTGAGCCATGCGCAAACTCTATTACGGGCGGATTTCGACCACGGACGGTCAGTCAGCCGCGAGCCAGTATGAGGACGCCAGAGCCCACGGCGTGCAGGACAATGATGTTTTCATCGATGAGGGCGTGAGCGGCTATCACGTGGCTCCTGACGCGCGGGAACAGTGGCGCAAAGCCGAACACGATTTGCGGCACGGCGGCATTCTCATCGTGCGTTGGCTGGACCGGATCAGCCGCCGCTATGACGAGCTACACGCAACCATGCGCCGACTTATGGAATTGGGTGTGCGTGTCGAATGCACGCTCAACGGGATGGTGTTCGACGGGAAGGCAAAGGACCCCATCGAGAAAGCGACGCGAGACGCGATCCTTGCGTTCATGGCAGCGCAGGGCGAAGCCGACTACCTCAACCGCGCCGAGATGCAGCGTCGCGGGGTGGCGATCGCGAAGGCGGAAGGGAAATACAGGGGCCGCGCACGGTCACACGACTACGCGGCGATCAAAGCATGGCGAGCAGAGAATGGCGCGAGCATCCGCGAAACCGCCGAGAAGTTCGGCGTCGGAACTGCGACGGTCAAACGTGCTTGCGCCGATCACGCCGACATACGTTAGCCTGGGCTACGCAACGCACGAGACTCTCACGCGTCGCGGCGCTTGTGCTCTCCAGCCTCGACTATGAATCTCGCTCGTTCGAAGAGTTCATCGAAAGTGATAATTTCCGGCGCGGCGACGCTTTTGCGGAAGAGCTCAAACGAAGAGTACTTCTCTTCGTTGATCCCGTGCTTTGTGCGGAATTCCGCCAGAGACCCGATCACGAGAAACGAGCGTGGCTGGTAAAGGAATACCGTCTCCCCAGTGGGAGCGCCATCGTCGCCCCTTACATCGAGCCGTAATCGAATGCTGGTGAGAGAAACTTGTACCGAACGCTGTACCTGCGCAATTGCTCCCGCAAGTTCATCGGAGATTTGCCAGCATTCCTTTCGATACGGGCTGGCAACCTGCTTGAGAAGCGGCGTCGCGTGGGTTTTGATTTCACCAAACGATACAGCACTGATCAGACCATGAGTTTTCAAAAGGACATCGACACGCTTCCCGGCACCTGCGATGTCGTGTCCTCTCACCACCTGCTCAAGCTTTTGGTCGTCCAGTGTTGAGTTGAAAACGTAGTTAAGACCGTAGCCAAAAATCCACGTATTCTTTTCGAAGTACGTTTGCCATACTGCCTCGGGGCCACCGCCTTTTCCCGTCTCCAGCCTTCGTTGTTCAAAGTGCTTCTCGTCGCACAATAAGCGTTCGAACTCGCGAAGCTGCTCCTTTCGAAGGCTAAGCTCGGCAACGTCGCGTGCCGTGACCCGGCTTCGGACCAGCTCGTCAAGAAGATCAGGCTGCTGATTCAGCAGTTCGAGAGCCTGTTCGCGACTCAGTACGAGGCTTTCCACGAACTTATCGTCGAGCTTCGCGCTCTGCTCGTCCTTTAGCGGCAGAAACTGAACGTTTCTGAGGAAGTTGTACAGGATCGCAATTTCGTCGTTAATGAAGGTGAAGTAGGTGCCGTGCGGACTCCCGCTTTCAACTGTATACCGTTGAATAGTCAACGTCGAGACGCCGCGAGTATCTTCATAGAACTTCGCCTTGATCTCCTGTCGCGCGCCTTCAGTAATTCGAAGCGATACCTGCTTACCGTCGCGAAAAAATTGGTGCGACTCAGCGCAATCGATGACTTTGGAGACGATGCGAAAAGGGCGCTCAAATTCCTCCACGCTTCCGTCTTCGCCCTTCCGATATTGCGTATCGGACAGCGAACGGCTCAGATAAACACGATCGGCGCGCTTGTTGCGAAAATACTCGTAATCATCACCCATTCCAGTTCCTCGACCTCAATATTGGTCACGATGCGCCGGGCATCCGATCCCGTCGGCCATCGCCGAGCTTCATCGATGCGGGAGTCTCACTGTATTACGGCTTCGTTCAATGCGCCACGCGCGGCGTCAAGAGCAAGCGTCTTGTCCTGATAAAACGGCAGGTACGAAATGTAATCCGTTCCAACAGCCTCGATCAACGCGGTTAGTTCGGCTCGCAAAGCGCCAACGTCCACTTCTTTCTTCGACTCGTTGATTATTTTCCGCGTCCCGTCTGGCGTCTTAAGCTGCCGCGCGTAGCCGAGATTCGTTTCGAGCCTGAACAGAAAGTTTTCGATGCGATTGAGTAGTTGCAGAGGCATGTACCAAGGGACGGTTAGCTCATTCTTCGTCATGTGGTAGATGAGGCTAGCCACATCATAGCTACTTAGCGCGAAGTCCCGATCGGAGTCACGGATCAGACATTTGAGCATGCGGATCGCTCGCTTCGCGCCGCCCCCGCTCTCCGTGTCTCGATGATTGACAAGCAGCATATGCATGAACGGACGGTTGCTCTGCCGCGCGAATTCATCCTTGTTAAAAATGAAGACGTCGCGGTACGCCTCAAGTCCTGTGGACTGGTAGTCACCCGTGTCATGCCAATGCGCAGGGACAACGTCCACTTTGCGCGCCAGAGATCCGCCTTCCAAGGCGATCGATTTTGCCCCGCCAATGTTCACCGTCGCGGCCGGATATGCTGCCGTCAGAATCGTCTCGCATTGCTGGCGCAACGCGAACAGTTCTCCGATCGTGGTTTTGCCCGAAAGCGCGGTGTACGACTTCGAAGGCGCCGCCGGGCTGTCATGGGTCAAGAACCACTCAGCCAAAACCAGAATATCTACGTCTGACGACGCACGAATATGAATGTCGAGCGCCAGCGATCCCTGCAACCTCGTCGTCACGGGCATATCGATGGGAAGCTTGTCCTTGATCTGCTTGGCCACACGGTCACCCTCTCCAAGCGAAACCGATGTGTACTTGGCGTCGACTGCTTCCATAGCGCCGAGCGCATATCGAGTGGCGTCGCCATTACCCTTGCTTTCATACGCCTCTTTAACATCGGCCGAATCCATGGCAAAGGCCGAATCCGCTCTCGCTTCATACTTTCCGGCAAAGGTTCCGGTTGATGCAGATGGCCGTCGTCTTTGTCGCATCTTCGCAAGACGATCCTGATAACTCGTACCCATAGCGCTGCCCTACGTCCTTTTTGTGATCGTTAAAGAGCCGTGAGTAAAGCGGCCCATATTATTGAAGTAGAACCCCTCGCCTTGGGTGCTCCCCGGTGCGATTCTTATTTCGCAATATCCGCGATGGGCATTCAGGCCATCCTGCACGTGCGCCCTTGCATTTGGGTCGTTCCCATAGCAATACATCAGCACAATCTCATCGCCTTGCTGTTGAATTGCGGCAGCCCTACTGAACGAACCGGAACGCTCGGTACGCAACGTGACGCAAATCTTCGTCCATTGCTGTCGGATCGACAGAGTGCCGGTCCAATTGCGGAAGTTTCCGTTATCCAAAGCTTCCGCCGGGCCGAGCGTTTGACCCGTGACATCCCATTCACCAGACAGGTTCGGGAAAGAAAAAATTCGGCTGATCGGCCAAAAGCGCCAAAGCCATTTGTTGAAAACGAAATAGATCACGGAGAAGGCCGCGCCAGTGTCGACTGCCTTCGGCACGAACGACCATACGTCGGGCCAAACTGCTGCCACAAGCTTTCCAAGCCAGCCAATGGCGGCGCTGTAGATGGCAGCGAGTACAACAATGACTGTTCCGATGAGCTGGAAGATTTTTCCGCGATCTTGGTCGAGTAGGGTGTATTCGTGGTCCATTCGTCTGGTTAATTGTTCAATGCCGCTAGGGAAATAGTTCCACTCAGGCGAGCGATGAGCAAATAATACCTGCAGGACTCGTAAAAAAACACCAGGGGATATCTGCGACTGCGAGTACGTCGCGCCACCGGGTTGCGTCGAACTGGCCGTTCCCGCCTATAGCGTTGCAGCCGCTGCGGCCTTCATTAAGCTTGGCTTCGAACAGGACCACCGTCATCAGCGTCAGCATATATACTCTGCCTCCTACCACCGTAGAAATCCGTCTGTCCGAGCCATTCGCAACGCGACTCGCTACGGATTCGCGCCGCCAGAACCGCTTGCTATGGGCGGCAACAACAAGCGCAGTCTACCCGTGAGATTCCGAACCGCCTGAAAGTCGAAATTTGAATAGACGTTCGGAGGACCACTGCCGCCTGTTGCTAACTGGCGCGGCATCATTTCGGAATGATTTTTCGGGGTGGAATACCGCCCGGCCCAGAGGAGAAATGTTTCCAGTCGCTCGCACAATCCTGCCTCTGGTCCGGTGAGTTGAACACCGGCCAGTTGCGCGATATCGCGAAGGTTATGGCTCATGAGTCGCTTTGTCACGGCGCGATCCTTCGCTTTGATCGACGCCGCCACGGTTTGGTTGGTCAGGGCGATACCTTTGAGCAAGACTTCGACCGCGAGCGCACCGAGCATCAGTGCGTTATGGCCGATCCCAGGAACATAGGTAACAGCCGGCGATGGGTTCGCTGTCATTCCACATACCTTGTCGGCAAGATCGTTTTCTGCGACCTGCGCAACGATGTCGAACGAGCGCATCAAGGAATCCGCGTCGAGAGCCCAAGCCACAGGCTCTGCTCGCAAAAATTCAAACTGCTGCTCCCAGTACTTTTCTGTCGAGTTTGGCACTTACTCCTCCGCGGCCTCAGATTCCGATTCGTCGGTTGCTACCAGTCCCGCCGCCTGCATCATCGCCGTGGTGGCCGTCTCCATCGAATTGCGAACCGGCTCCATCCAAAGCCGCGCATAGATTGCCGTCGTCTGCGTCGACTTGTGATTCAGCGACCGGCCGATCACCGACAGGTTCGCGCCGGTCCCGGCCTGCCACGACCCCATAGTGCGGCGAAGATCGTGCAGCCGAAGATCGGCAATGCCAGCCTTGTCGAGAATAATCTTCCATGCTTTCTTCGGTGAAACTAAATGTCCTGCCTCGCCAGAACCTGGGAATACGAACGGAGAATCGTTGCGCTCCTTATCCCGCGCTCGCAGAATAGTCACCACATCCGGAACTAGTGGAACACTTTGCGGCGTTCCATTTTTCGTGTCCGGGATACGCCACTCCGCTCGGTCGAGATTCACCTGATCCCAACGCATCGCAAGAACATTCCCTCTGCGCGCGCCAGTCAGCAGGCTGACCAAGATGTAGTCCCTCACTGTGGCATTCGGATATGCCAAGACCTGCTCGAAAAACTTCGGCAGCTCGTCCGGCTGCAGGAAGCGATCCCGGCTGACTTCGCTATGTTTACGGATACCGTGGCATGGATTGATCTGGTTCCAGATTCCCCATTCGATCGCCTTGCCAAAGACACTGCTGACAAGCGCAAGCACCCGGTTCGCCATCACCTTGTGATCTTTGCTGATCTTGGTGAACAGTTGAGCAACCGTCGCCTTCGTGATATCCGATAGCTGCCGCGATGCGAGGTTGATACCGTCCCCATTACTGGAAAGGTATTTCTCGAATTTCTGCTTGTCTTCCGCTGCCGTCTTTTTGTGCGGGACGCTGTGATTCTCGTAGTACTGGCCAAACAACTCGCCAAAAGTCATCTCCGCGCGGCGGGCACGCTTCAGCTCGGCTGGATTCATCCCACCGGCGATGTCCGCGATCAGGGTCAGAGCTTGCGTCCTCGCCTTATCGACCGTCAGATCGGGATAGCGCCCAATCTTGATCCGCTCTGGCTTACGATTTACTTTCCGATAGAGAACAAACGTCTTGACGCCGCTCGGGCCGATGCCGATCGCAAGACCGCTCACCTTCGTGTCGTAGTAATACTTCCAACCCTTCTCTGGCATCGGCAACGCTTCGATCGCCGCTTTCGTAAAATTCACGGCGTCCTTGCCCGCCCGCTGCTTTTTCTCGCTATCGCTCATCGTTGCTACCATTTTGCTACTATGTGTAGCGTTGTGGGTCGGAACAGAAAATTGCAATGAGATTAAATTTTACATCAAATCAATGGCTTATAATTTTCATCTACCGCCAACGACGTTGAAAATAGCGGGGGCACCCGATTTGGGATCAGAGGGTCGTAGGTTCGAATCCTATCGCTCCGACCAAAGAAATCAAGGGGTTACATGCCGAAAGCGTGTAACCCTTTTTCTTTACCCGGCTCATATAACTACCATCGATCCGGCCGGGTTTCGATCTAATGCCGGGGTTTATCGGGCCGGCTACCCTAGCGCCTAGCGGGGCGCGTTCCGGGGCCTTTGACGTCACAGGCGGCTGACCGCGCGTGCGCGCCATTCATCGGAAAACGAGATTTTCAGAGGAACGTTACCCCTTGCCGAGGTAGCACGAGCGACATATGTGCCCGCAATTGCCTCGTCCGAGCCTCAATATTAGAATCGTTCACAAAAATGCCGAGGGCGACACATGCCAAATATGCCGCCGAGATCGGTAAGCCAACTGCGCCCATGTGCGCACGCAGCACCGTTTCCCTTCGCTTCGATGGTCGACGCCTCACCATGGTCGGCAATCCCACCCGCGTCTACTCGGCTGTTTCAGGCAGGCCGGACGACAGCGGCAAGTTTGACTATTCCGAGGCACGCGAGGAAGTCCGCCGCGAAGGTCCGATTCCCCCGGAACATACTGGATTCGACCGTCCCAGATGTGGACGAATCACTGGTACGACATCGCGCCACGAGCTGCCTGGGGCGATCATCGCATCACGATCCACGTCATGCCTGGCACGGCCACGTTCGACGGTGGTGGTTTCTTCATCCACGGCGGCACGCATGCCGGCAGCGCGGGCTGCATCAACCTGCACGCTGGCATGGAGCAATTCGTGAAAGACCTACAGGCCGCCACCGGCGGCTCTGACTGCTACATTCCGTTGACGGTGCAATACTGATGGCGCGCCGGCCCCTCAAATTCACCATAGGCGTACTGCTGCTGATCATCGCCGTGGGTGCGATCGCATTTACCGTGCTAAGAGTCGCTAACACAAGTCATCCACGAATCTGGAGCAGATGACGGCGGCAGCCAGGACAAGCAGAGCGGTATGAATATCGAGGCGTCGTTCGAAGCGAATTCGAAGCTTGCCGAATCCGGCGAACCAGGCATGCGTACGCTCGACGACCCAACGATGCCTGCCCAGCCGTTCGCTGCTTTCGATACCGCGGCGTGCAATACGAGCCTTGATGCCGCGCTGTCTCAGATAACGTCGACAACGCCCGAAGTCATACCCTTTGTCAGCGTGCAGTTTGCTCGGGCGCTTGCGTGGCGGACCGTTCAGCCCGGGTACCGCAGGAATGGCATCGAGCGTGGACTCGAATGCCATCGAATCGTGGCGGTTGGCTCCCGTGATCGTGACGGCCAGAGGAATGCCGCGTGCATCTACGACGATGTGTCGCTTCGATCCGAGCTTGCCGCGGTCGGTCGGGTTGGGGCCGGTTTCCTGGCCCCCCGGGGGCTGGAGACGCTGGCTCCATCGAGGCTGGCGCGTTCCCAATCGATCTGGTCGTGCTCACGCAGCCGACGCAGCATCGCCAGATGCAGCCGGCGCCATACACCGGCCGCTTGCCAGTCTCGCAGACGTCGCCAACACGTCATGCCACTGCCGAAGCCCAGTTCTTGCGGGAGGTCTTCCCACGGGATACCGGTTTGCAGCACATATAGGATGCCGTTGAGCGCAGCTCGGTCATCGACCGTGCGCCGCCGTCCGCCCTTGGGCGATGGGGTGAATTCCGGAATCAGCGGTTCCAGCTCCACCCACAACTCGTTGCTGATTTTGCGTCTTGCCATATCGCAGACGATACGACTTCTGCTACGTCATGTCTAGGTTATGTTAGCGGCTCTAAACCTGCGGGACGCCTACGGCAACGGCCCCCCTTACTATGGCCGCACCACGAACATGGACAATTGGGAAAACCCGTTGCCGGTGCTCGTGCCGGTCGATGTGGGCGTGATCGTGCTGATCGGGATCTACGCCGTTTGGCTGCGCCGCACACGATGACCGTGAGCGTCGAACTGGAAAACACCAGCCAAGCCGGCACCAAGGATCGAAGAGCGGCGGTGAGAACTGGCTCTACCACAACAGCAATGCCGCACCGAAGCGCACGAGTCGGTCGGCCATGCCCGGCGTCCCATCGGCAACTACATTGAGCTGTATAACCGGAAACGGCCCCATTCGAGTCTGGCGGATCAGACGCCGGATGAGGCATGCTTCGCGATGCTGCCTGCGATCCAATCGGCAGCATGATTGCCGCGGTCGTTCCACTTGAAAATCTCAGAGAACTGTCCGAACGAGTGAGGCCACCTCTAGTGGCTACTGGCTTCTCGCAATTTTCCGCTACGAAACTTGTCGAGTCTACTGACACCGGCATGACTGGTTAGTATCGCCCCACTTCGACGTCGCCACGGCGATCACAGCCGCTCGGCTTATCCCCTGCTTCGCAGCACGTTCGTCTACATACGCCAGCAGCGCCGGATCAACGCCTAGGCTGATTGTTACCTACTTCGGCCGCACGGCCAATGCTGGCCGATCGCGGCCGGCCGCCGCCCTGCAACGCGCGACCGGCGTAGATCGACCCACAACGGTCCCTCACAGCATCTTGGGACGGACGGCGGCTCTCGAGCGTAGAGCGGCCATCCGCCTGATCCTGGCCAGCACGCGCCTCGTTACCACCGCATTGTCAAGGGGCAACCGGCGCGTCAATGATCTTGCCACCAGATCAGTCAGTCCTCGCATTAAAGCCGGTGAGTCATCAACTCCCGTTCGCGAGCGTCCGAACAGTCCTATCTCCGGAACGGACGGTCTCCAAGACCAAGCGGCTCATCGCCGCTACCCTTGACTTCTATCGCGTCGCTTTGATGGGCCTGGGGATGGCTTTATGCGTTTTCTCTGAGGGCACAGTGAAGTTGGTACGAAAAAAATCTCTAACCTGTTTTTCCGCAAATTGAAAAGACGCAAGTTGACGCAGCACACTCGGATCGAGAATCTCCGCCACGCGATGCCGTGCGGCCTCCGGACTGAACCTTCGCCGGTGCCTTCCTGTCACCTCGGCTGCCGCCGTTAGTGACTCGAACAGTTTGCTCTTGGGGTCTGCGAGCCCTTCAATGGCAGCGGCTTTGGGGAGCTTGAGTGGGGTACGTCCATCAGGATTGCCAGCGGCTGAACGGATCGCCGGTTCGTCCAGCAGCAGCCAGCTTTCGGTCATCCGCACAGGTACAAGGCAAATATGCGGAAGGTGCTGGGGTGCAGACTCCGCCAGCGCCGTCTGGATTTCTTGCACGCGGGTTTCAAGAGGCTCGCGCTCCGCATCTCGATGAATAAAAAGCAAATCGCACGGAAAAAGCTCGATTACCCGAGGAAGCCTAGCGTTGAGCGCACCTGAATGAAGTCCGTCGGCGAACAGCGTTCGATGGGGAAACGGGCTCCACTCGTCCAAGAGAAACTGGACAATAGGCAGCAGAGTCCGATCCGATGTGCCATCAGTAAGTAGCGTTACTGTCAGAGTTTTCATATATAGGCCACGCGATTAGGCACTTCGAAAAAGATCCAGTGTCTCAATCGGCGGCAAATGGTCCACAACGTGTTTAGGACCATTGCTCCTTGACCTCGCTCTCATGCCAGAGAGATAGGCATGCAACTCACCTCGTGTGATAAATCCTGAATCGGACGCGTTTGGCGCTCGCGCGCGCCAAGTCCCGCCAATAGGCTTAAAGTTTGCAAACGAGGCACCACGCAGGCGCAAAGATTCAGCAAAGAGCAATTCGTCGTCTAAAAGCTCAGCTACGACCAGCGGCGAATGTGTATTTATGATGACCTGTCGCAACGAATGCTGAACGGCAAGCTCCTCTCCCGACAAGTCGGCATCGGAAAGTTCCCTGACCAAGCGAAGCATCTCAGGAATTCGCAAAGGATGGATGCCGTTCTCAGGTTCTTCCAAGCACACCAGTCCTTTGGCATCTGGATCGCTAGCCAGCACCGCAAGTACGAGGAACCGGAGCGTGCCATCCGACAATGAACTCGCGGGATACGAACGACCATCGCTCATCTTCACCAATAGTGTGCGCTGCTGCCTCGTCTCATCGGTATCTACATCCAAGGCAGTCACTCCGGGGATCAAATCAGCCAATCGATTCGCAATATCGCTGTATCTACCCAAACGGAACAAAGTATTGGGCATATGCTTCCCCGTGGGAGAAAGCGAGGCGTCGTCAAACACATCGTCCGGCGCGCGCAATGCCGAAGGCTCCAATTGCAACATACGCCACGATTGCATTTCTCTGCGGGCAGCCAAGGCCGTCGGGTGCGATGACAGATTAACGCCGGAAAGAATAGTTTGCGGACTCTTGCGGGCAGATATCTTCTGAGGCTGCCCGCCGCTACGGTCGCTGCGCAGCAAGATTGTGATGTCCAAATCCTTGCTATCGGTTTCGATGAATGGAGATGTACGTGGCCCAGGTCCAAAGATCAGCTTTTTATTTTTAGCGAGATCAGCACCGACGCTGAACGAAAGGAATTTCTGCGCTTCACTGGACGGCTTCGCACGTAATTCTTCGCGTTCGATGTGGATCGGATCTTTTGAAGAGCCAAGTGTCGCTTCAGTATTAAGACGAAGCACCAAGGAATATTCAAGCAAGGTCGCCGTAGGCTTGACATTGCGGTCGAAATCATCGACAACGTCATTTGGGACAATCATCTCCGCAAGAAATTCCATTCGGAGTTCCTTCTCCCCCTTTTCATGGAAAAACAGTGACTCGAATTCTGACGCCCGGCCATGTGTACCGCGCACATTGCTGCATGCCTTGAGAATCGGCATGGATGCCAAATCGCACAAGAAAGTGATTGCATCGAACAGATTCGATTTCCCCACACCATTGGCACCGGCAATGCAAGTGAACAGACCGAACTGAATGTCGATCTTCCGAAGATTCTTGAACCCGACAACTTTCAAACGAGTCAGCATGATGTTCCTTGGCCGATTTGCAGGGCGATGAGCTGACGTGACCACCGAAGTAGTCCGTGACAGCTTCTAACAAAATTCCACCGGTAGGCAGCCCTAGTGAAAAACAGGAAGATTACTATCATTGCGAAAATTTTACATCCTGTGGACTTGTCCTTTCATAACGGGACAAACGGTATGCCTCATGCCGCCCCGAAAAGCCTGTGAACAAATCGCCGCGTCGTGACGAACGTGCGCTTACGGATTGCCAACGACGTTTGGCTGTCCGCGCGATGTTGTGGGCAAATGCCCCATACTGGCCGGTCTGCGAAGATCACGCGTCGCGGGGCAGCCGCCGGGCGCATCCCATCCAACTCGGCCCGTTGCGCCACCTCGACGGCGCTCCGTCGATCAGAACACCATTTTGTACACCGGACACGGCCCATTCGCGTCTGTCCGATCAGACGCCGGATAAGGCGTACCGCCCCGACGCTGCTGAAATCAAATCGGCAGCATGGCCGCCCCGGCCTTCCCAGTTGGAAATTCCAAGCTACGGTTCGAACGCGCGCGGCCACCTCCTTACTCGAAGTCCACCACCATCCTGCGCCCGGAGAAGTACGCCTCGATCGCCTCGATGATCTGCTGGCGGTCCGTCTCGCTCAATGATTCCTTCTTCCCTGCCGACGCAAGCTCGTTCAGGGTGTTCAGATAGACCACGAACGCGGGATCCCCGGGCTTGGAGACCAGCAGCCCCTCGCCCTGCACGCGGGCCTTGCGCGAACCTTCGCACAACTGGATATCACTGCGGGAAACACCGGTCACAACAAAGCCCATGACTTACCTCTGAAAAATGATGGTGATTTCCCTGGTGCTCGGGTCAATGGCCTGGATCATCTCGACGTTCGAGCTGGTCATCAAGTTGCCCTTCCCATACCCGTCCCACAACGTGTTGCCGAAGCGCAGTTCCTTGCCGACCGGGCCGCGCACTAGGCCGCAAGCGCCCTGATCATACGCCCTCGACACCTGCTCTCATTCGTTGATCGCGGTCGGGTTGTCGGCATCCCGAGCCAGCCTCTTCGCCGTTGGCTGCTCGAGCAGCAGTTTCCGTCTAGTGCCGCCATTCGCCTTGGCAATGCCCAAGGCGTGGGTCCATGCGCCCAACGCCACGGCGCCGCGCGGGCCCACCACGCCCGCCTCGCATGCCGCCAAATCTGTCCGTCGCGCACCGCATCAGCTAGCGCGCGCCGAGCCTGCCGCAGTAGTATGTGAGCCCACCCGGCGCCAGGGGGCTCCCGGTCATGCGGCGACGCCGTCGCCGTGCAGAAAATACCGCCCGGGATTCGAGGCACGCTACAAAACGGAAAAAATGACCGCCACCGCTGCAGTCGATCAGACCGCATTCCAACGCATCATCCAGCGCAACATCGCCCTGCCGCTGGGCATGGGCATCGTGACGGCGGGCGTGTTCATCGCGCTCGTGCTCTATCTGGTATCGGTCATGAGCTGGGTGGAGCACTCCGAACGCGTGATCGGCGACGCCAATGAAATGCTGCGGCTCGCGGCCGAGCGCGAATCATCGCTGCGCGGCTATCTGCTGACCGGCAACGAAACCCTGCTCTCGCCTTACGAGCAGGACGACGCGCGCCTGCAGGCGGAGATCGAGTCGCTGATGAAGCTGGTGGCGGACAACCCGTCACAGGTCGATACGCTGCGCCAGATCCAGGCGTTCCAGGACACCTGGAACCGCTATTCGAGCGAACTGATCGACCTGCGGCGCCGCAATCTCGACTATCGCGGCGCCTTGCAGGCCGATCAGGGCCGCCGTGCGTTCGATGCCACGCGCCGCGAGTTCGGCGCCTTCCTCGACGTGGAGTTGGCGCTGCGCCAGCAGCGCAGCGCCTCGGCCAGGAGCCTGACCTGGACGCTGGTGGGCATCTTCCTGCTGTTCAGCGTGCTGGCAAGCGCCCTGCTCGCCTGGCGCGGCCGCCGTGAGCTGCTCGACCTCTCGCGCACCTACGACGGCGCGCTACGCCGGCAGGCCGAACAGACCGAGGTCTTGCAGCAGCAGGTGTGGCTGCGCTCGGGACAGCGCCTGCTGGCCGAGAAGGTGGTGGGCCAGGGCAGCACGGCGCTCGTCGGCCTCGCGATACTCGACTTCCTCGCGCAGTATCTCGACGTGATGGTGTCGGCCGTCTACGTGCGCGAGCCCGCCACCGGCGAGTTGTGCCGCGTGGCCACACACGGCTTCAGCCACGCGCATCAGAGCGCGGGCCGCAGCTTCCGCGAGCCCGAAAGCCTGGTCGGCCAGGCGGCCGCCTCGCGCCGCACGATCGTGCTGCACGACGTGCCCGACACCTATCTGACGGTCGGCTCCGGGCTCGGCGCGAGCCGGCCGCGCGGCATCGTGGTGCTGCCGACCCTCAACGACAACGCCGTCAACGGCGTGGTCGAGCTCGCCTTCATGCGCGAGATCGAGGCACGCGATCTCGAACTGCTGCAACTGGTTGCCACCAGCATGGGCGACTTCCTCGCGGCGGCGCAGTATCGCGAACGCCTGCAGGAGACGCTTGCCGAAACGCAGCAGCTCAACGAGGAGCTGCAGGTTCAGCAGGAGGAACTGCGCGTTTCGAACGAAGGGCTCGAGGAGCGCGGCCGCGCGCTGGCCGACTCGCAGGCGCGGCTCAAGGAACAGCAGGCCGAGCTCGAACAGACCAACGTGCAGCTCGAGCAATACGCGCAGCGGCTCGAACGGCAGAAGGACGAACTCGTCACGGCGCAGGAGGCGCTATCGGCCAACGCCGCGCGCCTCGAACAGTCGAGCCGCTACAAGTCCGAATTCCTCGCCAACATGTCCCACGAGCTGCGCACGCCGCTCAACAGCTCGCTGATCCTCGCGCGGCTGCTGCAGGAGAATCGCACCGGCAACCTGACCGACGAGCAGGTGCGCTACGCGGAAACGATCCACGCCTCGAACAGCGACTTGCTGGTGCTGATCAACGACATCCTCGACCTCTCGAAGGTCGAGGCCGGCCAGATCACGATCGAGCCCGAGACGGTCTCGCTGGACGCGCTGCTGCAGTCGCTGCGCGAGACCTTCGAGCCGATGGCCGCCGCCAAGGGGCTCGCGCTCGCGCTCGAACGCACGCCGGGCACGCCCGCCACGCTCGTCAGCGACGGCCAGCGCGTGACGCAGATCCTGCGCAATCTGCTGTCGAACGCGCTGAAATTCACCGAACACGGCGCAGTGACGCTGACCATCTCGGCCGAGGGCCAGCGCATGGTGCGCCTAGACGTGCGCGACTCGGGCATCGGCATCGCGGCCGACAAGCTGGAGCTGATCTTCGAGGCGTTCCAGCAGGCCGATGGCTCGACCAGCCGGCAATACGGCGGCAGCGGCCTTGGCCTGTCGATCTCGCGCGAGTTCGCGCGGCTGCTCGGCGGACGCATCGGCGTGGCCAGCGAGCCGGGCAAGGGCAGCGTGTTCACGCTGTGGCTGCCGCTCGATCCGGCGTTCGCGCAGGCACCGGGCCAGAGCGCGGTCGCGCCGGCCGATCTGGCCGCTTCGTCCGTGCCCGTGCTCGTGCCCGCGGCCGGCGCCGCACTGCCGCCGCCCTTCGCCACGCCCGCGCTGCATGCCCCCCAGCCTCACGCGCCGGCGGCACCCGAGCAAGCCGCAAGCGACGCCGAGCGCCGCGGCGCCGCGCCGATCGCCGACGACCGCGACGCACGCCGGCGCCCGCACCGCCTGATCCTCGCGATCGAGGACGACCCGGTGTTCGCCGCGATCCTGCGCGATCTGGTGCACGAGCTCGATTTCGACTTCGTGCATGCGAGCGACGGCAGCTCGGGCATCGCACTGGTGCGCGACATGCAGCCGACCGCCGTGCTGCTCGACATCGACCTGCCCGACCGCTCGGGGCTGACCGTGCTCGAATGGCTCAAGAACGACACGCTCACGCGCCACATCCCGATCCATATCGTGGCAGCCACCGACCATACCGAGAAGGCGCTGCACCTGGGCGCGGTCGGCTACACGCTCAAGCCCACCGCGCGCTCGACGCTGGAAGCGGCGATCCGGCGCCTCGAAGGGCGCCTGCAGCAGCAGGTCAAGCGCGTGCTCGTGATCGAGGATGACAGCGCGATGCGCGAGAGCATCCGCGTGCTGCTGGAAGGCGAGACCACCGAGATCGTCGCGGTGGCCACGCTCGCGAGCGCGCTCGACGCGCTCGCGCAGGGCGGCTTCGACTGCGTGGTGACCGACCTCGCACTGCCCGACGGCACCGGCTACGACCTGCTCGAACGGCTCGCCGCCGACACCGCACGCGCGCGGCTGCCGGTGATCGTCTACACCGGGCGCGTGCTGTCGGCCGACGAAGAGCACCGGCTGCGCCGCTACTCGAAGTCGATCATCATCAAGGGCGCGAAATCGCCCGAGCGGCTGCTCGACGAAGTCACGCTGTTCCTGCACAGCGTCGAAGCCTCGCTCGCGCCCGAACAGCAGCGCATGCTGCGCACGGTGCGCCAGCGCGACAACGCGTTCGAGGGCCGCGCGATCCTGCTGGCCGAGGACGACGCGCGCAACATCTTCGCGCTCTCGCACGTGATCGAGCCGCTCGGCGCGAAGCTGCTGATCGCGCGCAACGGCCGCGAGGCGCTCGACGTGCTCGAGCGCGGCGAGGCAGTCGATCTGGTGCTGATGGACGTGATGATGCCGGAGATGGACGGCCTGACCGCCACCGCCGAGATCCGCCGCGACCCGCGCTTCGCGCACCTGCCGATCATCGCGCTGACCGCCAAGGCGATGGCGCACGACCGCGTGCGCTGCCTGCAAGCCGGCGCGGACGACTACATCTCGAAGCCGATCGACGTCGACCGGCTGCTGTCGCTGTGCCGCGTCTGGTTCCGGCAGCGCTGACGCAAAGGGCAACCCATGCAACCCCACCCGCCCGTTCCGCCGCCGCGGCACACGGCCGATTTCGATATCGAGCTGAAGCTGCTGCTCGAGGCGATCTACCAGAAGTACCAGCACGATTTCCGCCACTATGCGCTGTCCTCGCTGCGCCGCCGTCTGAGCCAGGCGCTGACCGAATTCGGCCTGCCCACCCTCTCGCAGCTGCAGGACAGAATCCTGCGCAGCGAGGCCGACTTCACGCGCCTGTTCCAGTACCTGACGGTGCAGGTCAGCGACATGTTCCGCGATCCGCCCTACTTCCTCGCGCTGCGCGAGCACGTGCTGCCGCTCCTGCAGACCTATCCGTCGATCAAGGTCTGGGTGGCCGGCTGCTGCACCGGCGAGGAGCTGTGGTCGCTGAAGATCCTGTTCGACGAGGAAGGGCTGACCGAGCGAACGCTGTTCTATGCCACCGACATCAATCCCGACGCGCTCGCGCGCGCCGAGGCGGGCATCTACACGCTCGACCGGATCGCGGGATTCTCGCGCAACTATCTGGCCGCGGGCGGCACGCGCTCGCTGTCCGATTACTATCACGCGGCCTACGGCGGCGCGCGCTTCTCCGCCTCGCTGCGCGAGCGCGTGGTGTTCGCCGACCACAGCCTCTCGACCGACGAGGTCTTCCTCGAAGCTCATCTGGTGTCGTGCCGCAACGTGCTGATCTACTTCGACCGTGCGCTGCAGGACCGTGCGCTGGCGCTGTTCGAGCGCAGCCTCGTGCGGCGCGGCTTCCTCGGGCTCGGCAGCAAGGAAAGCCTGCGCTTCTCCGCCCGTCCCGAGGCGTTCGGCGAGTTCCGCGAGCGCGAACGCATCTACCAGAAACGCTAGCGCCCATGGCCCCGTTCCCCCTGCCTCGCGTGCCCTCGGGCACCGCCCGGAGCCGCGCGTGAGCCGCCCGCCGCCCCTCTCCCCGCAGCGCCGGCGCGGGCCGCCCGGCACGCACGCGTTCGAGGCGGTGGTGCTGGGCGCCTCCGCGGGCGGCATCGAGGTGCTGAACCGGCTGCTGCCCGCGCTGCCGGCCGGCTTCGGCGCGGCCGTATTGATCGTCACGCACCTGCCGGCCGATTCGCCGAGCCATCTGGCGCAGACCTTCGCCCGCCGCTGCGTGCTGCCCGTCATCGAGCCCGACGCCGGCGAGCCGCTGCGGCCGGCCCGCGTCTACGTCGCGCCGCCGGCCTATCACATGCTGGTGGACGACGATCGCAGCGTGGCGCTGTCGGTCGACGCACGGGTGCGTTTCTCGCGGCCGTCGATCAACGTGCTGTTCGAATCGGCGGCCCACGTCTACCGCGAGCGGCTGCTCGGCATCCTGCTGTCCGGCGCCAACGACGACGGCACCGCCGGCCTCGAGGCCGTGCGCGCGCATGGCGGCACGGCCTGGGTGCAGGCGCCGGATTCGGCGGCCTCGCCGGTCATGCCGCGCACGGCGATCGAACATCACGCCGCCGACCACGTGCTCTCTCCCGCCGAGATGGCCCGCCGGCTCGCGGCCTTGCCGGTTTTTTCCTGATTCATGCCATGCCCCCAGTCAACATCCTGATCGTCGACGACATCGTCCACAACATCACCGCATTGCAGGCGCTGCTGGCGCGCCAAGACGTCGAGCTGCTGGTGGCCAATTCGGGGACCGCCGCGCTCGACCTGCTGCTCAAGCACGAGGTGGCGCTCGCGATCCTCGACGTCAACATGCCGGTGATGAACGGCTTCGAACTCGCCTCGCTGATGCGCGGCAGCCCGCGCACCTCGCACGTGCCGATCATCTTCCTCACCGCCAGCGCCGAGGATGCCTCGCGCACCTTTCGCGGCTACGAGGCGGGCGCGGTGGACTTCCTCTACAAGCCCGTCGATCCGCTGATCCTGCGCTCGAAGGTGGACGTGTTCGTTCAGCTCGAACAGCACAAGCGCCTCGTCGCCGAGCAGTTGCAGACCACCCGGCAGCTGCTCGAAGCCAACGAGATGCTGATGGCGGTGCTCGGCCACGATCTGCGCACGCCGCTCGGCGCGGTGCTGGCCTCGGCCGAGTACCTGATGCGCGATCCGTCCGGCACGCAGACCGCGGCGGTGGCCGCGCGCATCAAGAGCAGCTCGCTGCGCATGGCGCGGATGGTGCATCAGCTGCTCAATCTCGCGCGGCTGCAGGGCGGCCGGCTGCGGCTTCAGACCCGGCAGCTGGAGCTGGCCACGCTGTGCCGCGCGGTGGTCGACGAATTCAGCGGCACCGCCGGCAGCGAGCGCATCGCCGTGGCCGCGCGCGGCGACACCCACGGCGAGTGGGATGCGGACCTGCTCTGGCAGGCGGTGTCGAACCTCGTCAGCAACGCCCTGCATCACGGCGAGCCGAACGGCACCATCGTCGTCGAGATCGACGGCGAGGCGGCCCACCGGGTGTGCCTCAAGGTCAGCAACCACGGCGCGATCCCGCCGGCCGTGCTGCCCCACCTGTTCGAGGCCTTCGTGCCGGACGCGGCCACCACGCGGCCGCGCGGCGGCCTCGGGCTCGGCCTGCACATCGTGCAGAAGGTGGTCCAGATGCATCGCGGCTCGGTGCGCGCGCTGCCCGACAACGCCGAGCAGACCGTGTTCGCGGTGGAGCTGCCGCGCGTGGTGAAGAACGCCGCCTGAGCGCGCCCGGCTTCAGCGCGGGCCGCTCGCTCGGGCCCCGCGCGAGCCGGTGCCGCGCCGCTCCCGGCCGTGCAGGCGCTGCCATGAAAAAACCCTCGCGCCGGGCGAGGGTCGGGGGTGACGGGCAGGACCGCGCGATCCGCGCGGCGGCCGTGCCGGAGGCCGGATGGACCTTAGCGCCGGACCACCCCGAGCAGCAGCGTGACGAGGAAGATCACCACGAAGATGAAGAACAGGATCTTCGCGATCTCGGCCGCGCCCGCGGCGATGCCGCCGAATCCGAACACCGCCGCGATGATGGCGATGATGAAAAAGATGACCGCGTATCGAAGCATGTCTACCTCCAGTTTGGAATTGTGAAACCGTCGCCGCACGGCGGCACGGCCGCCGCGCGCCTCACACCGGCACGCGCCGGCGCAACTCGGCCGGCAGGATCTTCATGGCCTGCCGGTACTTGGTGACGGTGCGCCGCGCCAGCACCACGCCGCGGCCGGCCAGGCGCTGCGCCAGCGCCACGTCGGAAAGCGGTTCGCCGCCGGGCTCGGCCGCGATCATCTCGCGGATCAGCACCTTGGCCGCCGCCGCCGAGCAGGCGCCGCGCCCCGCCGCCTCGAGCTTGCGCGGGAAGAAGTGCTTGAACTCGAAGGTGCCGTGCGGCGTGGCCATGTACTTGTTGCCGGTGGCGCGCGAGATGGTCGATTCGTGCAGATCCAGCTCCTCGGCGATGTCGCGCAGCACCAGCGGCTTCAGCGCGATCGCACCGTAACGGAAGAAGTCGCGCTGCCGCGCGACGATGCATTCGCCCACGCGCTGGATCGTGTCGAAGCGCTTCTGCGCATTGCGGATCAGCCAGCGTGCCTCCTGCAGCTGCTGGCCGAGCGGCGACTGGGCCGATTCGCTCGACTTCGCGAACAGCTCGGCATAGAGCTTGTGGATGCGCGCGCGCGGCATCACCGCCGGGTTGATCGTCACCACCCAGCGCCCGCTCACCTGCCGCACGATCACGTCGGGCACCACGTAGTCGCCGCTCGCGCCGCCGAAATGGTTGCCCGGGCGCGGATCGAGCTTGCGCACCAGCGCGCAGGCCGCGCGGAGCGTGCGCGTATCGCAGCCGATGCGGCGCTGGATCTCGGCCGTCTCGCGGCGCGCGAGCCGTTCGAGATGATGCTCGGCGATCACCTTCGCGCACTCCACGTCGTCGCGCCCGCCCGGCATCGCGTTCAACTGCAGCATCAGGCACTCGGACAGCGAGCGCGCCGCGAGCCCCGGCTTGTCGAGCGACTGCACGAGCCGCAGCGCTACCGCGAGTTCCTGTTCGCTGAAGCAGGCGTCCGAATCGGCGATCGTGGCGGCCAGCTCGGCCAGCGACTGGCGCAGGTAGCCGTCGTCGTCGAGCGCGTCGATGATGGTGCGCGCGGCGGCGCGGTCACGCGTGTTGAGCGGATAGAGGCAGAGCGCCTCGTGCAGGTGTTCGTGCAGGGACGGTTCGAGCACGAGGCGGTCCGACGGCTCGACGTCGAAGCTCTCGTTGGAGCGGCGCAGCGAGCCGCGCATCGACGGTTCGGCCGTATAGGAAAGCTCGCCGTCGCGCGGGCCCGGTTCGGCGGTGACGAGGCTCGCGGGCTCCGACGTCTCGGCCGATTCGGCCGCGGCGGTCGCTTCGTCGAACGGCGTGCGCGTGTCGTCGTCGCCTGAAATCTGCACGTCCTCGAGAAACGGGTTGGTGTCGA
This sequence comes from Burkholderia glumae LMG 2196 = ATCC 33617, assembly GCF_000960995.1. Classification (NCBI taxonomy): domain Bacteria; kingdom Pseudomonadati; phylum Pseudomonadota; class Betaproteobacteria; order Burkholderiales; family Burkholderiaceae; genus Burkholderia; species Burkholderia glumae. The sequence goes on along the minus strand of NZ_CP009435.1, from coordinate 2,308,767 downwards.
GCGCCTGACGCAGTTCCTGCTGGAATTCGAGCGACGACAACTGCAGCAATCGCAGCGACTGTTGCAGCCGAGGCGTCAGCGTCAGGTGTTGCCGCATCTGTAGCGCGAGCGTAGCGGGCATCCGGATGCTCCTGTCGGTTAAGTGGTCCTGCCTCTCCTTTTGCAACATCCATACCAGCCTGCCCTCGGCCCGCCCGCGCCCGGCCCGACAGGGCTGCGCCGCCGTCGCCGCAGCGGCATTCGTTGCACACGCCGCCTGCGTGACGCCTTTTTTACAAGCACTTCGCAAGATTTGGGCCGCCGGGCGCGCTCATCGCACTCGCGGCCACGCTGCGCCCCCTGATGCGTGCCGCACGCGCGGCCAGCCAGGCGGAGGCGAGCCGGCGCGGCGCCCCTGCGCGGGCCGGCCCCGCGCCCGATTCAGGCGCCTCGCGGCGCGCTTCGTTTCCGCTCGCGCCGCGCGCCCGGCGGCCTCGGGCACGTGCCGTGCTCACCAGCAGGACCCGCCCACGATGGCGCGGGACCGGCGCAGCGGGTACCGAAGGGGGGTCGCGTCGCCGGGCAGTCAACATCATTGGTCGCGAGACACCGGCGCCGCGAGGCGCGCGGATTGAGCAACATCATATGAACGAGAGTTCAGAGAGGAAAAACATGAAAACGATTCGTACCCTGGCGGTGATGGTTTCGGCCGTGGCAGTGCTCGCCGCTTGCGGCGGCGACGGCAACGACATCGGCACCATTATTGGCGTGTCGAAGCCGCAGGCGCGCTTCATCCACGCCGTGCCGCTCGGCCCGAACGTCGATTACTACGTGAACGGGCAGCTCAACACGGCCAACATCGCCTACAAGGGCGTGACGCGCTACGGCGACGTGAGCAGCGGCGCCACCACCACGTCCTACAACGCCACCGGCACCAACTCGGCGGTCGGTTCCCAGTCGTTCACCACCGCCAACGGCCACCACTACACCACCATCGCGCTGCCGAGCAGCTCGTCGCCGATCGCGGTGATCGACGATCCGTATGCCAAGGGCCTGCTGTCGAACCAGGCGCGCCTGCGCAGCTTCAACGCCTCGCCGAACGCGCAGAACCTGGACATCTACGTGGTCACGGCCGGCAACACCAACATCTCGGCGGCCAACCCGACGCTGTCGAACGTGACCTACAAGAACGCGGTGCCGGCCACCACGCAGGATTCGATCTATCTGAACGGCGGCAACTACCAGATCATCGTCACGACCACCGGCTCGAAGACCCCGGTGCTGACGACGGCGCCGTTCAACCTGGCGAACAACGCCGACTGGCTGGTGGTGACGATCCCGGCGGGCGGCATTGCCGACGTGATGCCGAACGACATCCACGTCCTGGTCGCGCAGGGCAACGAGGCCGATTCGTCGGCGCAGGAGCTCGGCCCGCAATAACCGGCAACCGCGACCGCCAAGCGCGGCCCACGATGAGGGCCGTCGCGGCGGCCGACGATGCACGACACCCCCGTGCGAGGCGGGGGTGTCGGTATGGCAGGCAAGGGAAATGGCCGCCCGCGCGCAGATGCCGGCCGGCAGGCATGGCCGCCGGCGTGCGGGGCGTGCGGGGCGTGCAGGGCGCGCGGGCGCTGCCGCGGCTGCCGGGGCGGCGAGCGCAGGCGGCTCGCCGGGCCGGCATCAGGAAGCGATCAGGATGACGAAGGTTCGAGCCGGATCACGCGCACCGTGCGCGCGCCGTTCGTGCGGCCCGCATCGACGATGCCGGTCTGGCTGACCTGCCAGCCGAAGCGCGTCGCCACGGCCGGCTGCAGCCCGCCGCGGCGGCATGCGAAGCCGGCCAGGCCGTCGTCGGGCGTCACCACGCTGTCGTCGAGCGAGGCATTGGAGTGGATCTCGTTGTCGTGCCAGTGCGAGGCGTCGCGGTGCGCATCGAAGCTCTTGCCGTCCACGTCGACGCTGTTGCCCGAGGCGCCCATCGCCGCGTTGTCGAGCGTCGCGATCCGGCTCGCGGCACGGCGCACCGGATCGCCGTGCTCGAGCGTGTAGCGCGCGCGGTCGATGGCCGGCAGGCCGGTGGGCATCTTCGCGGCGATCCGCTCAGGGGTCAAGTGGCGGCCGGCGCCGCGTTCGGCCGCGGCCGTCGAGGGCGTCGGGTTCAATCCGGGGGCCGGCGTCTTCACCGGGTTTTGATTCCGTGCCTGCTCCATCGTCTCCTCCTGTACGGGGTGCCTCTCTCGCCGCACGGCCGGGCCGTGCGGCGGGCATGGATGCCAGAACTAGAACTGGTAATTGATCGACAGATCGAACGTGGCGTTCGCCGAACTCTGCGTGATCGGGCTGTGACGCGCGCTGCCCACCAGCTGCTGGATCGCGCCGTCGGCCGTGAGGAACCAGTGCTTGCGGAAGAACCACACCATGGTGATGCCGCCGCCATAGGATCTCAGGCCCGCCTTCGCAGAATACGCCGGAATTCCCGAGCGCGCCGATTCCCCCTGGTTTACCCCGAACCAGCTGTTCATGTAGCGCGAGTCGGCGAACGTGACGTTCGGGCCGGCGAACCAGAAAAAGCGCTCCGAGCTGCCCGGCAGCGGCATGTAGGCGGCGAAGTCGGCCACCCAGCCGTTCGCGCCGCCGATGTAGCGCTGCACGTCGCCGCGCAGCACCAGCGGAAAGCGCTTGGACAGCACGTAGTCCGCCGACAGCTTGATCTTCGGTGCCGGATTGATGTTGTCGAGGCCGTTCAGGTGGCCGAGATCGTCGGCCGAACGGCGCCCGAGATCGTAGCCGACCGACAGCGTCGCGCGCCAGTTCCGGCCGCGCAGGAAATTCACGCCCAGCCCCTCGCCGGTCGAGAGGAACAGCAGGTCGCGATAGCGCACGTCGATGCTCGGGCCGGCCATCGCGCGGTACTGGTCGGAGCCGTCGTACCGCGGCCGGAACGTGGAGGCCACGCCCACCCGCACGTCCCACTTGTCGGGCGGGTGCGGATTGAACAGGCTCTCGAGCGGCACGCCGGCCGAGTACTGCCACTCGCTGAGCGGGCCCGGCGTCTGCGCGCGGGCCGTCACGGCGGCCGCGCAGCACACCGTCAGGACGGTCAGCCGCGACGGAACGACCGCGCGGCGCATCAGGCCCAGGCGGCGCGGGGAAACGGGAACGGCACGGCATCGAATCATCAGCTTGTCCTCTTCGTGTTGTACGTTCTGCTGAGAGCGTCCCCAACCGCGCCCGCGAGCCCTGCGCCAGCCATGTGCCGGGCGCCGGCCGGCGCGCGTGTGCCGGTCCTCGTCCCGCTGTCGCGCGGGCGGCCGTCAGTCATGTTACCCGTGCCGCGCACGGCGTGGATGCACGACGTGCGCCGGCGCGCCCGGCTCGGAAGCGAAGCGCGCCCGGCCCTGCCGGCGCGAGGCCAGCGCGAGCCGCTCGGGCGGCTGCCGCGACGGCGGATCGCCCTCCGGCGCCTGCGGCGGCACCGGCGGATCGGGCGGCCCGTCGCCGCCGGGCTGCCGCTCGGGATCGATCTCGGGCACGGGCGGCGGCTCGGGGCGATGCATCCCCAGGCCGGCGAGCCGCTGTGCCCGCGGCACGGTCAACGCGGATGGCGAAGCAGACATGAGCGCCACGGTCGGTCCTCCCATTACAGAATCAGGGGACATATTTGCAAGTCCCATGCCAACGCGCCGGCGAGCCACGCGGGCATGCCCCGCATCGCGGCGGGCCAAGCCGGTCGCGGCGAAATGCGTCAGTTCCGTGAAATCGTTACACCGTCGCTGCAAATTTTGCAGCTGAACGCGCGGCGCCCGCCGCCGCCGGGCCGGGGCGCGCGCCGCGTTCGCCCGGCACGCCGCTTGCTGGATTCAGACGACTCCCTCAACACCCGGAGGACACCCGATGCGAATTGCTTCCCAGCCCATCCCTCAGGTCGATGCCGCAGCCCGACCGGCGCTCGAGCGCGACTTGCCGCTGCAGACCTCGGAACGCGAGCGCGCCCCCGCGCGCCCCGAAAAACGCATCGACGACACGCTCAAGGACACCTTCCCGGCCAGTGATCCACCCGCCACGGGCGGCGTGACGCGGATCGATCCGGAGCCGGAGCCGCCTGCCCGGCGCTCGCCCGAGCCAGACGAGCCGGGCACTGACTGACGGGGCCGGCCGCTGCCGAGTCATCGCCGGCCGCCGTGCGCTGGCCCGGGCCACGCCCGGCCGAGCCCGCCGTCGTGCAAGCCAGCGGCCGGGAGCTGAACGGCCCCGGCCGCTTCGAGGCGGATACCGGCACCGATGCGCCGCCGCACGGCGCGTCATCGAGCTTGTCGGGAAAGGAACCGCGCGGCGGTCGCCAGCGAGCCGCACCGCGCTGTGCAGGGATGGCCGTCAGGCCGACCTGTTTTCAGGAGCGTCCTTCAGGGGCGCTCTCTTTTTGTCCGGCAGCGGCCGAGCCGCCGCAAACGGCGGCGGCTGCGCGGCTCGCCGACGCAGTCGCCACCGCCGCGCGCGCCGTTCAGTGCGTCAGCCCGCCCCGTTCGCCGAGTTCGCCGCGCACCGGCCCCGGCACCACCTCCTCGGGCGGCGGCAGCACGGCGGCCAGCCCGAGCGCGTCGAGCCACAGTTCGCGCGACCAGCCGCGCGCATGCAGCGCGCGCGGCTCGCCGTCGGCCTCGATGGCCTCCACCAGGTCCTTCAGCACCTGCGCCACCGGCCCGGTGATGCGCTCGGCCGCGATCCCGAGCAGCGTGCGGTTCAACTGGTCCTTGGTCTCGATCAGCAGCACGCACTCGGCCGCCACGCGCAGGGCCGCGGCGCGGTCGTCGCCCTGCGCCGCATAGGCGATCACCTCGAGCAGCGACTTGCCGAGCGCGGCGGCGGCCGTGCGGCCGTGCGAGGTGGCGTCCGCGTCGAGCCCGAGCGCGTCGAACGCCGTGCCGAACACCTGCGCCCGGCGCCGCGCCGCGTCGCGGTGCGCGCGCCACTCGTCGGCAAGCTCGTCGCGCGCGGCGCAGGCCAGCGCCGCCTCGTAGACGGCCGCCGCGCGCAAGCTGGTTTCGCGCGCCTGGTACAGCAGCTGATGCAGCCCTTCACGATCGAACCGGGTCGTCATCGTGCACCCTCCCTCCTGTTCGGCATTGGCATGCCGGCGTTCCCGCCGGCCTGAAACGGGCGGCGGCGCGGCCACGCGCCAAGCCCGCGCCTCAGTTGCCCACCTGCTGCGCGAGCTTCTGGGCGGCGGCCAGATGCTTGCGCAACATCGGCAGGCCCTGCTGCGCGAACGCGCGCAGCTCGCTCGAATGGCCGCCGCGCGCCTGCGCCTCGAACAGCCGGATCGCCTGCCGGTGCGCGGCCGGCCCCGCCACCGCCAGATAGGCGACGTCGAAATCGTGGCCCTGCTTGCCGCGCAGCGCCTCCACGTCGGGATCGACGATCTTCGCCGCCTGCGCCGGCACGCCCTGCTTGGCGGCAATCATGCGCAACTGCTCGTTGGCGCGGCCATGGTCGTCGAGCATCATCTTCGCGAACTCGCGCACCGCCGGCGACGCCGAACGCTCGATCGCGAGCTGGCTCGCCTGCACCTCGCGCTTGCCGGCCAGCGAGGCCTTGTCGACGAACTCGGGATCGATGCCCTGCGGACGCTTCGCGATATCGGTGTCGCCCACCGGCGAGGCCGGCTTGACGATCTCCGCGCCGACCCGCGGGTCGGCCGCGGGCGGGGCGTGCGGCGTCGGGTTCGGGTTGGTCTGGGCGGATGCCGCGAAGGGAATGCCGAGCGCGACGGCAATCGCCGCCGCGCGCCATGCTCTGCTGGATCGTTTCATCATCGCTCTCCTGGTCGCATTGCGGATCGGGCCGGCGCGCGGGCAGCGGCGCGATCACGGAATCTCGGAGGCCGTCACCGGCGAATCACGTGCGAACCCGCCGGCGGCGGCGTGCCGAGCGGTGCCTAGCGCGCGTGGATGGTCAGTTGGTCCTGCACCGCGCGCACGCCGTCCACGCGCTTCACGGCGGCGATCGCGAGCGGGCGCTGCGATTCGTCGGGCACGCTGCCCGTGAGCGTCACGTTGCCGTCCTTGACGCTGACGTGCACGTCGCCCGAGTCGAGGCCGCTGGCCTGCACCAGTGCCGCCTTCGCCTCGGTGATGAGGGTCATGTCGTGCAGCTTCGCGCCGGCGGCGTGCGACGCCGAGGCAAGCGTGTCGCCGGCCGCGTTCGCATCGAACGCGGCGACCGCGCAGAACGCGGTGGCCGCCGTCAGCGCCGCCGCCAGAAGGCGGCGGCCCGGATGCCGCCGGCGCGGCGTCGACGGGAACGGGCGTGCGATGCGAGGCTTCATCGGGGTCTCCCTGGATGGGCCGGCCGGACGCCGGCGGTCTCTGCCGGAGCGCAACCGCCGTTCCCGGCCGTAGGCCCGCGCCGCGCGCGGCGCCGCGGCTTGACGCGTGCTTTTCGTCAAGCCGATTGCAAGTTTTACGAAGCACGCGGCAGACGCGACGAGGCGGCGCGCACGGGGCGCAACGGCATCAGCGCGAGGCACGGGCAGCGGCCCGAAGCGGGAACGGAACGCGCTGGCGAGGCCGCGCTCGGCATGCGCAAGCCGGGGGACGAGGCGCCCGCCCCGGATCGGGCGGGCGAGCCGGCGGCTCAGTCGGGCAGCCGCGAGTCGAGCGCCTGCGGCGGCGGCAACGCGTGCGTCGGCACCTCGCCGCGCGCCTGCGTAGTGCGCAGGATCTCGCGTGCGAGCAGCTGGATGTCGACCGGCTTGCACAGATAAGCGTCGAAGCCGGCGGCCAGCACGCGCCGCTCGTCGGCCTGCCCGGCGTGGGCAGTCACGGCCAGCACCGGCGCGGTCGTGTAGTTGCCGCCATGCAGCGCGTCGAGCAGCCAGAACCCGTCGCCGTCCGGCATCGCGAGATCGGACAGCACGACGGTAGGCCGCGCGGCCTCGATCCTGGCGAGCGCGTCGCGCCCCGACTCGGCCACCACGATCTCGGCGCCGAGCGTGGCGAGCGCGGTGGCGAGGCTGGTGCGCGAGGTGGCGTCGTCGTCGACCAGCAGGATGCGCTGCCCGCCGAGGTGCAGCCGCTCGCGCGTGGCCGGCGCGCTCGTCGTCTGGGCGGCCCAGGTCAGCGTGCCGGCCGGCTGCCAGCCGGCCGGCAGCGCGACCTCGAAGGTGGTGCCGTGGCCGGTGCCGTCGCTCGTCACGCGCGCGCTGCCGCCGTGCAGCTCGGCGATGTGGCGCACGATCGACAGGCCCAGCCCGAGGCCGCGGCGCGGTGAGGCGGGCGAGCCCTCGGCGCGCCGGAACGCCTCGAATACGTGCGGCAGGAATTCGGGCGCCACGCCCTGCCCCGTGTCGGTCACGCTCAGCAGCGCGCGGGCGTTCTCGCGGCTGAGCGCCACCGTCACGCGGCCGCCGCGCGGCGTGAACTTGAAGGCGTTCGACAGCAGGTTCGAGAGCATCTGCCTGAGCCGCTCGGCGTCGCCCGACACGATGCAGGTGTCGAGCTCGCAGTGCGTCTCGAGCGTGATGCCCTCGTTGGCGGCCGTGGTGCCGAGCGCGCCCGTGACGTCGGCCACCACCCGCACCAGATCGACCGGCATCGGGTCGAGCCGCAGCTTGCCGGTGGCGAGCGACGAGGCGTCGAGCAGGTCGGCCACCATCCGCGACAGCGAACGGGCGCTGCGGTCGATCGCGTCGATTGCCTGACGCTGCAGCGCCTCGGCCACCGGGTTGCGCATCACCTCCACCCAGCCGTAGATCACGTTGAGCGGCGTGCGCAGCTCGTGCGAGACGATCGCGAGCAGCTCGTCCTTCAGGCGGTTCGAGGTGTCGGCCTGGCGCCGCGCGTCGCGCGCGCCGCGCAGCCGATGATGATTGTCGCGCTCGCGGCGGCGCTGCAGGCGCGCGTCGCGCAGCGTCAGCGACAGCGCCACGCAGACCTGCTCGTCGTCGAACACCGGCGAGGCGGCCAGCGTCGCGCGGAACCGCTCGCCGTTCTCGCGCACGCAGAGCAGGTCCACGCCGCTCACGGCGTCATGCACGTCGCGCACCGCCGCGGCAAGCGGATGGCGGCGCTGCCAGCGCGGCGCGACCAGCATGCCGGCGTCGCGGCCGAGCGCCTGCGCCTCGGCATAGCCGAACATGCGCTGCGCGGCCGGGTTCCAGCTCGTGATCAGGCGATCGGCGCCCACCCCGATGATGGCGTCGGGCGAAGCGTCGACGAGCCGCCGCAGCATCTGGTTCGCGGTGGCGCGCTCGTGATCGGCGCTGACGTCGCGCAGCACCAGCACCGCGCCGCTGCGCACGCCGTCCGGGTCGCACAGCGGCGAGGCGACGGCGGCCACCGGAATGCGCGCGCCCTGCCCGGCGGGCCGCAGCCACAGCAGGTCGGAGGCGCCGGGCTCACCGCGAAGCACGCGTTCGAGCACGGTGGTCGAGCGCGTGCCGGCGCCGTGGCCGTCGTTGCCGTGCAGCGCGTCGGTCAGCGCGCGGCCGTGCGCGACGCGGGCGTCGAGATCGGCGAGCGCGGCCGCGGCCGGGTTCAGGTAGGTGATGCGGCCGGCCGAATCGGTAACGATCACGCCCTGCGTCAGCGATGCGAGCACCGACTCGTATTGCTGGCGCGCGGCGGCCTCGCGGCGGCGCAGCGCGTCGTTGGTCAGCCGCGAATGGTGAAACGCGGCCACCACGGCGCAGACCACGCCCGACACCAGCAGGAACAGGCCGATCTGCATGGCCTGCATCGCGGGCACCAGCGGATAGGCGCGCGGGTCGCTGACGAACAGCAGCCAGATCAGCAGCGCGCTCACGAGCGAGGCGACGAGGCCGGCGCCGAACGAGATCGTCCACGCCACGCCCGCGATGAAGGGGTAGTAGAGCAGCAGCGGCATGTTCGGGCCGCCGTAGTGGACCAGCAGCGACTGCAGCACCGTCGCCATCGCGACCAGCGCGGCACCCGTCATGCCATTTCGAATCCAGCCTGATTGCATTTGGGTCATCCGTTCGATTCCCGTCCGCGCCGCCATGCCGGCCGCACGCCCGCGCCGGCCGCCGCGGCGGCCCACCTTGCCCGGCATGCCGGGACGTCACGCGCCGGCGCCATCGCCGCCGTGGCGCTCACGACGCGGTCTTGTCCCCGCCTTCGAGCTGCGCGAGGCGGTTGTAGATCGTCTTCAGGCTGATGTCGAGCACCTCGGCGGCATGCGTCTTCACCCCGCCGCACTGCGCCAGCGTGCCGAGGATCACGCGCCGGTCGACTTCCTCGAGCGTGGTGCCGAACGGCACCGACACCGTGTCGTCAGCGCCCACCGCGTCGCCCGACACCTCGGCCATGATCGGCGGCGGCAGCGTGTCGATCACCTCGCCGTCGTTGAAGATGCTCGCGCGCTGCACGAAGTTGCGCAGCTCGCGCACGTTGCCCGGCCATTCGTAGCCGGCCAGCGCCGCCAGCGCGGCGGGCGCGAAGCGCATCTTGCGGCCGCTCTCCTCGTTGAGCCGATTGAGGAACGCCACCGCCAGCATCGGAATGTCGTCGCCGCGCTCGCGCAGCGACGGCAGCGTGATCGGGAACACGTTGATGCGGTGATAGAGGTCGGGACGCAGCCTGCCCTCGGCCATCGCGGCCTCGGGATCGCGGTTGGTGGCCGCCACGATCCGCACGTCCACGTCCAGCTCGCGCGCCGAGCCGAGGCGCGTGAGGCGTCCCGTCTCGAGCACGCGCAGCAGCTTGACCTGCGACTCCATCGGCATCTCGGTGATTTCGTCGAGGAACAGCGTGCCGCCGTCGGCGCGCTCGAAAAAGCCCTTGTGCTGGCGGTCCGCGCCCGTGAAGCTGCCGCAGTCGTGGCCGAACATCTCGCTTTCGACCAGGTTCGCCGCGATCGCCCCGCAGTTGATCGCGAGGAACGGCCCCTTGCGGCGCAGGCTCAGGTCGTGGATGGTCTGCGCCGCCAGCTCCTTGCCGGTGCCCGACTCGCCCTTGAGCAGCACCGACGCCTCGGTGCTCGCGACCCGGCTGATGGCGTCGTACATCGCCTGCATCGGCGGCGAGTTGCCGAGCATGCGGCCGAAGCGGCCCAGCTGCTTGAGCTCGCTGCGCAGCAAGGCGATCTCCTCGTGCAGCACGCTGGTGCGCGGCACGCGCGCGAAGATCGCGTTCAGGCGCTGCATGTTGAGCGGCTTGACGAGATAGTCGGTCGCGCCGCGCCGCAAGGCGTCGATCGCCGTCTCCAGGCTCGCGTGGCCGGTGGTCAGCACCATTTCGCAATGGACGCCCTTGGGCAGCTCGTCGAACAGATCCATGCCGCTGCCGTCGGGCAGCACCAGGTCGCACAGCACCAGATCCGGCGTGTGCTGCGCGATCAGCTCGCGCGCCTGCGCCAGCGTCGCCGCGGTATCGCAGGTCAGTTGCTGCGTCTGCGCGAGCGCGGAAAGCATGTCACGGGTGTCGGCGTCGTCTTCGACGACCAGAATGTAGGGCATTGACGCTCCATCGCGGAGCACGCGCCGGCCGGCCGCCAAGGCCGGCCTGTCGGCGACGTGCTGTATCGGGTAAGGGTCGAATAGCGGGTCGGGCTGCAGTCGAATCGAGATCGGAAACAACGACCGGTGGCGCGCGCGAAGTCGGTAACGATGACAGATCGTGGCGGCCGTGCCAGCAGCTCATGACCTGTTGAATGGACCTTTGATGAGTATAGGGGACAACGCATCGACGCTGCTCGTTATCGGTTTTTTCTATCCGTCATGGCGTGACACATTGGAAATTTCAATTCATTAAGTTCGTCAGGATTCGATACGCTTGCGGTTATAAAAATTACACGCTACGCGGCGAGCGCCCATCCAGGCGCCTCCTTTCTACCATGAGAACCATCCATGTCGAGACTCACTAGCGAAGGCCGGCGTCTTGCCGGCTCCTCGCCGCGCATCCAGGCGCTGCTGTCGAAGCTCGAGAAGATTGCCGCGACCCGCGCGAGCGTGCTGATCGTCGGCGAGAGCGGCGCGGGCAAGGACATCGCCGCGCGCCTCGTCCACGATTCGAGCCCGCGCGCGAACGGCCCGTTCGTCGCCGTGAATTGCGGCGCGATCCCGGCCGATATCGCCGAATCGCAGCTGTTCGGCCACGAGAAGGGCAGCTTCACCGGCGCGAGCGCGCAGCATATCGGCTTCTTCGAGGCCGCGCGCGGCGGCACGATCTTCCTCGACGAAATCGCCGAGATGCCGCGCGACCTGCAGGTCAAGCTGCTGCGCGCGCTCGAATCGAACACCATCATGCGCGTGGGCGGCACCGAGACGATCGCGCTCGACGTGCGGGTGGTGGCCGCCACGCATCACAATCCGGCCGATGCGATCCGCGACGGCCGCCTGCGCGAGGACCTGTTCTACCGGCTCGCGGCGATGGCGCTGCACGTGCCGGCGCTGCGCCATCGCGACGGCGACGTCGAGGAGATCGCGCGCGCGCTGATCGACACGCTCAACACGCACCACGGCACCCACAAGGCGCTCTCGGCGCAGGCGCTCAAGCTGCTGCGCAGCTACCCGTGGCCCGGCAACGTGCGCGAGCTGCGCAACACCATCGAGCGCGCGTTCATCCTGGCCGACGACACCATCGAACTCGATCTGCCGCGCCAGCTGCCGCCGCGCGCCGACGTGCGCGACAACGTGATGTCGCTGCCGCTCGGCGCGACGCTCGCCAATGCGCAGCAGCGCTTCATCATGGCCTCGCTGCGCCACTTCGACGGCGACAAGCCGCGCACGGCAAAGGCGCTCGGCATCAGCCTGAAAACGCTCTACAACCGGCTCGCGCTGATGCGCGAGCACGGCATGCAGCCCGAGCTCGACGAGGGCGCGCGCCGCTAGGCACGCGCCGCCCGTCGTCAGCGCCGCGGCGGGTCCGCTGCGGGGCCGGCCGGCCCCGCCGGCGGCTCGGCCTCGCCCGGTCCGAGCGCGCCGCACGGATGGGCGGCTGCCGACGACGGCAACGGGGGCGGCAGCGTCGGCTGCGCTTCGGCGCGCGGCACCGGATAGGGCGCGTCGCCGGACGCGGCACGTGCCACCCGCACGCGATTGTCGACGTCGCGCACCCACACGCAGCTGTCGGCCAGATCCTCGATCTCGTGCTTCATCCAACGCTCCGGCACGGTGCCCTCGAGTTGCACGCAGGCGTCCTTCACCGTCACGCTGACCTCGCTGACGTCGATGTCGATCGCATAGGCGAGCCGCTCGCAGACGTCCTCGCGAATCCGCTCGTCCGAGCGCGTATAGCCCTTCGGCCCGCGCAGCCGCGGCGCGGTGCGCGCGGTGCGGGCGGCCTCACGCGCCGGATGCCCGGGCGGGTCGTAGCGTGTCCGGGACGGCGCGCCGTGGCCGCCTTGGCTGCGCTGGTGCGGATAATACGGTTCGCTGCGGCGCCGCGCGCCGCCCGCGTCGTAGGGCTCGCTGCCGTGCGCCCATCTCGGCGCGGCATGGCCGGGAGCATGGCCGGGAGCATGGCCGGGAGCCGCGCCGTAGGCACGTGCCCCGCCGCCGGCCGGTGGCTCGTCGCGCCACCGGCGCTCGTCGATGCGCTCGGCGGCGCGCGGTTCGCGCGCGTCGTGCGGATCGGTCTCGCGTTCGTCGTCGGGCAGCAGCATGTCGTCGTAATGCGGCAGGTCGTTCTCGTCGCTGCCCCAGTATGCGCGTTCGTTGCGCTCCTGCCAGTCGGCCGGCCCGCGCATCTCACGCGAGCGATTCGGATGGCGTCGTTGCATCGCATGCCTCCTCGATCGGTTCGTGGGAGGGCGGCCCGACGCCGTATGCGGCCCCGGGCCGGCCACGCTCCCGGTTCACTTGCCTTGTTGTCCTCAAAACTTCAAAGCGATTGAAAGAATTCCCGGCTCAGCGCTGCCGGTCGCGCACGGTATCGGCTCGCGCCTGCGCCTCGGCGTCCTCGAGCGCGTCGGCCTCGTCGGCAAGCGACTCGGTGCGATCGGGCTCGATGTCCGCGCTGTCGGTCAGCGTCGAATCGCCGTCGGCCGAGGCGCGCTCGCCGGTGCCGGCGCGATCGGTGCCGGCCGCGCCGGCCGCCTCGCCGCGCTCGAGCGCATGCGCGTCGAGTTCATCGTCGATATCGAATGGGCGGCGCTTCGCGCCGCGCGTGTCACTGCCGCTGTCGGACGAATCGCTCGGCCCGAGCGCATCGCCGTCGGAGGAACTGCCGACGCCGGATTCGAGCGGCGTGTTGTCGGGATTCAGGGTGCTGCTCATACGGCCTCCGTCAGGTGGCGCCGGACGCGCACCGCGCCGGCGAACAAATCAACGCATCGGTGATCGCTTGCGCTCGCCTCAGCCGCCCGATGCGGGAGCGGCACTCGAGGCGGCGGACGCGGCGGACGCGTCCGGCGAGGCCGCCGGCGGCGCCATCGGCGCCGGCGCTACGCCGCTTGCCGCATCCGCCTGCGATGCCTGGCTCGACGCGGCGCCCGGGGTGCCGGCCGCGCCCGTGTCCTCGCTCTGCTTCGAGCAGCCGGCGGCGGCCAGCAGCCCCGCGCACAGCGCGCTGATCGCCATGGTGCGCCGTAGCGCTCGTGTCGGATCGAATTGCATGAGACCTCCGGTGGGGAATGGAAACCCTGGATCAGCAAGCGTCATGCCGCGCCCGCCCGCCGCCGGGCACGGCCGTTGCTGCTGCGGGAAACCGGGCCGCGCCGGTGCCGGCCGCTTTCCGCATGGAGGTATCGCCGTGACACAAGTCGACCTGCTTCGTTACCTGGTGACGGGTCAGTTGGTGGCGCGCATCCAGAACGGACGCTGGATGCCGCCCGAACGCGTCGTCGCCACCACCCATAGCTGGCTGGCCGGCCATCGCGTCGAGTGCGACTGGCTCGACCGCATCCGGATCGCGATGGCCGCGCGCGGTCTCGCCTGCGAGATCTACGACGTCGCGACCTCGGGCGGCGGCGCGAGCCTGGCCGACGGGCTGCTCGCCGGCGAAGGTTCGCCGCAGATGGAAGCGCTGCGGGCGCGCTGCGAACACTATCTGCAACGGCTGCAGCGCAGCCACTGACGGCCCGCGGGCACTGGCGCAGCGCCGTGCATCATGCGGCGCGCCAGGCGCTCGGCGATAGCGGCTCCACCTGCCGCCATGCCGCGCGAAACGCCTGCACGCTCGCGAAGCCGCAAGCCTCGGCGATCCGCTCGATGCTGGCATCGCCCTCGCGCAGCAACTGCCGCGCGCGGGCGATGCGCAACTGCTGGTGGTAGGCCTTCAGCGTGATCCCGCAGGCGTCGCGAAAGCGCCGCGCGAGATGCCGGTAGCTGAGCGCGAAGCGTGCGGCCAGCTGCGGATACGGCAGCGCGCAGCCGGGCTCGGCCACGAGGAAGTCCTGCACCGCGTGAATCACGTCCTGGTCGTGATCGCGGTAGCGCAACTGTGCGTCGAGCGCCGGATCGCCGCTCATCCGGCGAAACGGCACCACGTTCTCGCGCGCCACGGCGATCGCCGCGGCCGCGCCGAAGTGTCTCGCGATCAGATGCAGGGCGAGATCGACGCCGGCCAATACGCCGGCCGAGGTGACGAGCATGCCTTCGTCGACCAGCAGCCGGTTGGCCAGCACGCGCGCTGCGGGATGGCGCCGCTGCAGACGCGCCAGATGACTGTGATGAGTGGTGCAGTCGCGGCCGTCGAGCAGCCCCGCCGCGCCGAGCAGATACGCGCCGGTGCAGACGCTGGCGATCACGATCCGCTCGCGCAGCGGCGCCGCCACGCGGGCGAGCCAGGCCGCGATGGCCTCGTGCTCGGCCGACAGCGGCACGCGGAAGTCGTAGCGCGAACCGATCACCATCACCCAGTCGCCCGCCGTCACGCGCGCCGGCAACGGTGCGAGGCCCGCCATCGCCACGCCCTGGAAGCTCGTCAGCGTCTCCGAGGCGGCCACGCAGCAGGCCGCCACGCGGGCGATGCCGAGCGGCGCGAGCGAGGCAATCAGCTGCAGCGGGCCGCCCAGATCGAGCATGTGCACGCGCGGCGGCAGCACCAGCCAGACGCGTTTGGGCGGCCGCGCGGTGGGCCTGGACGGGGAGGACAGAGGCGGCATGCGGGCTCCTGGCGATGGCTTGCGGTGTTGGCAGGAATTTTTCCATTCCTGTCCGGAATCGGCATTGTCGCCGATCACATCGCAAACTACGATGGCATGAAATCACCAGTGCGGTGAGCGCACTGCCCCTGGGAGCCACCCATGCTGGAACTACGCCCGATCTGCGAACACTGCGCGACACCGCTGCCGCCCGAGGCGCCGCAGGCGCGCATCTGCAGCTACGAATGCACGTTCTGCGCCGCCTGCGTCGAGCAGGTGCTGTACCACGTCTGCCCCAACTGCGGCGGCGGCTTCGCGCCGCGGCCGATTCGCCCCGCGCAGCGCCTGGGCCGCCATCCGCCCGCGACGCAGGCGATCCATCGTCCGGTGGACCCGATCGCGCACGCGGCGTTCGCGGCCCGCTGCGCGGCTGGCGCCGACGAGCGCCGTGCCGAATGAGCCGCTGAGCCGCCCCGCCCGCCCCCACCGCGAAGGCACCCGCCCCCGCCATCACCCCGAGCCCCGTCATGCCCTGTCGAATCGCACTCCTGATGTTTCCCGGCGTCCAGGCCCTCGACCTCGTCGGCCCGCACGACGTATTCGCGGCACTGCCCGACACCACGCTCCACCGCGTCGCGAAAAGCACCGCGCCGCTCGCCGCCGCCCACGGCCTGGTGATGACGCCCGACACCGATTTCGACGCCTGCCCCGACGTCGACGTGCTGTGCGTGCCAGGCGGCTCCGGCGTCGACGAACTGCTGCTCGACGACGCGACGCTCGCGTTCGTGCGGCGAGCGGCCGCCTCGGCGCGCTACCTCGGTTCGGTCTGCACCGGCGCGCTGGTACTCGGCGCCGCAGGCCTGCTGCGTGGCCGCCGCGCGACCACCCATTGGGCCTCGCTGCCGCTGCTCGCGGCGTTCGGCGCCATGCCGGTGCAGGAGCGCGTGGTGCGCGACGGACGGCTCGTCACGGGCGGCGGGGTCACGGCCGGCATCGACTTCGCGCTGACCATCGCCCGCGAGCTGCACGGCGAGGCCGTCGCGCAGGCCGCGCAGCTGGCGATCGAATACGCGCCCGCGCCACCGTTCGGTGCGGGCTGCCCCGCGACGGCGCCGTGCGCAGTGGTCGATGCCGAGCGGGCCCGCTACGCGCCGATCATCGCGGCACGCGAGGCACGGGTCGCGCAGGCGGCCGCGCGGCTCGCGGCCGACCATCCGGCGCGCTGAGGGGCGGCAGCCGCCATTCCCGCTTGGCCACCGTTGCGCGGCACGCGCGGATTATCCGGAAATCGGCAATGGGGCGGCTAAAGCAATCGATCAGGCCAACTAAGCGGTGGCCGGCCGGCGGCCGGCATTCACCAATCGACAATCAATGATTTAATCGGGCAGCGCCGCGGCGCCGGCGCCCGTCACGACCTTCGATCCGCACGGCAAGGCCGCCCGGCCAGCCCTGCCGCGCCGCAGCACGGCCGCCTGGCCAGCCTCCACTCGATTTTTTTAATTTCCGATTGACGGCGGCGTTTTTCATTCTTACGCTGCTTTGCGGCCCACGCGAGTCGTTTCGATAAGCAATTCAATAAATAAATGAGAGCAATCTGGATTCACCGCGCCGGATTGCATTGCCGTTCTGATTGATTTAAATAAATCGAAAGGAAAAGGAATACCAATGAAAGCAAAAACACCGGGTCTGGGTTTCGGATCGCGCCGCGCGATCCGGCAAATCGGAGGGGTCGTGCTGTCGTTGTCGGCGCTGACATTGAGCGCCTGCGGCGGAGACGGATCGGATACCAACACGGTATCGCTCGCTTCGCTGTCCAACCGTCCGCTCACCGACACGACCGCCTACTCCACGAGCGCCGGCGCGAGCCTGACAGCCTCGCAGGCCACCGAATCGGCGGCCGTCATGCACCGTCAGTGGAAAAGCGGCAGCACCACCGTCAACTACACCTCCACCACCGGCCACCTGATCGCGACCGATCCGAACGGCACGCCGGAGGCGACCATGTCCTACGTCGCCTACACCGCGCCGAGCCAGGATGGCACGCCGCGCCCCGTCACCTTCTTCTACAACGGCGGGCCCGGCTCGTCGTCGGTCTGGCTGCGGCTCGGCTCGTTCGCGCCGACGCGCGTGGCCACGCCCGACCCGCTGCTGACGAACTGGCCGAACTTCCCGCTCGTGAGCAACGACGAGAGCCTGATCGGCTCCACCGACATGGTGTTCATCGATCCGCCCGGCACCGGCTTCTCCGAGGCGATCGCGCCGAACACCAACAAGACGTTCTGGGGCGCCGATTCCGACGTGCGCGTGATGCGCGACTTCATCCGCCGCTACGTGACGGTGAACGGCCGCTCGAACTCGCCGCTCTACCTCTACGGCGAATCGTATGGCACGCCGCGCACCAACATGCTCGCGCTGTCGCTCGAATCGGCGGGCGTGAACCTGACCGGGATCGTGCTGCAGTCGTCGATCCTCAACTACTTCGCGGACCCCGGCGAGACCTATGCGATCACCAACGGCGACTCGAGCAGCAACGCGCTCGAGCTGAAATACGCGACCGACGGCATGATCGGCTACTTCCTCGGTTACGCGCAGGTGGCCGCCTACTTCAACCAGGTGTCGCCCGCTCCGACCAACCTCGGCACCTTCGCGCTGCAGATCCAGAACTTCGTGACCGCGCAGTACTCGCAGCTGGCGCAGTACGCACCGACCTTCTTCTTCGCCGGCTCGCCGCTGGTGCCTAACCCGACGTTCCCGGACAACACGACGATCTCGAACTGGTCGACCCAGACCAACATGTCGATGGCCTCGCTGAGCGCCTACTTCGGCAACGACTACTACGGCACCTCGCTCGTGCCCGGCTCGACCATCGGCCGCTATGACGGGCGCGTGATCCTGCCGAACAGCGATCCGCGACTCGCCCAGGATTCCGATCCGTCGGACATCCTGATCACGCAGCCGTTCACCAACACGCTGGCCACCCAGCTGCCCAACGAGCTCGGCTACTCGGCGCCGAACGCGACCTACGCCACGCTCAACGACAGCATCATCAGCGCGTGGGACTTCAGCCACGCGGGGCAGGTGGTGCCGGACACGATTCCGGATCTGCTCGCCGCGCTGCGCCTGAACCCGAAGCTGAAGGTGCTGTCGGCGAACGGCTATCACGATCTCGCCACGCCGTTCTTCCTGACCGAGAACCAGCTCGCGCGGCTGCAGACGGTGCCGGGCCTGCAGGTGAACCTGCAGATGACGTTCTACCAGGGCGGCCACATGATCTATCTGGACGACGTCGCGCGCCCGCAGCTGCGCTCGGATCTGGTCTCGTTCTTCAAGAACCAGTCGATCCCCAACGCGCTGTCGCTCGCGCAGCTGCCGGCGCCTTGGTCTGACGAGAGCCCGGCCGGTACGCCGACGCTGAAGGCCGCGGCAATCGCCGCCCGTTGACCCCCTGGAACGCGCGGCGCCGCCTGCGGGCGGCCCGCGTTCGCGAACCCAACACGAGTCAAGCCATGATCCAATCGCCATCATCGACCTCGCGCCTCGCCGCGCTCCTCCTGTCGCTCGCGCTGCCCCTGCTGCCGGCCGCGCCGGCCTTCGCGGCCGCGCCGCAGGCCGTCTCCACGCCGGTGCCGCTCAAGGGCGGCGTGGACGGGCCGTTCTTCCCGCGTCAGCCGCTCGCCGCGCCCGCCGCGGCCACCACCGGCAGCGACCTCTCGCAGCAGGCGCAGTCGCGGCTCGCCTCGAGCCTCGCCACCAACAGCGCGCTCGCCGGAAACCAGTCGATCACGAAGGCCCAGGCACAGGCCAACGGGCTGCCGTTCATCGCGCAGCACTTCGACCAGATCGATACCGCGCACAGCGGCCGCGTGACGATGCAGGAGGTCCGGCAGTACCTGCAGCGGCAGCAGTGAGGGAGCGCGGCGGCGGACGCTGCAGCGCCGCCGCGTTTTCGTTATGATCGGTGGAAAGGCCGAGCCGGCCACAGGTTGCGGCACCCGGGCCGCGAGAGGCGAGCCCGGGCGTTGCCCGCGCGGCACGACGCCTCCCGGAACCCATGACATTCACCGATCATCGCCGCATGAAAGCCTATCTTCGCACCGCGGCCGGGTTGGCCTGCGCCTTACTGACCGCCCTGCCGGCCGCCTCCGCCTTCGCCGTCGAGCCCAAGCCGCTCGACGCCGCGCTCGATTGCTCGTCGAACGGCCATGACTTCGTCGCGCCGCTTGCCGAGGCGGGCGACCTGCAGCCGAAACCGATGCGCGTCGAATCGAATTCGATGAACGCGTTCCGCACCGCGCATCCGCTCAGTGCCTACGGCTTCCCGGTGTTCGTGGTGGTCGGCTACCAGGAGAACGATCCGCTGTTCCAGCACGGCGACGGCAAACCCATCGGCAAGTGGGGCTATGGCGTGGTGGTGCGCGGCAGCAAGCGCTCGGTGGAGGAAAAGGTGCGCGCGACGGGCAGCAACGCGACGGTCCGGGAAGCGTTTCCGTTCCTCACGGCGATCGTCTGCACCCCGTGATGCCGCCGCGGCCCGGGCCCGCGGCCGCCCCCGGCGCGTGCGAGCGAACCGGCAGGCGCGCGCGGCGGCTCAGGCCTCGGTATAGATGACGCGATACGGAATCCCGACCTTCTCCCACTCGGCCGCCTCCTGGCTCAGGCTGTAGTCGGTCAGCGGGTTCTGCTCGACCCAGCTGCTCGGCAGCCGGACTTCGTAGCCGCCCTTCTTCACGTGCGACACCGTGAGTTCCGGCAGCCCGGCATCGGTGCGCCGGCGGCACAGCAGCGCCGCGAGCCGCAGGCAGAACAGCAGCGGCCATTCCACGTCGCGCGATTGCGAGAGCTTGCCGAGCTTGCCCGCGTGGCCGAGCACCAGCGCGGCGAGCCGCGCCTGGTCGGTGCGCGAGAAGCCGGGCATGTCGGCGTTGCTGGTGATGTAGGCCGAATGCTTGTGATAGGCGCTGTGCGAGATCGACAGGCCGATCTCGTGCAGCGCGGCGGCCCAGCCCACGAAGGTCCGATCCTCGTCGCGGTGCGCCTCGTCGGTGAATTCGAGCTGGTCGTAGAAGCGGGTGGCGAGCGAGGCGATCCGGTCGGCCTGCGGGCGGTCCACGCCGTAGCGGCGCATGAAGCCCTCCACCGTCACGGCGCGCATGTCCTCGTGCTGGGCGCGGCCGAGCAGGTCGTACAGCACGCCCAGGCGCAGCGCGCCGTCGGTGGTGTCGACATAGTCGACGCCGAGCTCCTCGAACACGGCCAGCATGATCGACAGGCCGCCCGCCAGCACCGGAATGCGGTCCGGCTTCAGCGCCACGAGCTTGAGACGATTCACGTTCTCGGCCTTGATCAGCGCGCGCTTCAGGCGCTCCAGGCCGCCGCGCGAGATGCCGTGCGTGATGCCGGCGTCGTTGAAGCCGTTGCCCTCGACCAGTTCGGCCAGCGCCCGCGCCGTGCCCGACGAGCCGATCGCCTGGTCCCAGCCCGCTTTCTTGTACTCGCCGGAAATGATCTGGATCTCGCGCTTGGCCGCGAGTTCGGCCTGGCGCATCGTGTATTCGTCGACGTTGCCGGCCGGGAAGAACTGGCGGCTGTGGCTCACGCAGCCGATGTAGAGGCTTTCCATTACGATCGGCGTGTAGTGCTGGCCGATGATGAACTCGGTCGAACCGCCGCCGATGTCGACCACGAGCCGCTTGCCGGCACTGGCCGGCACCGAGTGCGCCGCGCCCGCGTAGATCAGCCGGGCTTCCTCGCGGCCGGCGATCACCTCGATCGGAAAGCCGAGCGCGGCCTGCGCCTCGACCAGGAATTCGCCGGCGTTCTTGGCCACGCGCAGCGTGTTGGTGGCGACCGCGCGCACGTGGTCGGGATGGAAGTCGCGCAGGCGCTCGCCGAAGCGCTTGAGCGCCTCCCAGCCGCGCTCCTGCGACGCGCGATCGAGCATCTTGTCTCGCGACAGGCCCGCCGCGAGGCGCACCGGCTCGCGCAATGCATCGACCGGGTAGATCTGGCTGCCCGCGGGAGTTTCCTCGACGCGTCCGACGATCAGCCTGAAGCTGTTCGAGCCGAGATCGACGGCGGCGAATAGTTGCGGGGAAGTAACCATATCGGGTAAGGGCTCCGTGTCTCTTCGAGCCGGCGAGCCGCCGCTGTGCCGACCCATCTCATTCAAACGCAACATTTTAAGCGCTGTCGCCGCCGCGGTGTCGGGTCGTCGCGCCAATACGGCCAGACCGATTGGCAATCGTGCAAAAAGCCAGGGTGATTCGGGCGGGGCCGACGTATTATTTGTAGACGAATCCTGACTGTCATCAAGAAGTCATCAAATCATGGAATGCCAAGTCGTATCATTCAGGAAGAAGTACAAATTCGTCATCAAGATGTCATCGAACCGTGAGAATTTCCGAACTTCCGTTCCTCCCCGCTCCACCCGACTTCGAACCGCCATCCCCGCTGCCGATGTCCACTCGCTATCCGCTGCTCAACCGTGAACTTGGCATTCTCGGCTTCAACGAGCGCGTCCTCGCGCAGGCGGCCGACCCGCACGTGCCGCTGCTTGAACGACTGCGCTTCATCTGCATCACCAGCAGCAATCTCGACGAGTTCTTCGAGGTCCGCATGGCCGGCCTCCAGGAGCAGATGCGCGACAACCCCGGAGCGCTGTCGCCGGACGGCATGTCGCTGCAGCACGTCTACGACCTCGTGGTGGAGCGCGCGCAGCGGCTCGTCCACAAGCAGTACACGATGCTGCACGAAACCATCCTGCCCGCGCTCGAGACCGAGGGCATCTATTTCCACGGCACCGACACCTGGAGCGAGGCGCAGCTCGAATGGGCGCGCAACTATTTCCTCGACGAACTGCTGCCGGTGCTCACGCCGATCGGGCTCGATCCCGCGCATCCGTTCCCGCGCGTGCTGAACAAGAGCCTGAACTTCGTGGTGGAGCTGGAGGGCCGCGACGCGTTCGGCCGCCAGGCGCTGCTCGGCATCGTGCAGGCGCCGCGCGCGCTGCCGCGTCTGGTGCGCATGCCGCAGGCGCTGTCGGGCTTCCGCCACGGCTTCGTGCTGCTCAGCTCGCTGATGCAGCGCTTCGTCGGCGAACTGTTCCCGAAGCTGGTGGTGAAGAGCTGCAACCAGTTCCGCATCACGCGCAACAGCGAGCTGTTCGTCGACGAGGACGAGATCACCAACCTGCGCGTGGCGCTGCAGGGCGAGCTGCCGGCGCGCCATCTCGGCAACGCGGTGCGCCTCGAAGTGTCGGCCGACACGCCCGCCCACATCGTGCGGCGCCTGCTCGACGAGAGCAGCCTCAACGACAAGGACTGCTACCGGGTCCACGGCGCCGTGAACCTGGTGCGCCTGATGCAGCTGCCCGACCTCGTGGACCTGCCCGAGCTGAAGTTCGTGCCGCACACGCCCTCCACGCCGGCCGCGGTCGCCAACACCACCTCGATGTTCACCGCGATCGATCGCGGCGACATCCTGCTGCATCACCCCTACGAGAGCTTCCAGCCCGTGCTGGAGCTACTGCGCGAGGCCGCCAAGGACCCGCAGGTGGTGGCCATCAAGCAGACCATCTATCGCACCGGCAACGATTCGCCGCTGATGGACGCGCTGATGGAAGCCGCGCGCAACGGCAAGGAAGTGACGGTGGTGGTCGAGCTGCTGGCGCGCTTCGACGAGGAAACCAACATCAACTGGGCCTCGCGGCTCGAGGCGGTGGGCGCGCATGTGGTGTACGGCGTGGTCGGCCACAAGTGCCATGCCAAGATGATGCTGATCGTGCGCCGCGAGAAGCGCGGCGGCAAGACCGTGCTGCGCCGCTACACGCACCTCGGCACCGGCAACTACCATCCGCGCACCGCACGCCTCTATACCGACTTCGGCTTGATGACGGCCGACCAGAAGATTTGCGAGGACGTCCATCATGTGTTCCAGCAGCTCACCGGCATCGGCGGCGAGCTGAAGCTCCATGAGCTCTGGCAGTCGCCGTTCACGCTGCACCCGCTGTTGATCGACGGCATCCGCAACGAAGTCGCGAACGCGCGGGCCGGTAAGCGCGCGCGCATCGTCGCGAAGATGAACGCGCTGCTGGAGCCGTCGGTGATCGCCGAGCTCTACGAGGCCTCGCAGGCGGGCGTCAAGGTCGACCTGATCGTGCGCGGCGTGTGCGCGCTGCAGCCGGGCGTGCCGGGGCTGTCGGAGAACATCACCGTGCGCTCGGTGATCGGCCGCTTCCTCGAGCACCACCGGATCTTCTACTTCCACGCGAGCGGCGCCGAGCGCGTCTACCTGTCGAGTGCCGACTGGATGGACCGCAACCTGTTCCGCCGCGTCGAGGTCGCGTTCCCGATCCACGACCGCAAGCTCAAGCGCCGCGTGATCGCCGAGGGCCTCTCGGTGTTCCTCGGCGACAACCAGTCGGCCTGGCTGATGCAGAGCGACGGCCACTACAAGCGCCGCCGCGCCGGCAAGACGCCGCGCAGCGCGCAGCTCGGGCTGCTGGAAAAATTCGGCGGCTGACGGCGGCCGCCGATGCCGTGCCGGGCGCCGCCGCGGCCGCGTCGAAGCAAAGGCCGCCCGGGGGTGAACCGGGCGGCCTTGTTCGTCTGGCCGGCCTCACGCGGCCGGTCTCACGCGCCTCATCTCACGCCGCATGCTGCCGGCGGATCGTGCGCTGCGCCGGAAAGCGCGCCGTGAACGTGCTGCCGCGCCCTTCCTCGCTCTGGATCAGCAGCTGCCCGTCGTGGCGCTGCAGCACGTGCTTGACGATCGCCAGGCCAAGGCCGGTGCCGCCGGTGTCGCGCGAACGGCTGCGATCGACGCGGTAGAAGCGTTCGGTGAGCCGCGGCAGGTCCTCGGCCGGAATCCCGAAGCCGCTGTCCTTGACCGAGAACACGGCCTGCGCGCCGTCGCGGCGCCAGCTCACGCGGATCTTGCCGCCCTCGGGCGTGTAGCGCACCGCATTCGTCACGAGGTTGCCGAGCGCGCTGAAGATCTCGGTCTCGGCACCCGTCACGGTCAGCGTCTCGTCGATCTCGAAGCTGATCTCGTGGTGGCCGGCCGACAGCGTCTGCGCGACGTCCTCGAGGTGGCCGAGCACGTCGTCCATGTCGACCGGCTTGTCGGTGGGCGGCTTGCCCTCGCCTTCGAGCTTGGCGAGCACCAGCAGGTCGGTGACGATCTTGCGCATGCGCGAGGCCTGCTGCTCCATCATGTCGAGGTAGCGCGCGCGCTCGTCGTCGGACAGCGGCAGCTCGCGCAGCGTCTCGAGGAAGCCGGAGAGCACCGTGAGCGGCGTCTTCAGCTCGTGCGAGACGTTGGCCACGAAGTCGCGCCGCATCGCGTCGGTGCGCTCGACCTCGGTGATGTCCTGCGTGAGCAGCAGCTTGCGGTTGTCGCCGTAGGGGAACACCTGCACCGCGATCACGTGCTGGCGCCCCTCGCCCATGCCGCGCATCACCACCATCTCGTCGTAGTGCTGCGAGTTCAGGTAGCGCACGAAGTCGGGATGCCGGACCAGATGCGTGATGTGCTGGCGCAGGTCGCGCTTCGCGTCGAGCCCGAAATGCAGCTCGGCGATCGCATTGCACCATTCGATCTGGTCATGGTCGTCGAGCATCGCCACGCCGTTCGGCGAGGCCTGGATCGCCTGGATGAAGCGTGAATGCTGCTGCTCGACCTGGCGCACCTGCGCGTGCCACTGCTTGGCGAGCTTGTGCAGCCGGTAGTAGATCTCGCCCCAGATGCCCGGCGCGCTCGGCACCTCGCCGTAGACGGGCGCGTCGAGCAGCCGCCAGAGGCGCTGCGTGTGAAACGTGGTGAAGAACGCCTGGGCGACCAGCAGCACGACGCCGACGGTGAGGCCCGCGCGCAGGCCGATTGTCACGCCGGCCAGTATCGCGGCCAGCGCGAGCAGCACGAGCGACACCAGGAAGCGCACCCAGATGATGTTCATGGCTGGCGCGAGAAAGAAGACGGGAGAACGGTGAGAGACGGCGCGCGGCACGCGCGCCGTGCCAGGTCAGGCATGCTTGGCGAGGCGGTAGCCGCTGCCGCGCACGGTTTCGATCATAGCATCGCAGCCGGCGGGCTTCAGTGCCGCGCGCAGGCGCTTGATGTGGACATCTACGGTACGCTCCTCGACGAACACGTGGTCGCCCCACACCTGGTCGAGCAGCTGCGTGCGGCTGTGGACGCGCTCCGGATGCGTCATGAAGAAGTGCAGCAGGCGGAACTCGGTCGGGCCGAGATCGAGCTTGATCTCGCTGCCTTCGGCGCTGGCCGCCACGCGATGCGTGGCCGGGTCCAGCCGCAGGCCGTTGATCGACACCACGTCCTCGGTCAGTTGCGGCGCGCGGCGGCGCAGCACCGCCTTGATGCGCGCCATCAGCTCCTTCGGCGAGAAGGGCTTGGTCACGTAATCGTCCGCGCCGATCTCGAGGCCCAGCACCTTGTCCTGCTCGTCGCCGCGCGCCGTCAGCATGATGATGGGGATGTGCTTGGTGCGCTCGTTGTTGCGCAGTTCGCGCGCGAACGCGATCCCCGACTTGCCCGGCAGCATCCAGTCGAGCAGGACGAGATCAGGTAGCACGTCGCTGATCAGGTTCTGGGCCTGCTCCGCGTTGTACGCGCGAATCGCACAATGTCCCGCATGCTGAAGGTTGACCGAAATCAGTTCGGAAATCGCGGGCTCATCTTCGATGACGAGAATGTTGCTGGGCATCGGCACCTCTGTCCGTCCTTGTTCTGACGTGGGTTAGCTATTGGCTTCGCGATCGAGCAGGTCGCGCGGCTGGTGCCGCACGTCGGTGCCCTTCACGATGTAGATGATGAATTCCGCGATGTTCTTCGCGTGATCACCGATCCGCTCGATGGCCTTCGCGATGAACAGGAAGTCGAGGCCGACCGAGATCGTGCGCGGATCTTCCTGCATGTACGACACGAGCTTGCGCACGAACGCACGGAATTCCTGGTCGATTTCCTTGTCGTCCTTGACGATCTGCGCGGCGGCCACCGTGTCCAGACGCGCGAAGGCGTCGAGCGCGCGGCGCAGGATCGTCACGGCCATGTCGCCCGACACCTTGATCTCGGCGATGTTCACGCCGCGGGCGAGCGGCTCGTCGGCCAGACGGCGCACGCGCTTGGCGATCTTCTCGGCCTCGTCGCCGGCGCGCTCGAGGTTGGTGATCGTCTTCGAGATCGACATCAGCAGGCGCAGGTCGCGCGCGGCCGGCTGGCGGCGCGCGATGATGTTGCCGCATTCCTCGTCGATCTCGACTTCCATGTGGTTGAGCCGGTCCTCGTTGCTGATCACGCGCTCGGCCGCCTGGCGGTCGAACTCGTTGAGCGCGAACATCGCCTCGGTGATCTGCGCCTCGACGAGGCCGCCCATTTCGAGAACCTTCGACGACACCGCGTTCAGATCGGCGTCGAACTGGCTCGACAGATGCTTGTCAGTCATAGTATGTACTCCGCCGTCAACCGAAACGGCCGGTGATGTAGTCTTCCGTTTCCTTGCGGGCCGGCTTGATGAAGATCTTCTCGGTATCGCCGAATTCGATCAGCTCGCCCAGGTACATGTAGGCCGTGTAGTCCGAGCAGCGTGCCGCCTGCTGCATGTTGTGCGTGACGATCACGACCGTGTAGTCGCTCTTCAGCTCCGCGATCAATTCCTCGATGCGCCCCGTGGAGATCGGATCGAGCGCCGAGCACGGCTCGTCGAGCAGCAGCACCTCGGGGCGGATCGCGATGCCGCGCGCGATGCACAGACGCTGTTGCTGGCCGCCCGACAGACCGTAGCCGCTCTGGTTCAGCTTGTCCTTCACCTCGTTCCAGAGCGCGGCCTTGGTCAGCGCCCACTCGACGCGGTCGTCCATTTCCGAACGCGTGAGCTTCTCGAACATCTTCACACCGAACGCAATATTGTCGTAGATCGACATCGGGAACGGAGTCGGCTTCTGGAACACCATGCCGATGCGCGCGCGCAGCAGCGAGATGTCCTGCTTCGATTCGAGCAGGTTCTCGCCGTCCATCACGATCGCGCCCTCGGCGCGCTGCTCGGGATAGAGCGCGTACATCTTGTTGAAGGTGCGCAGCAGCGTCGACTTTCCGCAGCCCGACGGCCCGATGAATGCCGTCACCTTGCCTGCGGGAATGCGCAGGTTGATGTTCTTCAGCGCATGGAACTTGTTGTAGAAGAAGTTCAGGTTGTTGACCTCGATCTTCGCTTCGGCGGGTGCGAGCGGGCGCTGCCCCGACGCGCCGCTGCCGCCAGCCGGCGCGATACCGTTTTCGATCGGATTCAGGTGGCTTTCTGCCATGTTCATCGGATTGCTCCGCCGTTACTTTTTCGAGAAGATCGAGCGCGCGAGGATGTTCAGTCCCAGCACCCCGAGCGTGATCAGGAAGACGCCTGCCCAGGCGAGCGACTGCCACTGCGCGAACGGGCTCATTGCAAACTTGTAGATCGTGACCGGCAGGTTCGCGATCGGCTTGCCCATGTCGGTCGAGAAGAACTGGTTCGACAGCGCCGTGAACAGCAGCGGCGCCGTCTCGCCGGCGATCCGCGCCACCGCCAGCAGCACGCCGGTGGTGATGCCGCCGACCGAGGCGCGCAGCGTGATCTTCAGGATCATGCGCCATTTCGGCGTGCCCAGCGCGAATGCGGCCTCACGCAGCGCGTTCGGCACCAGGTTCAGCATGTTCTCGGTGGTGCGGATCACGATCGGGATCTGCAGCAGTGCGAGCGAGACCACGCCGGCCCAGCCCGAGAAGCGGCCCGAGGGCGCCACCACCACCGCGTAGACGAACAGGCCGATCACGATCGACGGGGCCGACAGCAGGATGTCGTTGATGAAGCGCATCACGCTCGCGAGCCAGTTGCGCTGGCCGTATTCGGCCAGGTAGACGCCCGCCAGCACGCCCACCGGCGTGCCGACACAGGTGCCCAGGCCCACCAGCAGCAGGCTGCCGACGATCGCGTTGGCAAGACCGCCGCCGTCGGTGTCCGGTGCCGGTGTCGACGCGGTGAACAGCTGCAGCGACAGGCCGCCGATGCCGAGATGCAGCGTCGTGTAGAGGATCCAGACCAGCCAGACCAGGCCGAACAGCATCGCGGCGAGCGAGAGCGTCAGCGCGACGGCATTGGTGGCCTTGCGGCGGCGCTGCAGGCGCGCACGCATCGCTTCGAGCGCGGCGCCGGACTGGCCGCCCGGCATGTTCAGAACGCGTTCGCTCATTTCTTCCCTTCTGCCTTCTGGAGGCGCAACAACATCAGTTTCGAGATCGCGAGCACGATGAACGTGATCACGAACAGGATCAGGCCCAGTTCCATCAGGGCCGACGTATGCAGCCCCGGTGAGGCTTCCGCGAATTCGTTCGCGAGCGCCGAGGTGATGCTGTTGCCGGGCGAGAACAGCGAGACGTTGTCCAGCAGATTGGTGTTGCCGATCACGAACGTGACCGCCATCGTTTCGCCGAGCGCGCGGCCCAGGCCGAGCATCACGCCGCCGATCACCCCGCTCTTGGTGAAGGGCAGCACGATCTTCCACATCACTTCCCAGGTCGTGCAGCCGATGCCGTAGGCCGATTCCTTCAGCAGCACCGGGGTGACCTCGAACACGTCACGCATCACCGAGGCGATGTAAGGGATGATCATGATCGCGAGGATCACGCCCGCGCAGAGCAGGCCGATGCCGATCGGCGGGCCCTGGAACAGCGCGCCGATCAGCGGGATCGGGCCGAGCACCTGGCCGAGCGGCTTCTGGAAGTAGCCGGCGAAGATCGGGGCGAACACCAGCAGGCCCCACATCCCGTAGACGATCGACGGAATCGCGGCGAGCAGCTCGATGGCGATGCCCAGCGGGCGCCGCAGCCAGACGGGCGACAGCTCGGTGAGGAACAGTGCAATGCCGAAGCTCACCGGCACCGCGATCACGAGCGCGATGATCGAGGTCGCGATCGTGCCGTAAATCGGCACGAGGGCGCCGTAGACATCGGCGTTGGGGTCCCATTCGGACCGCCAGAGAAAACTGAGACCAAATTTTTGGATGGTCGGCAGCGACGCGATGATCAGCGACACGATGATGCCGCCCAGGACCAGCAGGGTCACGATTGCCGCGAGGCGCGTGAGACCGCCGAAAATGACGTCGCCGAGCCGGCTGGGCGCACGCATCTGGCTTTCGGGGCGCGACGTGATAGGAAGATCGGACATGGAGGCCTGATTGTTCAGTGGCGGAGCGACATCGACCGCCCCGCGTCATACCGCACGCGCCGCCCGGCATGCTTGCCGGGCGGCGCGACCACGACTTGCTGCGATGAAGCGCTTACTGGAAGACCGGCTTGCCCGCCGCGTCCGTCACCTTCGTCTTCCACTGCTTGCGGATCTCGGCCGTGACCGAAGCCGGCAGCGAGATGTAGTCCAGCTCCGTGGCCGCCTTGCCGCCGTTCTTGAACGCCCAGTCGAAGAACTTCAGCGTCTCGGCGCCCTGCTCCGGCTTGTCCTGCTTGGCGTGCAGCAGCACGAACGTCGCGCCGACGATCGGCCAGGCGTCCTTGCCCTGTTCGTTCGTCAGGATCTGATAGAACGACTGCGACCAGTTCGCGCCGGCAGCGGCTGCCGCGAACGTTTCGGCCTTCGGCGCCACCACCGCGCCCGAGGCGTTCTTCAGGTCCGTGTAGATCATCGCGTTCTTTTTCGCGTAGGCCGATTCGACGTAGCCGATCGCGCCCGGCAGGCGCTGCACGAACGCGGCGACGCCGTCGTTGCCCTTGCCGCCCGTGCCCGTCGGCCAGTTGACCGTGGTGCCTTCACCGACCTTCGTCTTCCACTCGGCGTTGGTCTTCGACAGGTAGTTCGTCCAGATGAACGAGGTGCCCGAGCCGTCGGCGCGGCGCACCACGGCGATGTCCAGGTCCGGCAGCTTGACCTTCGGGTTCAGCGCCGCGATCGCCGGATCGTTCCACTTCTTGATCTTGCCGAGATAGATGTCGCCGAGCACTTCGCCCGACAGCGTGATTTCACCAGCCTTGATGCCCGGAATATTGACCACCGGAACGATGCCGCCGACCACCGTCGGGAACTGGAACAGGCCGTCCTTCGCCAGTTCGTCGTCCTTCAGCGGAGCGTCCGAGCCGGCGAAATCGACCGTCTTCGCGATGATCTGCTTCAGGCCGCCGGACGAGCCGATGCCCTGATAGTTGACCTTCGCACCGCCGGCTTGCTGGTATTCGGCTGCCCATTTCGTGTAGATCGGCATAGCGAACGTGCTGCCCGCGCCCGTGATGTCGGCTGCGTGAGCGGCGACAGCGAAAAGCGCGCCGGCCAGGCCAGCAAACGCGGTTTGCATCAATTTCATGAGACCTCCAGTGTGTGAGCGGATGACTACGGCACCGCGAAGATTAGGGGGTCTTCATGACAGTCATGTGACAATTAATGAACGTCATATGACAAAGACATGACGATTCGAAAGCTTTCGCACCCCCTGCCGCCGCCCCGCCGAATCGCCTCTTTCGCCAAGCAGGACAAGGCTTTGCGGCCGGCTCGCGAACATGCCCGAGGCGCGGGCGGCGCCGGGGCCCGCAACAGCGGCGCCGACAAAATCGACACGCCGAAGCGGATTGTTCACAGCCGCCCGCCGCGGGCGCCGACGCCCAATCAGATTAGGAGAAATGTCACAAAATGGCAGGTTTTCTAGCGCGCAAACGATTTCGCGGGCACCGGTCACGCCTGTCGATACTTGAGCGCTTCGGTGGGAAAAGCGCGCACGGCGCGCCGCACGGCGAGGAAGGCGACGCCATCGCGCCGCTCGCGCAGGCCTCGGCGCGAACGCCATGTGACAACATGGCGCGCCGAACCGGCGTGGAAATGACCGCTTCCGCACCGCCCCGGCAGGGGCGGAGCGGCCGCGAGTGAATCGAAGGCGCCCCGCGATCAGGGCGAATGGCTGCTGCTGCAGCTCCGGCGGCCAGCCTTTCGACGCGGGCCGGCCGGGAGCCGGCCCGCGTCGGGCGAGCACCGGTTCTCCCGGCGCCCGCCCAGCTGTCCTACCTGGGCTGCCGCGCCACCGCTCAGGCCGTGGCGAGCCGCACCGCGCCGGCGATCGCCTCGGCATGGCGCTGCGCGTCGGCCGCCTCACGCGCCTCCACCATCACGCGCAGCACCGGCTCGGTGCCCGAGGCGCGGATCAGCACGCGCCCGCTCTCGCCGAGCTCGTGCTGGGCCGCGCCGATCGCGGCCTGGATCGAGGCGTCGCCCTTCCAGTTCGCACCGGCCTTCATCCGCACGTTGATCAGCGTCTGCGGGAACAGCGCCACGCCCTCGAGCATCTGCGCGAGCGTCTTGCCGCTGCGCTTCATCGCCGCGAGCACGAGCAGCGCCGAGACGATGCCGTCGCCGGTCGAATGCCGGTCGAGCGAGAGGATGTGGCCCGAGCCTTCCGCGCCGAGCTGCCAGCCGCGCTCGCGCAGCTGTTCCAGCACGTAGCGGTCGCCGACCGCCGCGCGCACGAACGGCACGCCGAGCTTCTGCAGCGCCACCTCGACCGCGAGGTTCGTCATCAGCGTGCCGACCGCGCCTTGAACCTTGCCGCTGGTTTCGAGGCGATCCCTCACCAGCACGTAGAGCAGTTCGTCGCCGTTGTAGAGGCGCCCGTCGCCGTCGACCACGAGCAGCCGGTCCGCGTCGCCGTCGAGCGCGATGCCGAGATCGCCGCCATGTTCCTTCACCGCCGCGATCAGCGCCTCGGGCGCCGTCGCCCCGACCTTGTCGTTGATGTTGAAGCCGTTCGGCTTCACGCCGATCGGCACGACGTCGGCCCCGAGTTCATGGAACACGTGCGGCGCGATCTGATAGGCCGCGCCGTTCGCGCAGTCGATCACGAGCTTGAGCCCGCGCAGGTCGAACGCGGCCGGAAACGTGCTCTTGCAAAATTCGATGTAGCGGCCGTTCGCGTCGTCGAGCCGGCGCGCCTTGCCGAGACCGTCGGACGCCTCGCAGGCGAGCGGCCTGTCGAGCCACGCCTCGATCTCCTCCTCGGTCTCGTCGGGCAGCTTGTTGCCGTCGGCCGAGAAGAACTTGATGCCGTTGTCGTGATACGGGTTGTGCGACGCGCTGATCACCACGCCGGCCGCGAGCCGCAGCGCCCGCGTCAGATAGGCCACGCCCGGCGTCGGCATCGGGCCGGCCAGCATCACGTCGACGCCGGCCGCCGAGAAGCCGGCCTCGAGCGCGGCCTCGAGCATGTAGCCCGATACGCGCGTGTCCTTGCCGATCAGCACCGTCGGGCGTCCCGAAATGCCGCGCCCCTTCGCGTGCGCGAGCACCTTGCCGGCCGCGTAGCCGAGCCGCAACACGAAATCGGGGCTGATCGGCGCCACGCCGACCTCGCCGCGAATCCCGTCCGTACCGAAATAACGACGTCCCATGGAACGATTCCTCCTTGTCTGTCCGTCCGTTGCTATGCGTCTTGCGCCGCGGCCCGCACGGCGCCCCAGATCTTCAATGCGTCGACCGTCGGCGCGACGTCGTGCACGCGAATGATGGCCGCGCCGCGTTCGGCCGCGCAGACCGCCGCCGCCACGCTCGCGGCGACGCGCTCGGCCGCCGGCCGGCCGATCAGCACACCGAGCATCGACTTGCGCGACATGCCGGCGAGAATCGGATAGCGCGCGCCGTCCGGGCGCGCCGGCGCGGTGTCGGCCAGCTTCGCCAGCAGCGCGTAGTTGTGTTCGACCGTGGCCTTGCCGAAGCCGAAGCCGGGATCGACGCTGATTCGCTGCGGCGCGATGCCGGCCGAAACGAGCGCGGCCGCGCGATCGGCGAGAAAGCCGCGCACCTCGGCCACCACGTCGAGGTAATCGGGTTCGCCGAGTTGCATCGTCCTCGGTTCGCCGAGCATGTGCATCGCGCAGAGCCCGCAATTCGAGCCGCTCACCGCCTCGAGGGCGCCGGGCTGGCGAAAGCCCCAGATGTCATTGATCAGATCGGCACCGGCCGCGAGCGCGGCGCGCATCACCGCAGGCTTGTAGGTGTCGATCGACAGCGGCACGCGCATCGCCTGCAAGGCCTCGACGACGGGGAGCACGCGTGACAGTTCCTCGTCGAGCGGCACGGGCGGCGCGCCGGGCCGCGTCGACTCGCCACCGATGTCGATCAGGTCGGCGCCGTCGGCAAGCATGCGTTCGGCCTGGCGCAGCGCGGCGTCACGGGCCACGTAGCGACCGCCGTCGGAAAACGAGTCGGGGGTGACGTTGAGGATGCCCATCACGAGCGGGCGCTCGAACGTCAGCGTGAAGCGGCCGCATTGCAGCGGCGCGGGCATGAAATGATCGATGAAGGTCGGCACGTCAACGAAAATCTGGGGCAAGCCGGAAACAAAACGGGCCGGTGTGATTCACACCAGCCCGTCAACTCGATCGCGCTACGAGACTACATCAAGCCGGCGCCGTCGCGTTGCCCGGCTTGACCTCGGCCCCGGCGCCGCCCGACGGATCGCTCGCCGGCGGGACGTTGCCGCTGCTCTTCGGTGAGCGCGGCGGCCGGCCGGCCATGATGTCGTTGATCTGATCGGCATCGATCGTCTCCCACTCCATCAGCGCGGCGGTCATCGCCTCGACCTTGTCGCGGTTCTCCTCAAGCAGGCGGCGAGCAAGGCCATATTGCTCGTCGATCACGCGGCGGATTTCCGCGTCGACCTTCTGCTGCGTCGCTTCCGAGATCGCGCGCGTG
Organism: Burkholderia glumae LMG 2196 = ATCC 33617; assembly: GCF_000960995.1. NCBI lineage: Bacteria > Pseudomonadati > Pseudomonadota > Betaproteobacteria > Burkholderiales > Burkholderiaceae > Burkholderia > Burkholderia glumae. Next base: position 2,275,019 of record NZ_CP009435.1, on the reverse strand, counting down.
AAGCCCTTGCCGAACGGACCGCCCTCGTTCTCGTCGTCGGCGTAGACCATCGGCCCAAGCGCGTCGGTCATGCCGAAGCGCGTGACCATCGCTCGCGCCGTCTGGGTCGCCTTGTTGAAGTCGTCCGACGCGCCGGTGCTCACGAGGTTCATGAACAGTTCCTCGGCGACGCGACCACCGAACAGGATCGCCAGGCGATCGAGCAGGTAGTCCTTCGAGTACGTCTCGTTGTCGTGCTCCGGCAACTGCCAGGTCACGCCGAGCGCGCGGCCGCGCGGGATGATCGTCACCTTGTGGACCGGATCGGCCTTCGGCAGCAGCTTGGCGATCACGGCGTGGCCGGCTTCATGATAGGCCGTGGCACGCTTGGCCTCTTCGCGAATCACGGCCGACTTGCGCTCCGGCCCCATGAAGATCTTGTCCTTGGCGTCCTCGAAATCCTGCATCTCGACGATGCGCTTGCCGCGGCGAGCCGCGAACAGCGCGGCCTCGTTGACGAGGTTCGCGAGATCGGCGCCCGAGAAACCCGGCGTGCCGCGTGCGAGCACCGCCGCGTCGACGTCGTTCGAGATCGGCACCTTGCGCAGGTGCACGCGCATGATCTGCTCGCGGCCGCGGATATCGGGCAGGCCGACATAGACCTGACGGTCGAAACGGCCCGGGCGCAGCAACGCCTTGTCGAGCACGTCGGAGCGGTTCGTCGCGGCGATCACGATCACGCCCGAGTTGGCCTCGAAGCCGTCCATCTCGACCAGCATCTGGTTGAGCGTCTGCTCGCGCTCGTCGTTGCCGCCGCCCATGCCGGCGCCGCGATGGCGGCCCACCGCGTCGATTTCATCGATGAACACGATGCAAGGCGCGTGCTTCTTGGCCTGTTCGAACATGTCGCGCACACGGGCCGCGCCCACGCCGACGAACATTTCGACGAAATCCGAACCGGAGATGCTGAAGAAAGGCACCTTCGCCTCGCCGGCGATCGCGCGGGCGAGCAGCGTCTTGCCGGTCCCGGGCGGGCCGACCAGCAGCACGCCGCGCGGGATGCGCCCGCCAAGCTTCTGGAATTTCTGGGGATCGCGCAGGAAATCGACGAGTTCGGACACTTCCTCCTTCGCTTCGTCGCAGCCGGCGACGTCGGCGAAGTTCACCGCGTTGTTGTTCTCGTCGATCAGGCGCGCACGCGATTTCCCGAACGAGAACGCACCGCCTTTGCCGCCGCCCTGCATCTGTCTCATCATGTAGAACCAGAACACGATGATGAGCAGCGTCGGCCCGAGATAGTACAGCGCGGAGACGAGCGCGTTCGGTTCGTCATCGGCCTTGCCGCTCACCTGGACGCCGTACTTCATCAGGTCGCCGACCATCCAGATGTCGCCCGGCGACACGATCTGGTATTTCTGGCCTTCGGCGGGAGTGACGGTGAGGTTACGCCCCTGCACGATGACGTTCTTGATCTTGCCGTTCTTCGCGTCGTCCATGAACTGCGAATACGACACACCTTCCTGGACGCGGGGCTTGTCGAACTGCTTGAACACCGTAAACAGCACCAGTGCGATCACGAGCCACACTGCCGCTTTCGAGAACATATTGTTGTTCAAAGCACCACTCCTTCACTCATTGACGAGCGCCTACATTTTACTTGCGGCGCTCCTGAGGCATTCTAATCCAGTCCGAAGCCCGTCGCCATAAGGTTCACCAAACGCCACGATAGTCAAACCCTACGGCCGGCAAGGCTGCGGCCGGCCTGCGGTGGCCCGTGCATCCGCTTCAGCGCGGATGTTTCAGATGCCGACCCAAAATAAACGTCTCCGACGACTTGTCTCGCGACGCCTTCGGCTTGCGCGGCGCGACCGTGCGGAACTGATGCTTGAACTTTTCGACAATCTGGCTGTAGCCGCTGCCGTGAAAGCATTTCACTAAAAGGGCACCATCCGGCTTCAGATGGTTCTGCGAGAATTCGAGCGCCAGGTCGCACACATGCTCGATCCGTGCCGCATCCGCCGACGCCACGCCAGACAGGTTGGGTGCCATGTCGGAAATTACAAGGTCGACCACGCGGCCGTCGAGCAGCGCCTCCAGCTGGTGCAGCACCGCGTCCTCGCGGAAGTCGCCCTGGATGAAGTGGACGTCGGCCACCGGCTCCATCGGCAGCATGTCGAGCGCGACGATCATGCCGTCGATGCCGCCCTCGCGCTGCGCGTCGCGGTTTTTGCCGAGCGCGAGCTTGTTGCGCGCGTACTGGCTCCAGCTGCCGGGCGCGGCGCCGAGATCGACGATCACCTGGCCGGGCCGGATCAGCTTGTCCTGTTCGTCGATTTCTTTCAGCTTGTATGCCGCGCGTGCGCGATAGCCTTCCCGCTGCGCCATTTTGACGTAGGGGTCGTTGATGTGGTCGTGCAGCCACGACTGATTGAAACGATTCTTTGCCATGCAGAGGAAAAAATTCAGCCAAAAGGCCACAAACCAGGCCGCGAAAACGGGCGATTGCCGCGCCGATCGCGCAATGGTTTCGTCAGCCCGGGCTTTTGGCGGATAATACGCGTCTTATTCGCGCGGCGGACGCCTCGACAGCGTGCCAGCCGCGATTTTACGTGGTTTTCGCGCGCGCCCGTCCGGCGCGCCGTCCTAGAGATTCCAGAGTTCCGATGCCTGCCCTTTCGCTTTCCCCCGCCGAGCGCTCCGCGCTGCGTTCGCAAGCCCATGCGCTCAAGCCCGTCGTGCTGATCGGCGCCGAAGGCCTGACCGACGCCGTGCTGGCCGAGATCAAGGTCCACCTGGCCGCCCACCAGTTGATCAAGATCCGCGTGTTCGGCGACGATCGCGACGCCCGCATCGCGATCTACGAGGACATCTGCGAGCGCCTCGGCGCCGCGCCGATCCAGCACATCGGCAAGCTGCTCGTGATCTGGCGCCCCGAGCAGGTCGAACCGGCCCCGAAGCGCGGCGCGCGCGGCGTGCCGAGCGCGCGCGAGGCGGCCCGGCGCCTGCCCGCCGGCGAGCCGGAAACCAAGGGCCGCGCGCCGCGCGTGGTCAAGGTGGTCAAGCATTCGCCGGACGCGAGCCCGGTGCGCAAGCCGCGCGCCACCAAGGTGGTCGTGCGCGGCAACGAGCGCGTGACGGCGGGCGGCACCGTGAAGCGCGCGAAAAAGCGCCAGCAAAGCGCGAAGCGCCCGTTCCAGAACGACAAATAAGGAAACCCGGCCCGGCACCGGCGCCTCGCGGGCACGCGCCGGCCGCACTCAGCTGCGCGTGGCGCGCACCTCGTCCGCCCCGGGCAGGATCCACACGAGCCAGAGGCCGCACAGGCTTTCGATCAGATAGAACAGGCTCGACACGCCGTGCAGCATGCCGAAGCGGGCGGCGTAGGCGGAATGGCCGACATCGGTGCCCGCCTCCTGCGCGGCCAGGCGCAGCGCGCTCATGAACGGCTCGATCGCGAAATACCCCACGATCATGCAAGCCAGCATCAGGGCCACGATCAAGCGAGGGCGGCGATATGCTGCATCGCCGCCGCGCACGCGCGCATTCGCCGTCACCAGCATCAACACGCCGCACACCACCGCGATCCAGCCCTCGATCCGGAACAGCCGCGCGGCCACCTCACCCGCGGCAACCCGATCGAGCACCGCGAACAGCACCGGCGCGACCGCGTAGCCGATCGTCAGCAGGCTGCCGACCCAGACGGTCGCGAGCAAACGGAACAACCGGGGGGCACGGCGCATCGGCATCGCTCCGGGCTTCAGATATAGCTGACCGAGATGATCTCGTACTCGCGCACGCCGCTCGGCGCCTGGACGGCCGCGACGTCGCCCTCCGACTTGCCGATCAGCGCACGCGCGATCGGCGAGCTGACGGAAATCAGGCCGTGGTCGATGTCGGCCTCGTCGTCACCGACGATCTGGTACTTCACGGTGTCGCCCGACTCGAGATCCTCGAGCTCGACGGTGGCCGCGAACACGACGCGGCCCTCGGCGTCGAGCACGGACGGATCGATGATCTGGGCCGCCGACAGCTTCGATTCGAGTTCGGCGATCCGCCCCTCGATAAAGCCCTGCTTTTCCTTGGCGGCGTCATACTCGGCGTTTTCGGAAAGATCGCCCTGCGCACGCGCCTCGGCGATCGCGTTGATCACGGCCGGACGCTCGATCGACTTCAGGCGCTGCAATTCTTCGCGCAGCTGTTCGGCGCCGCGCTTGGTCAATGGAATGGTGCTCATAAACGGCTCAATAACAAAAATGCGGCATAAAAAAAATCACCGCGATTAAGCGCATTTCCGGCGAACCGGAAACGCCGCTTAATCGCGGCCTGTGTTGCCCGGGATGAAACCCGACGGCTTAGTTTAGGCGACCATGAAGACCTTGTAAATCATAGACTTCGAGGTCCTTCAGATAGCGCAAGCCTTCGACCGCCGCGCGCGCCCCCGACATGGTCGTGTAGTACGTGACCTTCTGCGCCTGCGCGCTCATGCGGATCGAGCGCGAGTCGGCGATCGCCGTGCGCGTCTCGTCGACCGTCGTAAACACCAACGCGATCTCGCCGTTCTTGATCATGTCGACGATGTGCGGGCGGCCGTCCTTGACCTTGTTGACGACCTTCACGGGCACGCCGGCCGCCTCGATCGCGGCAGCCGTGCCGCGGGTGGCGACGATCGGGTAGCCGAGCTCGTGCAGCATGCGCGCGACCTCGACCGCCTTCGGCTTGTCGGCGTCCATCACCGTCAGCAGCACCGTGCCGGACTCCGGCAGGCGCGAGCCGGCCGCGAGCTGCGACTTGAACAGCGCCTCGCCGAAGGTGCGGCCCACGCCCATCACCTCGCCCGTCGAACGCATTTCGGGCCCGAGCACCGGGTCCACGGTCGGGAACTTCACGAACGGGAAGACCGCTTCCTTGACGCTGTAGTAAGGCGGGTCGATTTCCTTCGTCACGCCCTGCGCGGCCAGCTTCTGGCCGACCATGGCGCGCGCGGCGATCTTCGCCAGCGGCAGGCTGGTGGCCTTCGACACGTAGGGCACCGTGCGCGAGGCGCGCGGGTTCACCTCGAGCACGTAGATCACGTCCTGCTTCGAGCCGTCGGCCTGCGGCACCTGCTGGATCGCGAACTGCACGTTCATCAGCCCGACCACGTTCAGCGCGCGCGCCATCGCGCCGGTCTGGCGCTTGAGCTCGGCCACGGTCTGCGCCGACAGCGAGTATGGCGGCAGCGAACAGGCCGAATCGCCCGAGTGGACGCCCGCCTGCTCGATGTGCTCCATCACGCCGCCGATGAACACGGCCTCGCCGTCGCAGATGCAGTCGACGTCGCATTCGATCGCGTCGTTGAGGAAGCGGTCGAGCAGCACCGGCGAGTCGTTCGAGACCTTCACGGCCTCGCGCATGTAGCGTTCGAGGTCGCGCGGCTCGTGGACGATTTCCATCGCGCGGCCGCCCAGCACATACGACGGGCGCACCACCAGCGGATAGCCGATCTCGTCGGCCAGCGCCAGCGCCTCGCTCTCGGCGCGCGCGGTGCGGTTCGGCGGCTGGCGCAGGCCCAGGTCCTGCAGCAGTTTCTGGAAGCGCTCGCGGTCCTCGGCGGCGTCGATCATGTCGGGCGAGGTGCCGACGATCGGCACGCCGGCGGCCTCCAGGTCGAGCGCGAGCTTCAGCGGCGTCTGCCCGCCGTACTGCACGATCACGCCGACCGGCTTTTCCTTGTCGACCACTTCGAGCACGTCCTCGAGCGTGAGCGGCTCGAAGTAGAGCCGATCGGACGTGTCGTAGTCGGTCGAGACCGTTTCCGGGTTGCAGTTGACCATGATGGTTTCATAGCCGTCCTCGCGCATCGCGAGCGCGGCATGCACGCAGCAGTAGTCGAACTCGATGCCCTGGCCGATCCGGTTCGGGCCGCCGCCCAGCACCATGATCTTCTTGTTGTCGGTCGGCTGCGCCTCGCACTCTTCCTCGTAGGTCGAGTACATGTAGGCGGTCTTGGTGGCGAACTCGGCCGCGCAGGTATCCACGCGCTTGTAGACCGGGCGCACGTTCAGCGCCAGCCGGCGCTCACGCACCTCGGCCGCGCTCGCGCCGAGGAGCTTCGCCAGGCGCCGGTCCGAGAAGCCGCTCTGCTTCAGGAAGTAGAGCTCGTCCTTCGACAGGCTCGCCAGCGTGCGGCCGGCAAGTGCCTGCTCCTTCAGGATGATCTGCTCGATCTGCGCCAGGAACCACGGGTCGATCGCGGTCTCCTCGAAGATCTGCGCGGCGCTCAGGCCGACGCGGAACGCGTCGCCCACGTACCAGATCCGGTCCGGGCCCGGCTCGCCGATCTCGCGGACGATCTCGTCGCGGTCGGTGGTTTTCTCGTCGAGGCCGTCCACGCCGACTTCGAGGCCGCGCAGCGCCTTCTGGAACGACTCCTGGAACGTGCGTCCGATCGCCATCACCTCGCCGACCGACTTCATCTGGGTGGTCAGGCGCGAATCGGCCTCGCGGAATTTCTCGAACGCGAAGCGCGGGATCTTCGTGACGACGTAGTCGATGGTCGGCTCGAACGAGGCCGGCGTCTGGCCGCCCGTGATCTCGTTCTTCAGCTCGTCGAGCGTGTAGCCGACGGCCAGCTTGGCCGCCACCTTCGCGATCGGGAAGCCGGTGGCCTTCGAGGCCAGCGCCGAGGAGCGCGACACGCGCGGGTTCATCTCGATCACGACCATCCTGCCGTCCTTCGGGTTGATCGAGAACTGCACGTTCGAGCCGCCGGTATCGACGCCGATCTCGCGCAGCACCGCGAGCGACGCGTTGCGCAGGATCTGGTATTCCTTGTCGGTCAGCGTCTGGGCCGGCGCGACCGTGATCGAGTCGCCGGTGTGCACGCCCATCGGGTCGAGGTTCTCGATCGAGCAGACGATGATGCAGTTGTCCGCGCGGTCGCGAACCACTTCCATCTCGTACTCCTTCCAGCCGAGCAGCGATTCCTCGATCAGCAGCTCACGCGTGGGCGAAAGATCGAGCCCCCGCTTGCAGATCTCCTCGAACTCCTCGCGGTTGTAGGCGATGCCGCCGCCCGAGCCGCCCAGCGTGAAGGACGGGCGAATCACCGTCGGGTAGCCGCTGCCGCCCGTGGCCGCGGCGATCTCGGCCTGCACCTTGAGCGCTTCTTCCATCGAATGCGCGATGCCGGACTTGGCCGAGCCGAGGCCGATCTTGGTCATCGCTTCCTTGAACTTCTGGCGATCCTCGGCCTTGTCGATCGCCTCGGGCGACGCGCCGATCAGTTCGACGTCGTACTTCTCCAGCACGCCGTGGTGGTGCAGGTCGAGCGCGCAATTCAGCGCGGTCTGGCCGCCCATGGTCGGCAGGATCGCATCCGGACGCTCCTTGGCGATGATGCGCTCGACGACTTCCCAGGTGATCGGCTCGATATAGGTGACGTCGGCCGTGTTCGGATCGGTCATGATCGTCGCCGGATTGCTGTTGACGAGGATGACCTTGTAACCCTCCTCACGCAGCGCCTTGCATGCCTGCGCGCCCGAGTAGTCGAACTCGCACGCCTGACCGATGATGATCGGGCCGGCGCCGATGATGAGGATGCTGTTGATGTCTGTGCGTTTTGGCATGGCTCGAGTATTCAAAAAGTAATCGTTAATGCGCGGCGGCGGCGCAGCCGGTCATCGGATCGTCGCGAACGCGAGCTTGAGGCCGAAGCCGATGAACAGGCCGCCCACGCCGCCCGCCGCGCCCGCCGCGAGCTTGCGGCGGCGGCGAAACTGTTCGGCAAGACGCGCGCCCGCGAAGATCAGCGTGCTCAGGTACAGGAAGCTCGTGAACTGCGATATCGCGCCCAGCACGAGGAACGACACGGCCGGATAGCGGTAGGTCGGATCGACGAACTGGATGAAGAACGAAATGAAGAACAGGATCGCCTTCGGGTTCAACAGGCTCACGAGCAGCGCCTTGCGAAACGGCCGCTCGCCGTCCACCGCGCGCGGCGCCGCGGCCCGCGCCGGCGCGGCGCGCAGCTCGCGCGAGCCGCTCCTCAGCATCGCGAACCCGATCGCGAACAGGTAGGCAGCCCCGCCGTATTTCACGACCGAGAACAGCAGCGGGTTCGCCTTCAGCAGCGAGGCGACGCCGGCCGCCGACAGCAGCATCAGCACCGCGTCGCCCAAGAACACGCCGCAGGCCGCGCGATATCCGGCCTTGACGCCGCGCTGCGCAGCGAGCGACAGCACATACATCGAGTTCGGACCGGGCAGCAGGACGATGAACACCGCACCGACGACGTAGGTCCAGAAGTCGGTGATTCCGAGTGCGTGGCCGAACATGATGTGCCGTCTCCCGTGAGCCTCAGGCGCGCGCCTTGGCCGTGTCCATCAGCGCGGTGAAGCGGTCGAACAGGTAGCCGATGTCGTGCGGACCGGGCGAGGCTTCCGGGTGGCCCTGGAAGCAGAACGCCGGCTTGTCGGTCAGCGCGAAGCCCTGCAGCGTGCCGTCGAACAGCGAGACGTGGGTCGCGCGCGCGTTGGCCGGCAGCGACGCGGCGTCGACCGCGAAGCCGTGGTTCTGCGAGGTGATCACGACGCGGCCGTCGGCCAGGTCCTTCACCGGGTGGTTCGCGCCGTGGTGGCCGGTCTTCATCTTCAGCGTCTTCGCGCCGACCGCGAGCCCCATGATCTGATGGCCGAGGCAGATGCCGAAGGTCGGCACGCCGCGCGCGATGAATTCGCGCGTCGCCGCGATCGCGTAGTCGCACGGCTCCGGGTCGCCGGGGCCGTTCGACAGGAAGATGCCATCCGGATTCAGCGCCAGCGCGTCGGCCGCGCTCGTCTGCGCGGGCAGCACGGTAACGTCGCAGCCGCGCTCGGCCAGCATGCGCAGGATGTTGTACTTGACGCCGAAATCGTAGGCCACGACCTTGTAGCGCGGCGCGGTCTGCTCGCCGTAGCCGCCTTCGAGGCGCCATTCGGTCTGCTTCCAGGCGAACGGCTTGTCGGTCGAGACGACCTTCGCGAGATCCATGCCGGCCAGGCCCGGGAACGAGCGCGCGAGTTCGATCGCCTTCGCCTCGTCGTCGGCACCGGTCAGGATGCAGCCGTTCTGGGCGCCCTTGTCGCGCAGCACGCGGGTCAGCTTGCGGGTGTCGATGCCGGCGATCGCGACCACGCCTTCGTCGCGCAGGTAGGCGTCGAGCGTGCGATCCATGCGGAAGTTCGAGGCCAGCACCGGCAGGTCGCGGATGATGAGGCCGGCCGCATGGACCTTGGTCGCCTCGACGTCTTCGCGGTTCACGCCGACGTTACCGATGTGCGGATACGTGAGCGTCACGATCTGGCGCGCGTAGCTCGGGTCGGTGAGGATTTCCTGATAGCCGGTGATCGCGGTATTGAACACGACTTCGCCGATCGTATGGCCGGTCGCACCGATCGAATAACCGCGAAAGACCGTGCCGTCGGCAAGTGCGAGCAAGGCGGGAGAAAAAGACGGCAACACGGGGGGCTCCTTGGGGGACACCCTTGCTGCCGACCTGTCGACCTGTCGCGGCCGGTTCGCCCCATCGAGGGGCGTTCGCCGGCGTTCGCCCGGCCGGCCCGGAGGAGGCGCTCGATACGCGCGCGAGCTGGCCGCGGGCTGCATTCGACGCGTCACGTGCCGGGAGGCAGGCGGCGGAAGACGGGGAATTGGAGGTAGGCGCTAGGGTGCGGGGTTGAATTGCGCAAACTTTCAGATTATAGCGCGAAACCAGACCTATCTCAAAGCCTGCCGTGCCATCGCCGCATGACAGCTACCGGTTCGGAAACGGTCGCGAGATCGGCGACGCCGGCCGGTACGACCGCGGCACCGAGAGCCAGGAGCAAATCCCACCGCCCCACCGCCCCACCGCCCTCGCGCCGGCGGGCTCGGCGGCCCGCGCCGCGCGGCGCGTCAGCCCGGACGGCGTTCGGCGCCGATCGCCGCGCGCCCCGGCAGCACGTACCAGATCGCGCCCGCGATCTGCAGCGCGACCAGCACCGCCCAGGCGCTCAGGTGCGCGGCGCGCGGATAATGGCCGCCCTGGGTCGGCCATTGCGACAGCACCGCGCCGACGCCGACCTGAAAGCCGAAGATCAGCACGAAGATCACCAGCGTGATGGTGGTGTTGGCGCGGCCGATCAGATGCGCGGGAAAATGCTCGGCGAGGATCGCGTAGCTGAGGATGCCGATCCCGCCGAACGCGCCGTAGCCGGCCCACAGCACCTCGGCCGGCAGCGGCGCGCCCAGCATGATGGCCAGCTGGGTGGCGACGAAGCAGCCCATGCCGATTCCGCAGAACGCGTAGACCGACAGGCCGCGCCGCTCCAGCAGCCGCGCCAGCGCGCCGGTGGCGAAGCTGCCCGCCATCATCGCCAGCCCGATCACCGAGACGAGCGCGGCCGCCCGATGCGGCGCGAAGCCCATCACGTCGCGCATGTAGGGGCCGACCCAGAGCGACTGCATCGCGAAGAACACGCCCTGCGTGACCACCGAGAACGAGGCGATCTTCCAGAACGCGGCGCTCTGCAGGATGTGCCAGGTGCCCTTGAACTGGCTGATCAGGCTGGCCTGGCGGTGGCTGCGCGCCGCGTCGGGCGCGCCGCTCCAGAGCAGCGCGGCCACCACCACGGTGAACCCGCAGAGCCCGGCGCAGACCATTCGCCAGCTGACCATGCCGAGCGTCCAGGCGAGCGGCGAGCCGACCGCGACACCGCCGAAGCCGCCGACCGCCATCACGCAGCCGTTGACGAGCGGCAGCCGCGCGACCGGAAAGAACTCCGCGATCGCCTTGAAGGCGGCGCCGAGACACACCGATACGCCGATCCCGATCAGCAGGCGGCCGACCATCATCGCGCCGATGCCGTGCGCGAGCCCGAACACGGCGATGCCGGCCGCCGCGAACAGCAGCATGGCGGCCGTCACGCGCCGCGGGCCGTAGTGATCGAGCAGCACGCCGGCCGGGATCTGGGCACCGGCGAAGCCCAGGAAGTAGAGGCTCGTCAGCAGCCCCAGGTCCGCCGCGGACAGCCCGAGGTCGTGCGTGATCAGCGGCGCGAAGCCCAGATTGACGCCGCGGAACACGTACGACACGAAATAGCCCATCGAAAACAGCACGAACACGCGCCACTGCACGGCAGACATGCGTCCCCTCCGAATCCGCCGCCAGCGCCGCGGGCGGCCTTGCCTGAAACGAAAACGCCGTCACCTCGGTGACGGCGTGCGCGCGAATCACGAGCCAGGCGCGGCGCATCGGGCACGACGCCCCACGCCGCCGGCGGCCGAATCGCGTTATTTCTTCTTCGCCTTATGCGCCGCGGGCTTGACGGCCGGCTTCGCGCTCTTCGCGGCGGCCGTCGACCTGGCGGTCGACTTCGCGGTCGATCGGGCCGCCGCCTTCGCCGGGGCCGCGTGCCGCCCGCGCGCGGCGGCCGTACCGCCCGTGTGCAGGCTCGCGCGTTCGATGCGTGCGCCGCCCACCGACGTGGCGATCCGCTCGGGGCCGGGTTCGGCCGGCACGGCACGGCCCGCCGGCACGTGCAGGACGATGGTCTGGCCCGGCATCACCAGGTCGCGGCGGGTGCGGTTCCAACCCTTCAGTTGGCCGACCGACACGCCGTAGCGGCTCGCCAGCGCGGCCATCGACTGCTTGCGGCGCACGCGGATCAGCATCTTGCGCGTGTCGGGCACGTCGGGCTCCATCGCGAGCACGGCGTTCTCGGCCACGTCGGCGCTGATGTCCTCGTCGTCGTCGTCGCTGCGCGGCACGACGATGGTCGAGCCCGGCTTCAGCCGCATTCCGGCCGGAATCTTGTTCACCTGCATCAGCGTGTCGGCGTCGACCCCGATCTTCTCGGCGATCGCCGCCGGCCGCGCACGCTCGGTGACCGTATAGGTGGTCCAGCTGGAGAGCTGGCCGTTATACGACTTCAGGCCCTTCTCGAACTGCGAGGCATTGTCGAACGGCAGCAGGATCTGCGGCTGGGTCGCGCCGAGTATCACCGGCTTCGAGAAAGACGGGTTGAGCGCCTTGAACTCCTCGAGCGAGAGGCCGGCCAGTTGCGCCGCCATCTTCACGTCGATGTCGTGCGAGGTCGTGACCGTCACGAAATACGGATGGTTCGGAATGTCGGGCAGCGTCAGGCCGTACTGTTGCGGATGGGCGATGATGTTCTTCACCGCCTGCAGCTTCGGCACGTAGTTGCGCGTCTCGTTCGGCATGCGCAGGCTCTGGTAGTCGGTCGGCAGGCCGGCCGCCTGGTTGCGCGCGATCGCGCGCTGCACGTTGCCCTCGCCCCAGTTGTAGGCGGCCAGCGCCAGATACCAGTCGCCGAACATGTCATGCAGGCGCGACAGGTAGTCGAGCGCGGCGCTGGTCGAGGCCAGCACGTCGCGGCGCTCGTCCTGCCACATGTTCTGCTTCAGGTTGTAGGTGCGGCCGGTGCCGGGAATGAACTGCCACATGCCGGCGGCCTTCGCGACCGACAGCGCCTGCGGGTTGTAGGCCGATTCGATGAACGGCAGCAGCGCGAGCTCGGTCGGCATGTTGCGCGCCTCGAGCTCCTCGACGATATGGTAGAGATACTTTTGCGAGCGCTCCGTCATGCGCTGCACGTAGTCGGGACGCTCGGTATACCAGGTGGTCTGCATGTCGACCAGGTCGCTCTGCAGATCGGGGATCTGAAAGCCGCGGCGGATGCGCGCCCAGAGATCGGAATCCTTGGTGGTCAGATCGCCGACCGACTGCTTGTCGACGTCGACGGTGTCTTTGGCGGTCGAGGTCTTGCGAATGAAGTCGGCAGCGGCCTGCGGGTCGGAAGCGGCGGATGGGGCGGTCGGTCCGGGGCTCGCGCAAGCGGCGAGCAGCAAAACCAATAGCGCACTGATCAGGAATCGCATGTAAATCTCGGCTTCCAACGGCTGGAAATTGCAGGCGATAGTAAGGGAGGCGCCGGCATCGCGTCAATAAAAAGCCGAAAAATGCCGATAAATCCGGTATTTGGGGCCGTTTCTCCAGATTCCGCATGAGCATCGGACCACTCTGGATAGGGGCTTTCCCGCGACTCGGGAAAGCCCCCGCGCCACCTCGTCGCGCCGCCGCCGGCTGCCGGCGCGATCAGCGGCACGATCAGCGGCGAAGCGCGACGGGGGCGGCCATGCGGGCGGTTCAGCGGAAGCGGTTCTTCCACTCGCGCAGCAGCGTGAACGCGGCGAGCCGGCTCGCCGGCGCCTCGTGCAGTTCGGCCTCGAGCGTCGCGGCGATCGCGGCGCTGTCGGCGCGCAGGAACGGGTTGACCGCGCGCTCGTGCGCGATGGTGGTGGGCAGGGTCGGCTCGCCGCGCGCCCGACACGCCTCGGCGCGGTCGCGCCACGCGGCCAATGCCGCGTTGTCGGGCTCGCAGGCGAGCGCGAAGCGGATGTTCGAGAGCGTGTATTCGTGGGCGCAATGCACCTGCGTGTCGCCGGGCAGCGCAGCCAGCGCGTCGAGCGAGTTCAGCATCTGCTCGGGCGTGCCTTCGAACAGGCGCCCGCAGCCGCACGAGAACAGCGTGTCGCCGCAGAACAGATGCGGCGCCGGGTGGCCGGCGCCGGCCGCCTGGAAATAAGCGATGTGGCCGCGCGTGTGCCCCGGCACGTCCAGCACCTCGAACTCGAGTGCCGGCTTGCCGATGCGCACGCGCGCGCCGCCCGCGAGCGGCTGCGTGACCTGGGCGATCGCCTCGCCGGCCGGGCCGTAAACCGGCACGGGCATGATCTGCTCGCGCTCGCCGACGAGCGCCGAGACGCCGCCGACATGGTCGGCGTGATGGTGCGTGAGTAGAATAGCGGCTAGCCGCCAGCCTCGCGCGTCGAGATATCGGCGCACCGGGGCGGCGTCGCCCGGATCGACGGCGACCGCGTCGCTGCCATCCGACACGAGCCAGATATAGTTGTCCTCAAACGCCGGCACCGGCACGTATTCCAGCTCGTTCATGGGCGCGCACTCATCGATATGTCAGACCGTCCGATTATAGACTGGCCCGCCTGGAGCGCCTCGCCGCCCGGCCGTTACGTGCTCGAGTGGGAACAGGCCCAGCTCGACCACGTCGTGTCCGACGTGTTCGGCTTTCACGCCCTGCAGCTCGGCCTGCCCCAGCTCGATTCGCTGCGCGAAAACCGCATGCCGGGCCGCGGCCTCGTGCTCGATCCCGCCAGCGGTGCGAGCGAGCCGTTCCGCTACCCGTGGCCGGGCGATCCGCCCGGCCCGCACCATGCCCCGGCCGGGCGCAGCACCGTCTGGTGCGACCTGCTCGACCTGCCGTTCGAATCGCAAAGCGTGGACCTGATCGTGATGCCGCACACGCTCGAGTTCACCGCCGATCCGCACCGCCTGCTGCGCGAGGCCGAACGCGTGCTGATGCCGGAAGGCCGGCTCGTCATCACCGGCTTCAACTCGTTGAGCCTGTGGGGCGCGCGCCAGTCGGTCGGGCGCATAGCGAACCGGCCGTTCGTGCCGGCCGCGCGCGACCCGATCGCGTTCATCCGGCTCAAGGACTGGATGAAGCTGCTCGGCTTCGACATCGAGCGCGGCCGCTTCGGCTGCTATCGGCCGCCGCTCGCCAGCGACAAGTGGATGGCGCGCTACGCCTTCATGGAGGCGGCCGGCGACCGCTGGTGGCCGATCTTCGGCGCGGTCTACATGGTGACCGCCGTCAAGCGCGTGCGCGAGATGCGGCTCGTCGGCCCGATCCGGGTCAGGAAACCCGTTCGCGCACCGGGCCTCGCGCCCGCCGCGACCCCTACCACTCATCAAGAACACTCATGACGTTGCAACTGATCGACATCTACACCGACGGCGCCTGCAAGGGCAATCCCGGCCCCGGCGGCTGGGGCGCGCTGCTGCGCTTCGGCGACCAGGAAAAGGAACTGTTCGGCGGCGAGGCCGGCACCACCAACAACCGGATGGAACTGCTCGCCGTGATCAGGGCGCTGGAAGCGCTCAAGCGCCCGTGCCGCGTGATCGTCCATACCGATTCGCAGTACGTGCAGAAAGGCATCAGCGAATGGATCCACGGCTGGAAGAAAAAGGGCTGGGTGACGGCCGCGAAGACGCCGGTGAAGAACGCCGATCTCTGGAAACAGCTCGACGCGCTGGTCGGCCAGCACGAAATCGAGTGGCGCTGGGTCAAGGGCCACGCCGGGCACGCCGAGAACGAGCGCGCCGATGCGCTCGCCAACCGCGGCGTCGAATCGCTGTCGCAGCGGGCATGAGCAGCCATCCCGCCGCCGGCCGCGCCGCGAGCCCGCATTCCGCCGCGCCGGGGCCGCTGCCCGGCGCCGCCCTGTCCGGCCCGCGCGCCGGCACCTTTTGAAGAACCGCAATGCGTCAGATCATCCTCGATACCGAAACCACCGGCCTCAACGCCCGCGCGGGCGACCGCATCATCGAAATCGGCTGCGTCGAAATGCTGAACCGCCGGCTGACCGGCAACAATCTGCACTTCTACGTGAACCCGGAGCGCGACAGCGATCCGGGCGCACTCGCCGTGCACGGGCTCACCACCGAATTCCTCAGCGACAAGCCGAAGTTCGCCGAGATCGCCCAGGCGCTGTGCGATTTCGTGCGCGGCGGCGAACTGATCATCCACAACGCCCCGTTCGACATCGGCTTCATCGACGCCGAACTGGAGCGGCTCGGCATGCCGCCGCTGCTCGAGCACTGCAACGGCGTGATCGATACGCTGGTGCAGGCCAAGTCGATGTTCCCCGGCAAGCGCAATTCGCTCGACGCGCTGTGCGACCGGTTCGGCATCAGCAACGCGCACCGCACGCTGCACGGCGCGCTGCTCGATTCCGAACTGCTCGCCGAGGTCTATCTGGCCATGACGCGCGGCCAGGAGAGCCTCGTGATCGACATGCTCGGCGACACCGGCGACCGCGGCGGCGAGACGGGCGGCTCGCGCGTGTCGTTCGCCTCGCTCGATCTACCGGTGATCGCGGCGAGCGAGCAGGAGCTCGCCGCGCATCAGGCGCAGCTCGACGATCTCGACAAGTCGGTCAAGGGCGCCTGCGTCTGGCGCCAGGAGGCGGCGCCGCCCGCCTGAGCGGGCGGCATCCTCGCCGGCGCGGCCCGCCCCGCGGCCGCGCCGGCTCCTGGTTCGCTGCCCCGCGCTCAGCCGCGCGGCTGCAGCGCGATCACGGCCATCCCGGCCAGCGCCAGCGCCGCGCCGGCCCAATCCCAGCGCGACAGCGCGATCCCGTCCACCACGCGCAGCCAGACCAGCGCCACCGCGATATAGACGCCGCCGTAGGCCGCATAGGTGCGGCCGGCCGCGCTCGGCTGCAGCGTCAGCAGCCACGCGAACAGCGCGAGCGAGACGGCGGCCGGCACCAGCAGCCAGGCGCCGCGCCCACCCTTGAGCACCAGCCAGGGCAGATAGCAGCCGACGATTTCGGCCAGGGCGGTCAGCACGAACAATCCGGCGATCTTGATCAGTTGGGGCATGGGGGGCGCAATGCGGCAATCGTGAATTCGGGCCGGGCGCCATCGCGGCGGCCGGCGAATGGGAGCCGGGCGCCGGGCCGGCGCCGCCCCCGGGCAGGAATAGCGTCTGCGCAACGCGCCGCCGGCCGGCCCCGGGGCAGCCCCGCCGGACGAGGCCCGGCGGGCGATTTGCAGGATCGTCTGTCATCGTGCTATCATAGCCGCTCTTTCATTATCTATTTCGTTCATTTAGTTTGTCGCTACGAGCGTCCGCGGTATCCGCCCTCGCTTCGTCGCACGAAATATCGATCACAGGCAGGGCGTTCCGTGTTGGCGCGTCCGCTTCGTTTCAGTGCCCTTCACAGGGTTTCGTCACCGGTCCCGCAGGCGCCACGCCACGCACCGGTGGCCGCCGGCCCCTATCGAGGTCAGCCCGGCGGCAATTTCATGAGCGCATCGACGCGGCGGCCAATGGCGCGCCGCACGCGGCCCCCTTTCCGACCGGCGTCACCGTGCGCCGACGTTCCGTGCCGCCACGCCGCTGCGCTCCCGGCAAACCGTGGCGAAACGCGTGCCGCCAGGCGCATGCTTCGTCCGCTGTCAAAGGAGCCCAAATCTTGACTGCCTCACACGTCAGCCCCTCCGCTGCTTGCGCGTCGGCCACCGACGCCCCCGTCACCGTCAGCGACATCACCGTGGTCGACCAGAGCCTGCTCAAGCGCGCGGTGC
This sequence comes from Burkholderia glumae LMG 2196 = ATCC 33617, assembly GCF_000960995.1. NCBI lineage: Bacteria > Pseudomonadati > Pseudomonadota > Betaproteobacteria > Burkholderiales > Burkholderiaceae > Burkholderia > Burkholderia glumae. The sequence continues at coordinate 2,257,849 of NZ_CP009435.1, read as the reverse complement.
GCGCGATGGCCATCGGCAACGCCATGGAATGGTTCGACTTCGGCGTGTACAGCTACATCGCCGTCACGCTCGGCCAGGTGTTCTTCCCCTCCAGCAACCCGTCCGCGCAGCTGCTCGCCACGTTCGGCACGTTCGCGGCCGCGTTCCTGGTGCGCCCGCTCGGCGGCATGGTGTTCGGCCCGCTCGGCGACCGCATCGGCCGTCAGCGCGTGCTGGCCATGACGATGATCATGATGGCGCTCGGCACGTTCTCGATCGGCCTGATTCCGAGCTACCAATCGATCGGCATCCTCGCACCGGTGCTGCTGCTGGTCGCGCGCCTCGTGCAGGGCTTCTCGACGGGCGGCGAGTACGGCGGGGCCGCCACCTTCATCGCCGAATTCTCCACCGACAAGCGCCGCGGCTTCATGGGCAGCTTTCTCGAATTCGGCACGCTGATCGGCTACGTGCTCGGCGCGGGCACGGTCGCGGCGCTGGCGGCGCTGCTGCCGCATGACGCCCTGCTGTCGTGGGGCTGGCGCGTGCCGTTCCTGGTGGCCGGCCCGCTCGGCCTGATCGGGCTCTACATCCGCATGAAGCTCGAGGAGACGCCGGCCTTCAAGCGCCAGGCCGAACTGCGCGAGGCGCAGGACAAGTCGATGCCGAAGCTCAAGTTCACCGAGACCCTCGGCCGCCACTGGCGCGCGATGCTGCTCTGCGTGGGCCTCGTGCTGATCTTCAACGTGACCGACTACATGGCGCTGTCGTACCTGCCGAGCTATCTGTCGTCGACGCTGCACTTCAACGAGACGCACGGCCTGCTGCTGGTGCTGCTCGTGATGGTGCTGATGATGCCGATGACGCTCGCCGCCGGCCGCCTGTCCGACACGGTCGGCCGCAAGCCGGTGATGCTGGCCGGCTGTCTCGGCCTGATCGCGCTGTCGATCCCGGCGCTGATGCTGATCCGCACGGGCGAAATGCTGCCGGTGTTCGGCGGGCTGATGATCCTCGGCGTGCTGCTCTCGTGCTTCTGCGGCGTGATGCCGTCGGCGCTGCCGGCGCTGTTCCCGACCGAGATCCGCTACGGCGCGCTCGCGATCGGCTTCAACATCTCGGTGTCGCTGTTCGGCGGCACGACGCCGCTCGTCACGGCGTGGCTGGTCGATCGCACCGGCAACCTGATGATGCCCGCCTACTACCTGATGGGGGCCGCCGTGATCGGCGCGGTGTCGGTGCTCACGCTGCGCGAGACGGCACGCCAGCCGCTGGAAGGCTCGCCGCCCGCCGTCGCCTCGCGCCGCGAAGCGCATGCGCTGGTGCGCGAACTGCGCGAGCAGGCAACCAACGACGACAGCCCCAGCTACCCGGGCGTGTCGGCCGCGCGGGCATAAGCCCGGCGGCTAGCCGCCGCCCGCCCCGCTCCACGACGCCGCGCCGACCGCTCCCGGTCGGCGCGGCGTTTTTTATCGGCGGGCCGCGCTGCCGCCGGCCCGTCCGCCATGCCGATCCCGCCCAAAAACAAACACCCCCGCGTCCGCGGGGGTGTCGTGTCGATCGGTGCGGGGCGCGCGGCACTCAGTGCACGGCGCACCCGCGGCAGGCGAGGTAGCCGGCCAGCGAGCGCGAGCGCTCGACCACCTTACGCACCCCGCGCCCCGCCACCACGAAACCGACCTGCCCGAGATTGAAATCGAGCGTCACCATCAATTGCATCAGCGCGACCATCGGCAGCACGACGGACGGGTGATACAGGCGATTTTCGATCAGGGATCTCATGGCAGGCTCCGGCGGACAGGCAAGGATTCGACCTGGTGGATTCTACGAATTGCCTTGTCACCGATAAATGCGCGGATCCCGAAGTCACTTGTTGGCGCGCCTGAACAATCGCTGCGCGGCGCCTGCCCGCCCCGGCCAAGCGCCATGCAGGCACCGGCCTGGGCGCGTCAGCCGAGCGGCGTCTCGGCGAACGCCGGCAGCGCCTCGGCGCGCTCGGACAGGGCCGCGATGGTCGGATAGCGCGCCGCATCGACGCCGCCCAGGATCGGATGATCGCCGCGCACGTACTGCGTGAAGCGCCAGGCCACGGCCGTCGTGACGTCGGCCTGGGTGATTCGCTCGCCGAGCAGCCAGCCGGTGGTGCCGACGATGCGCGCCTCGAGCGCGCCATAGGCGCCGTCGAGCTGCCCGAGAACCCGGTCGAGCCAGGGCTGGTGCTGCTTGTCGTCGGGGCGCAGGCCGTATTCATAGACGATCTGCACCGTCTTCTCGATCGCCGCCAGCGCGAGTCCGATCAGTTCGAGCGAGCGCAGCCGGCCCGCCGCATCGACCGGCAGCAGGCGCCGCTCCGGCTCGACCAGATGATCGAGGTAGTCGACGATCAGCGACGAGTCGAGCACCATGGTGCCGTCGTCGGTCAGCAGCGTCGGCGCCTTCACGACCGGATTCACCGCCTTGAACGCGTCGAAGTGGCGAAACACCGACAGCGGCTCGTGCTCGAACGAGAATCCGAGCAGCTTGGCCGACACCGCGGCACGGCGAACGTAGGCGGAATCCAGCATTCCGATCAGCTTCATCTGAGTTTCACTCCGGTGGACGGGGAGCGCTCAATGTAACAGCATTGCGCGGGCATGGGAGGCCAGCGCCGGGCGCCGCTCAGGCCGAAGCGAGCCAGGCGAGGGCCGACGGCCAGAGCGCGCGGTTGTCGTCGCGGAAGTAGCCGTCGCGGCCGATCGGCTGCTGGCCCGCGTGCGGGGCGATCTCACGCAATTCGACACGCGCGCCGGTGAAGCGGCGATGCAGCGCCGCGACGGCCGTGCGCGGCGAGAACGGATCGTCATCGATCGCGTAGGCGAGCAGCGGGCCGCGATAGGCCGCGAAGCCGGCGCGCCCTGCCGCAGCGATACCGGCCGCCGCGTCCCGGCAGCCGCGCGCCCAGTCGAGCGCGATGCTGGCCGGCACCTCGGCGCCGTCGGCGCCGACCAGGCGCCACGGCACGCGCGCCACCACCCGGCCCGCGAGCGGCAGCACGCCGTGGGCAAGCAGCGCGAGCACGAGGCGCGCCGCGCCGCGCGCATCGGCCCAGTGGCCGGTGCCGGCGGCGATCGTGACGATGCCCTCGAGCCGCGCCAGGTTCGGCGCCCCGCCGAGTAGCCGGCCGCCCTCGCCGTGGCCGACGGCGAAGTAGCGCGCGCCGGGCGTGCGGGACACGAGACAGTCGAGCGCGGCCGGCAGGTCGGCCTCGCCCCAGTGCCGCAGCGTCGCGCGCTCGGGCCTGCCGCCCGGTGCGCGCGAGCCGCCGGTGCCGCGGTAGTCGAAGCACAGGACCGTGAAGCCGGCTTCGGCGAGGAACCGCGCGTAGCCGTCGTAGCGCGCGCGCGGCATGCCGAGCGCGCCGCTCAGCAGCACCGCGCGTCCGTTCGATCTGACGGGAATGTAGAGCGAGCCCATCAACGGTCTTCCGTCGCGAGCCGCGAACTGGAGAGTCTCGACCGTGGTCGCCATCGTCTGCCTCGTCGTGGGAGCGGCTATTGTGCAAGCGAATCACGCGCTCCGCCACCTGCACCGCGCACGCCGGGCCGTCGCCGGCACGCTGCCGGCCCGGCCGCGAGGGTGCGACCGGCACGGCAGGCCCGCCAGATACCGCCCCGGAGCGGCATGAGGGCCGGCTGACGACGGCACCGCGGCCGGCAGGCACCGCGCGGCCGGAAGCGCCGCCGGCCCGTTCGCCCGAGCCGCGGCGGCACGGCTCGATGGCGCGTCAGACGGCGCCTTCGGCGCCGCGGTAGCCGCTCAACGGCCCCCGGCCAAACGATAGACGCGCCAGAACGCATGAGTGTAGGTCTGCGCCAGCTGCGGCACGCCGTGAAATACGCTCACCGCACCGCCCGCCCCGGCCAGCTCGGCCGGTGCCCCGACCGCAACCGCGTCGTCGGCGATCACGAACGGCTGGCGCAGCAGCCCCGGCCGGCGCGTGGAGGCAAGACCGATGCCCGCCTGCGCCAGGAACGCCGCGCCGCTGTAGCGCCCGTGGCGAGCCGAGCGGTCGAGCACGACACGCACCGCGACGCCGCGCCGGCAGGCGTCGCGCAACGCCGCCGCCAGCGCCGGCGGCACCGCACCATAGCCGGCCACCAGCACGCGCCGGCGCGCGCCGCGCACGAGTTCGACGGCGGGATCGACGGGCGCGTCGTCGGCCGAGAAATAGGCGCTAGCGGCGTTGCGCGCGTCCGCGCCGAGGAACGGCTTCGGCAACGCGAAAACATCGGGGCCGGCGAGCAGGAGAATCGCGCCGACGAGCGAGACGAGGCAGGCATGCGGTTTCATCGGGCGCGTATTGTAGTCACGCCAGATCGGGCCGCAAGCGGTTTGCGCCGAGCGTGGCGCCGCGACGACGCCCGCGCGTGCGCCGCTCGACAAGCGGGCGGCGACGCGTGGCGCCGCCCGCTCGCGGCGCGCCCGATCAGCCGCCGGCCACTCGCGCCAGCCAGGCCCGCACGCCGTCCCACGAACGGAAATCGGCGAGGCTGCGCGCCGGAATCGCCGGATAGGTGCCGGCCGCCATCTCGGCCAGCGCGCGCCCCGGCCCGAGCTCGACGAAGGCGCTCGCGCCGGCCTCCACGCAGGCGGTGAGGCAGGCTGCCCACTCGACGGGCTCGGCGATCTGCCGCGCGAGCTTGTCGAGGCCGCTGCCGTGATCGATCACGACGGCGCCGTCGATGCCGCTGACGAGCCGCGTGCCCGCCGCGCCGCGGCCGAGCCTCACGGCGCCGAGCGCGGCGCGGAACACCGGCACCGCCGAGGCCAGCCGGCGCGTATGCGAGGCGATCCGCACCGGCACCGGCACGACGCGGGCGGCGCCCTGCGCGCGGGCCGCGTCGGCCAGTGCGGCCAGCGCGTCGGCCGCGCCGGCCAGGACCCAGGCATCACCGGGATTGACGATCGCGATCGCGGCATCGCAACCGGCGCAAAGCGCCTCGACGGCGGCGCGTCGCAGCCCGCGCACGAACAGCATGCCCTCGTCGCCGGTGCTGGCCGCGTCCATCGCGTCGGCACGCGCGCCGATCAGGTCGAGCGTGTCGCTTGCGCCGATCCGCCCGGCCACATGCCAAGCGGCGATCTCCCCGACGCTGTAGCCGGCCACGCAGCGCCGCCCGGGCAGCAGCGGCGCGAGCCGCGCATGGGCCGCCAGCGCGTGCAGCGTGCAAAGCCGCTGCGCCGCGCCGTTGCCGCGCAACGCATCGTCGCCCGCCGTGCGTACCCAGTCGCGCGGATCGGCGCCGAACCAGCCTGCCGCCTGCGCGAACAGCGGCTCGAGCGAGGCCGGCATGCCGCCCTCGCCGATCAGGTCGAACATGTCGGGCCCTTGCTGTCCTTGCCCGGAGCACAGCAGCGCGATCGTCATGGCGCCTCGCTGGCGGCCGCGAACAGGCTCATCGCGAGCAGGTCGGCCGCGCCGCCCGGGCTCAGCCGGCGCGCGACGAACGCCCGGTGGACGGCCTCGGCACGCGCGAGCCAGTCCGGCGCGCCGATGCCGCCACGCGCGAGGAAATCGCGCGCGCGGCGCTGCGCGAACGCGAGGCCGCCGGCGCCGCCGCGATGCAGCAGGTTGGTGTCGCCGACGGCCGCGATCAGCGCAAAGCAGGCCTGCACGCGCGCGGCGGACGCATCGCCGGGACGCAGCGCCTGCGCCTCGCGCAGGGCCGGCACTCCGATCCGGTAGACGCTCGGGAAGCCACTCGCGGCCTCCTGACGCGCGCCACCGACGCCGTGGCGGCGCCCCGCGATCTCGCCGTGGCTATCCGAGGCGCGCGGCCCGACGAGGATGTCGGCCCCCCACTGTCGCGCGACGATCTCGCCGAGGGTCGCGGCCGCGCCGGGTGCGGATGCGCTCGCAGCGGACCTGCCCCGAGCCAAGCCCTCCGCAACCGACGAGCAGACGGCCGACACGCCCGAAACCGGCGCCTTCGAGGCCGGCCCGCTCACGGCCGGCCTCCCCGAGGCGAATCGGTCCGCCCCCATCGCGGCGCGCAGGCCGGCTGCCGCGCACAGCAGGCCGAGCCCGAAGATCGCGCCGCGATGCGTATTCACGCCGCCCGTCGCCGCGAGCATCGCGTGCTCGGCGCGCAGGCCGATGCGCCGCAGCACGGCCATCTGCGCGCGCGCGGCGCCGGCCGCCGCGAGTTCGGCCAGATACGGCCGGATCGCGGCCGCGCTGCGTGCGAAGGTGCCGGCATCCATGTCGTCGTGACTGCCGCTGTCCACCTCGCTGACCAGCCCCGGCTTCGGCCAGGTTTCGACCTCGAGGCGCAGGCAGGCCGCGCCAAGCTCGGCGATCGCTTCGGGCGAGGCCGGCGCCGCGGCCCGCGGCCATGCCGCCCGCAGCCCCGGCGTCATACGGCGCCCTCCAGGAACGCGCGCGGCGTCATCAGCGCCACCCCGGCCGCCGTCTTCACGACGATCTCGTCATGCGCGCCGCGCGCGGCATGCCATTCGCGCCAGTTCGCGCCGGCGCCGTCGGCGCGAATCAGCTCGCCGTCGATGCGCATCGGCGCGGCCCTGTCGCTGGCGGCGATCGCGTCGAGCAAGGCGGCCAGCGCGTCGCCCCCGCCGGCCGAACCGGACAATCCGGCCGGCAGCTCGAACAGCAGATCGAGATCGGAACCCGAGGACAGATAAGGCAGCCCCGTCAGCGCCTGCCAGGCGAGGCTGCCGAACGCGCGGCAACCGATGCGATGGCGGCGCGCCAGCGCATCGAGCGCATCGAGCGTCGCGCGCCACGCCTCGGGCGCGGCATCGCGCAGCGCGGCCAGCGCGGGCGGCGCCTCGCTCGATGCGATCGCCTCGCTGGGCGCCATCAGCGCGATGCGCCGCTTGCCCATCGACGGCGGCAGCGGCAGACCCAGCGGCACGCCCGGCGCGCCTGCCTCGCACGGTCCGGCGCGCCGCACCATCAGCGGCCGGCCGCATGCGGCCCATGCGCGGATCACGGCCGCGTCGGCGGCCGGCAATGCCAGCCGCTCGACGAGTGGCTCGGCGAGTGCCGCCCACGCGGCGGGCGCGAGGCGCACGACGCGGTGGCGAACCAGCGCGGCCTCAGCCGGCCGCGCGGGCGAGCGCATGAACCCGTTGCGCGATGCGCGCCGCCGCCGGGCGACCGCCGCGCGCCTCGCCGAGCCGGTCGCGGCCGTCGGCGCGCGCGGCTGGTTCGGCGAGCCAGCGCGCGAGCTGCGCCGCGAGCGCTTGCCCGGGATCGAGCACCGCGTCGACGGCGCCCGTCTGTTCGAGGTTGGCGAGTCCCGGCGCGAACACCGCCGTCGATTTGGCCTTCTCTTCCAGCACCTCGAGCGGCAGCTTGGTCACGCGCGCCATCGACGGCAGGTCCATCACGGCCGGCTCCGCGCCCGGCAGCGCGAGCAGCACTCGGGTCGCGAGCGCGGTCGCGATGAACGCGCCGGCCGCCGTGCCGCCGTACAGCAGCCCGACGGTGGCGTGGCCGCGGCCGCTCGCGAGCATCAGGGTCTTGGCCAGATGCGACAGGCATTCGTTGAGGCCGAGCAGCTCGTCGCGCTTGCTCATGCGCTGGCTGCCGCTGTCGAGCAGCACGAGGATCGGCGTGCCGCCGCCGCGCCGCACCGTCTCGAGCACGCGCGCCGACAGCCACAGCGCCTCGTCGACGCCAACGAACGCGCGGCCCGACACGCCGATCAGGTCCACGCGCCGGCCGTCGAGCGTGGCGCGGCCGGCCAGCAGGCCGTCGTCGCGGCGGGACACGTCGTGGTCGAACGACGCGAGAATGTCGTCGAGCGTCATCGCGCGCCTCCCTGAAGGCGCTCGGCGAGCGCGGCGAAGGTCTCGCCGGGCATCGCGGGAATCGCCTCGGCCTCGGCTTCGGTCGCGCCGAGCCGGCGCCAGATTTCGCGCGCGTCGCCGCAATCGTCGAACGCGGCGAGCCGCGCCTCGAGCCGCCTCTGTTCGGCCTCGAGCAGGTCCAGATCGAAGCCGTGGGGCGCCGCGAGCAGCGCGAGCGCCGCGGCACGGAACGCCGGCAGCGTGTCCTCGACGAAGCGCTCGACGCCGCCGATCAGGCGGCGATGCTTGCCGCCCATGGTGCGCCAGACCAGCGCGCGGTCCTTCGAGTCGAATTCCTCGACGCCGCGATTGGTCTCGATCACCTCCGGCCCCGACACGCCGATGCGCCCCGGCTCCGACACCGCCAGCGCCGAGCAGCAGGCGGCCAGCAGGCCGCCGCCGCCATAGCAGCCGGCCCGCCCGCCGACCAGCCCGATCACCGGCACGCCGGCCGCACGCGCATCGATCAGCGCGCGCATGATCTCGGCGATCGCGAGCTCGCCCGCGTTGGCCTCCTGCAGCCGCACGCCGCCGGTATCGAACAGGACCAGCACCGGCATGCCGAGCTCGCGCGCCGCGCGCAGCAGCCCGGTGAGCTTGGCGCCGTGCACCTCGCCGAACGCGCCGCCCATGAAGCGCCCTTCCTGCGCGGCCACCAGCACCGCGCGGCCGTCGAGCGCGGCACGCCCGACGATCATGCCGTCGTCGAACTGGCGCGGCAGGTCGAACAGCGGCAGGTGCGGGCTCATCTCGCGCTCGGCCGGCCCGACGAACTCGGCGAACGTGCCGGCGTCGACCAGCCCGTCGATGCGCTGGCGTGCCGACGCCTCGTACCAGCTCGCGCCGGCCGCGATCGGATCGACGCCGTTCATCGCGCGCCTCCCTCGATCGCGCGCACCGCCTGCGCGAGCCGCAGCGCGACCGTGTCGGGCCGCGCGCCGCCGTCGTTGATCGACAGCCGCAGGCCGCCGGGCGAGCGCCGCTCGACGAAATCGGCGACCACCGCCTGCCAGACCTCGCCGAAGCCGGCGGCGGCGGTCTGGATGTCGATCTCGCACGCGTTGCCGGGCAGCACGCGCTCGACCAGCACCTCGAGATTGCCCGACGCGACCACGCCGACCAGCGCCGAGGCCGCATCCCCCGCCGCGCGCCCGCGCGCGACATGACGATAATTGAGCTGTTCCATTCGATCCCTCCGTCCTCGGCCGTTCGCGCATGCGCGCGGGGCCGCGGGTTGTCATGCGACGCGGTGCGTGCCGCCAGCCGCGTCGCGCGGTGCCGTTACCAGTTCCGAAAGCGCGACGGCGGCGCGTAGAGCCCGCCCGACCAATGCACGAGATCCTTCACCGAGCGCGCGGCCAGCAGCCGCCGGTCCGCGTCGAGCGGATCGATGCCGAGATCCTCGGGGCGGCGGATCACGCCGCGCTCGCGCAGCCGTTCGACGAGCCGCCGGTCGCGGCCGCGGCCCACCGCGGTGTAGCCCGCCACGCCGCGGATCGCGTGCTCGCGCTCGTCGGCGTCGCGGCACAGCAGCAGGTTCGCGATGCCTTCCTCGGTGACCACGTGCGTGACGTCGTCGCCATACACCATCACCGGCGCGAGATCGAGCGCAAGCTTGTCGGCCAGGCGCAGCGCGTCGAGCCGCTCGACGAACATCGGCACGTTCTTCTCGCCGAAGGTCTCGCCGATCTGCACCACCAGCTTGCGGCCGCGCCGCAGCGCCGCCGGCGTGGCCGGATCGGCCTCCTCGCCGGCCTTCAGCCACGGCTGGCTCGGGTGGCGCCGGCCGCGCGCGTCGCTGCCCATGTTCGGCGCGCCGCCGAAGCCGGCGATGCGGCTCTCGGTGACGGTCGACGAATGGCCGGCCAGGTCGATCTGCAGCGTCGAGCCGATGAACATGTCGCAGCCGTAGAGCCCGGCCGTCTGGCAGAACGCGCGATTCGAGCGCAGCGAGCCGTCGGCGCCCGTGAAGAACACGTCGGGGCGCGCGCGGATGTACTCGTCCATGCCCACCTCGGAGCCGAAGCAGTGCACCTGCTCGACCCAGCCCGACTCGATGGCCGGGATCAGCGTGGGATGCGGATTCAGCGCCCAGTGCGTGCAGACCTTGCCCTTCAGGCCGAGGCGCGCGCCGTAGGTGGGCAGCAGCAGCTCGATGGCGGCCGTGTTGAAGCCGATGCCGTGGTTCAGGCGGCGCACGCCGTAGGGTTCGTAGATGCCCTTGATCGCGAGCATCGCGGTGAGGATCTGGGTTTCGGTGATCGCGGCGGGGTCGCGCGTGAAGAGCGGCTCGACGAAGAACGGCCGGCCCGCCTCGACCACGAAATGCACGCGGTCGCCCGGGATGTCCACGCGCGGCACGCGCTCGACGATGCGGTCGACCTGCGCGATCACGATGCCGTCCTTGAACGCGGTGGCCTCGACCACGGTGGGCGTGTCCTCGGTGTTCGGGCCGGTGTAGAGGTTGCCGTCGGCATCGGCGCTGACCGCCGCGATCAGCGCGACCTGCGGCGTCAGGTCGATGAAGTAGCGCGCGAACAGCTCCAGGTAGGTGTGGACGGCGCCCAGCTCGATGCGGCCGCCGAACAGCAGCTTCGCGATGCGCTGCGACTGCGGGCCGGAATAGGCGTAGTCGAGGCGCCTCGCGATGCCGCGCTCGAACACGTCGAGGTGCTCGGGCAGCACGATGCCGGACTGCACCATGTGCAGGTCGTGGATCTTCGCGCTGTCGACCTCGGCAAGCGCCGCGGCGAGCAGGTCCGCCTGCTTCTGGTTGTCGCCCTCCAGGCAGACGCGGTCCCCGGGGCGCAGCACCGCCTCGAGCAGTGTCGTCGCGTCGCCGGCCGCCACCCGCTTGCCGCGCGCGAGAGGCGCGCCCGCCGCGAGGCGCGCGTCGCGCGCTTGCCGCGCATGATTCCATCCCGTCATTGCCTCTCTCCTGCGATGCGTGTCCGGTATCAGGTCGTGGCACGATTCTAAGCCGCACCACGCCCGCCATTGATGATGTTGCCCAATGTCACTCAGAGGCTGCGCCGATCGATGCCGTCTTGCCGTAGACTGCTGCGACGGCGCGCGAGCGGGCCGGCCGCCGCGCCCGCCGGCCAAGCGGGCGCGGCCCGCCGGCCCGGCGCCCGCCCTCGGCCGCCGGCCCTCGCCGGCGGCGCTTCCCGGGATTTCGCCATGCGTCCGTTACCGCCCGAGCTGCTGCGCAGCTTCGTCGCCGTCGCTCAGACCGGCAGCTTCACCGCCGCGTCGGAGCGCGTCAATCTCTCGCAATCCACCGTCAGCCAGCATATCCGCCGGCTCGAGGAACTGCTCGACCGGCCGCTGTTCGAGCGCGACACGCGCAACGTGCGGCTGTCGGCCAACGGGGAGGCGCTGTACCGCTACGCGGGCCGCATTCTGGAACTGATGGACGAGGCGGTGATGTCGGTGTGCGGCCCGCCGCTGTCAGGCAAGGTGCGGCTCGGCATGTCCGAGGATTTCGCCTCGACCCATCTGGCCGCCGCGCTCGCCAGCTTCATCCAGCGCAACCCCGGGATCGAGCTGGAAATCGCCACCGGGCTGTCCGGCGACCTGTTCGCCGCGCTCGACGACGGCCGCCACGACCTGGTGTTCGCCAAGCGCATCGCCGGCAGCCGGCGCGGCCGCGTGATCCGCACCGAGCCGCTCTACTGGTGTACCGGGCCGGGCTCGCCGATCACGGGACGCGAGCCGGTGCTGCCGCTCGCGCTGCACCCGGAGCCGAGCGTGTCGCGGCGGCGCGTGCTGGAAACGCTCGACGCGATCGGCCAGCCCTATCGGATCGCCGTATCGAGCAGCAGCATCGCGGCGCTGCGGGCCGCCGCGGCGGCCGGGCTCGGGGTGTCGGCGTTCGCCGGCTACGTGATTCCGCAGGGCCTGGCCCGGCTTGATGCCGGCCTGCCCGCGCTCGGCGACCTCGAATACGTGATCGACCGGCCCGCGTCCGCCTCGCGCTCCGCCCTCGCGCTCGAGGCCACGCTGGTGGCGGCCGCCGCCGAGTTCTGAGCCGGCACGCGGCACGGCCGGTTTGCGGCCGGCCTGGCTTGGGCCGGCCCGCCCTCGGCAGCGCAGCGGCGCCCGCCTCCGCGGTGGGCGCGCGGCGGGCGCGCGGTGGGCGCGCAACCGGCTCGCGCGGCGCTCCACCGCTGAACGCGGGCCGCTCGATGCCGGCGCCGCACTCAGGGCAGGAAGCTGCGGCGGCGCGCCTCGATCAGTTCGGCCAGCAGCCGGTCGCGCTCGGCGCCCCACTCGGCGATCGGGCGCGCGCCCTGGATCGCGCGCAGCTCGTCGCCGAGCTGGCGGTCGACGCGTGCGTCGAACGACGGCGTGCCGAGATCGTCCCACCAGCTCGTGATCGGCCCGGCCAGATGGTCGAGGAAATGCTCGATGCCGCCGTCGCCGCCGCCGAGGTGATAGGTCAGCGCCTGCCCCATCAGCCCCCAGCGCAGCCCCGGCCCCCACGACACGGCCTTGTCGGCGTCGGCCACACTGACCACGCCCTCGCCCACCAGGTGATAGACCTCGCGGAACAGCGCCGCGGCGAGCCGGTTCGCGACGTGGCCGGCCATCTCGCGGTTGAGCACGATCGTGACCTTGCCGAGGCCGTCGTAGAAGCGCTTCGCGCGCTCGATCGTGTCGCGCGAGGTGGCCTCGCCGCCCACCAGCTCGACGAGCGGAATCAGATGCGGCGGGTTGAACGGATGCGCGATCAGGCAGCGCCCGGGGTGGCGCTCGCAGGCGGTCTGGATCGCCGACATCTTGAGCCCCGACAAACTCGAGGCGATGATGGCCTCGGCGCCCAGTCGCGCGTCCATCGCGCGATACAGCTCGCGCTTGAGGTCGAGCCGCTCGGGACCGTTCTCCTGCACGAACTCGACACCGTCCAGCGCGGCGTCGAGTTCGGCCGCAAAGCGCAGCCGCGGCGCGAGTTCGCCCAGGCGCGCCTCGCCGAGAACGCGCCTGAGCGAAGCCTGCAGCCGTGCTTGCGCATCGGGCGCCGGGTCGCTGACCACGACCTCGAAGCCGTGGTCGAGATAAAACGCGGCCCAGCTCGCGCCGATCACGCCCGCGCCGACCACGGCGATTCGTTGGATGTCCATGAACCCGTCTCCGATAGCGATGAACGGCGACGATTGTCGCATCGATCGACACGGACGCGTCCGATCGCCCGCCGGGCACACGCAGCGCGGCGCACCACCGGCCACCCGGTTGCGCCCGCAACGAATTCCTCATAAAAAATGCCGTGCGGCCCGCAGCCCGCGCGGCCTCGTCGCCCGCGCCCGGCGCGGGTTGCGTCAGCCGGCCAGACGGGCCTCGAACCTCGCGCGCGTATCGGCCAGCGCCTTGGGCAGGCGCGCCTTCAGCCGGTCGAACAGCTCGTCGTGCAGCGCAAGCTCGTCGCGCCACGCATCGCGATCGACCGACGCCACCTGTTGGTACTGCTCGGGCGTGAACGCCAGCCCGTCCCAGTGCAGATCACCGTAGCGCGGCGTCACGCCGAGCGCGTGCTCGACGCCCTCGCCGCGCCCGTCGAGACGCTCGAGCATCCACTGCAGCACGCGCATGTTCTCGCCGAAGCCCGGCCACGCGAAGCGGCCCTGCGCGTCCTTGCGGAACCAGTTCACGCAGTAGATCTTCGGCAGCGTCGCCCCGGCCGCTTCGAGCCGCGCGCCGAGCGCGAGCCAGTGCGAGAAGTAATCGCTCATGTTGTAGCCGCAGAACGGCAGCATCGCGAACGGGTCGCGCCGCACCACGCCCTGCTGGCCGGCGGCCGCGGCCGTCGTCTCGGAGCCCATGGTGGCCGCCATGTAGACGCCTTCGACCCAGTCGCGCGCCTCGGTCACGAGCGGGACCGTGGTCGAGCGCCGGCCGCCGAACACGAACGCGTCGATCGCGACGCCGGCGGGATTGTCCCAGTCGGCGTCGATCGACGGGCATTGCGAGGCCGGCGCCGTGAAGCGCGCGTTCGGATGCGCGGCCTTGCGGCCCGTCTCGCGGCCGATCTCGGGGGTCCAGTCCTTGCCCTGCCAGTCGCGCAGATGCGCGGGCGGCGTGTCGGTCAGCCCTTCCCACCAGACGTCGCCGTCGTCGGTCAACGCGACGTTGGTGAAGATCACGTTCTCGCGCAGCGTGGCGAGCGCGTTCGGGTTGGTCTTCTCGCCGGTGCCGGGCGCCACGCCGAAATAACCGGCCTCGGGGTTGATCGCGTAGAGCCGGCCGTCGGCGCCGGGCTTGAGCCAGGCGATGTCGTCGCCGATCGTGGTGACCCGCCAGCCCTCGAAGCCTGCCGGCGGGATCAGCATCGCGAAGTTGGTCTTGCCGCAGGCCGAAGGGAAGGCCGCCGCGATATGGCGCTTGGTGCCGTCCGGCGCGGTCACGCCGAGGATCAGCATGTGCTCGGCGAGCCAGCCCTGGTCGCGGCCCATGGTCGAGGCGATCCGCAGCGCGAAGCATTTCTTGCCGAGCAGCGCGTTGCCGCCGTAGCCCGAGCCGTAGCTCCAGATCTCGCGCGTCTCGGGAAAATGGACGATGTACTTGGTGTCGTTGCAGGGCCAGCGCACGTCGGACTCGCCGGCCGCGAGCGGATGGCCGACGCTGTGGACGCAGGGCACGAAGTGGCCGTCCTCGCCGAGCACGCGATACACGTCGCGGCCCATGCGCGTCATGATCCGCATGTTGACGACCACGTAGGGGCTGTCGGACAGCTCCACGCCGACGTGCGCGATCGGCGAGCCGAGCGGCCCCATCGAGAACGGCACGACGTACAGCGTGCGGCCGCGCATCGCGCCGCGAAACAGGCCGTCGAGCGTCGCGCGCATTTCGGCGGGCGCGACCCAGTGGTTGGTCGGGCCGGCGTCGTCGCGCGACTCGCTGCAGATGAAGGTGCGATCCTCGACGCGCGCCACGTCGGAGGGGTCGGACAGCGCGAGGAACGAGTTCGGCCGCTTGCGCGGATCGAGCCGGATCAGGGTGCCCTGCGCGACCATCTGTTCGCAGAGCCGGTCGTATTCGGCCTGCGAGCCGTCGCACCAGACCACGCGCTGCGGCTCGGTCAGCGCGGCGACGCGCGCGACCCAGTCGATCAGGCCGCGATGCGCGACGTAATCGGGTACGTCGAGCGAGACGGAATGCCTGGCCTCGACCGCATGGCTTCGGGTCATGGTGTTCTCCTGGTAGTGGGAAAGCGAATTCGGGGGCGCGCCTGTCAGCCTGGACATCGCGGCGCGCCGATGCTGCCCGGCCGGGCGCGCGGCAGTTCTCGGCCGCGCGTGCCAGGCCGGCCGCCGGGCGGCATCGGTGGACGGGACGAGGCTCGGCGCGATGCGGCCGGAACGGGCCGGCCGCCGGCGCGGCGCGCGCCGGCGTCGAGGACGGAAGCGATCGCGTCGATCGGCATTGCCGATACGAATCCTCGTCAGAAAAAGCGGGAGAATCAGCATACCATCGCGCTCCCGCAGTGTGGGACGGCCGCGCGGCAAGCTAGGGGATGATCCCGATAGGGATCGCCCTAAAGCGATGGGGCACGACCCCGCGTGGCCCCCCGCGCCAGCCCGCCGGGCCGCCGTTGCAGCGCGAGGGGGACGCGAGGCACCGCCGCGATCCGCGGCCGGTTCGATGCCCGCGCAAGCATCGATTCGCGGCCGCCGCATTTTTCCCTCTTGAATTCGCCGGCGCCGCTCCTACCTGTGGAGCCATGAGGCGGTTGCGCTGGGCGCCGCCGGTTGACCCCGCATCGCACACGTCGCGCGCCGTTCACGCTCACGCTGCGCGTGCCGATCTTCGAGAGGATTCGAACCATGACCACTTATCGTTTCGGTGCCGGCCTGTTCGGCGAACTCGACCGGCTGCAACGGCAGATGTCGGGGCGGTTCGCGGCGCCGAGCTTCACGGCCGCGGCGCGCGCCGGCCGCTTCGATGCGTTCCCGCCGATCAACGTCGGCCTCACCGACGAAGCGATCGAGATCGTCGCGCTCGCGCCCGGCATGCAGGCTGCCGATTTCGACGTGACCATCGACAAAGGACTCCTGACGATCACGGGTGAGCGCAAGCGATCCGAGGATGCCGCCGATTCGCGCGTGCTGGCCAGCGAACGCTTCGCCGGACGCTTCCGCCGCGCCGTCGAGCTGCCGCCGACGGCCGATGCCGGGCAGATCCAGGCGCGTTACGAAAACGGCTGCCTGCGCATCCGCATCGCGAAGCGCGCGACATCGCAGCCGCGTTCGATCCCGGTTCAATAACGTTCAATCATCTGCCGCGAGGACTATCGCCATGACCACCACTCCCGAACTCATCGAGCGCCCCGCCGCCGTCGCGCCGGAGCCGACCGCAGCGGCGCCGCAGGCCGCCGCGCCGGAAGCGTCCGCGCGGCGCGAACCGGCCCGGAGCCTCGTCGTCACGCCGGCCGTCGACATCGTCGAGGACGCACAGGGCGTGACGCTGCGCGCCGACCTGCCCGGCGTCGAGAAGGCGGGCCTGGACCTGCGCGTCCAGGACGCGCGCCTCACGATCGATGCGCGCGCCGAACTGCCCGAGACGCCGGGGCTGCGCGTGCAGCATGCCGAATGGCACGCGCCGCGCTACCTGCGCAGCTTCAGCTTGAGCCCGTACCTCGACACCTCGCGCATCGACGCGAGCCTGCGCGACGGCGTGCTGACGCTGCGGATCGCGCGCCGCGAGGAAGCGCTGCCGCGCAAGATCGAGATCGGCACGGGCGCGGCCTGATCCGCCCCTCGCGCGGCGGGCGCCGCCGCGCCCGCCGAGCCGCCCCGCCGGGCGAGCGTGCGGCCCGTGCCGCCGCCGTCCAGGCGGGTTTTTTCGTGTCGGACCCAACACCGCCACTGCGGAGCGGCATCGGGGGAAACTATAATAGCGGCCGGTCACGCCTTCGGTCCGGCGCCGCCTCGAGCGGCGGCGGGCGCGTGCCACGTGGCCCACCCTCTACCCGACGCCATGCACAATCGATCCAGACTGATTTCCCTCACCTGCGCGCTCGCGGCCTCGGCCGTGCTGGCGGCCTGTTCTTCGGCTCCCAAGCCGCTTTACACGCAGGAGCAGTTCGACGCGTCGAGCAGCCCTTACACGCACACCTTCCACGAGAACGCGACGGCCACCTGCGAGGCGGCGCGGCGCGCGCTGCTGAGCCAGGGCTACATCACCAACCTGACACGGCCCGACACCGTGGACGGCAGCAAGAACTTCCAGCCCAACAGCGATTCGCACGTGACGATCGAGTTTCACGTGGTCTGCGTCGACGCGGACGCCGATTCGACCTCGGCCATCGCCTACGTGAACGCGGTGCAGGATCGCTACACGCTGAAGAAGGCCACCACCTCGGCGAGCGTCGGGCTCTCGGTGCTCGGTTCGGTGTCGCTGCCGATCGGCTCGAGCGACGACTCGATGGTGAAGATCGCGAGCGAAACGATTCCCGCCGGGGTGTTCTACGACCGCTTCTTCAAGCTGGTCGACCACTTCCTGAAGGTCGATCCGGCGCGGCACGGCAAGGCCGCCGCCAAAGCCGCCGAGAAGGAGCCGGTGGCACCGCTGCCGGAGCCGGCGCCAAGCACCGGCGCGCCCGGCGACGACGGCGCGGTGAAGCTGAAGACGCCGGCCGTGCCCACCCCGTCGGCGCCCGCGCCGGTGTCGGGCCTCGCGCCGGTGCCGGTCGCGGCGGCCGGCGGCGCGCTCGCCGCCGCCGTGCCGAACCATACCGTGACGGCCACGCCGGCAGCGTTCCCGGCGGTGCCGCCGGCCGCCGCCTCGCCTACGCAGGCCGCAACGAACCGCGGCGCGGGGGCGGCCCCCGCGAACGCGACGCACGACGCGAACCCGGCGAACCCGGCACCGAGCCCGGCCACTGGCTCGGCGAGCGGCCCGCAGCCCGTGGTTGCCTCGACCGGCACCTCGGCCGTGACCACCGGCTCGGCCGGCCGGCCGATCGCCACGCCGTCGGCCGATGCGGGGGCCGCGCCGGCCGACGTGCAGTCGGCGCTGGCGATGCCGCACGCTTCGGCCGCGAAGCCGGCCACGGCGGCCGGTCCGATCCCGGCATCGCAGGCCGCAGCGGCCGCCGCCGACGCAGGCAGCGCCGCAGCCGGCGCCGCGAACCCGCCGGCCGCCAGCGCCCCCGCCGCCGCTCAGCCGGCATCGGCTGTCCCGGCCGCCCCCGCTTCCACCCCCGCCCCCGCTTCCGCTGCTCCGGCAGCGGCCGGCAGCGCGCAATAAGCGCGCGCCGCGCTCGATCCCAGCCGGCCTCACCTCGGGTCCGTTGCGCTCGAGTTCGGCGATGCACGCCATCTCGTCAGCACCGGGCCGCGGGTCGCGGACCGGCGGCTTGCCCACCGGATTCGCGCGCCGAATCGACGGTGAAAGCACCGCATAACCGAGTTGCAGCGCCCGGCCAGCGCGAGCTGCGCGGGCCTCGCGCCGCGCGCGGCCGCGATCGCGCCGAGCACGACGGGCTTGCCCCGCAGCTTGCCGCAGGCCGGCGGCAGATACGAAGTCACGGCGCGCGGCGACTCATGATTCCTGACCTGTCGACGGGGAGGACGCAAGACCGATGCGGGCGGCCCACCGCGCGCGCCGGCCGGAGCACCATGAACCCGCGCCGCGGCCGGCCGATATGCTCGGGCTCGCCGCCAAGGCTCGGCGGGTGGCCGACTCGGGCGCCGGCGCATCGGCAAAGCCACCGGCAGCAGGCCCGGCACGGCGGTCGCGGCGCCAACGAGCGGCACCGCCGCGTAGGGTAATTTGGCAATGAATTCGATAAAATACGTATTAAATTTTTTATTTATTTAAATCAGATAAATAAACTGCCGAAGCATCAACAGAAATCGTATCCCATGCGTCGCGCTTCTTGGTGCCGAGTCGGCCGCCGTCGCGCGTCGATTTTCTTCCGATCATTGGCGGTCGCGCTTTTGCCCGGGTTCCTGCGCAGGCCTTTTTTCCCCGCGACAATCGGTGCCGAGACCCGTGCGGCGACGCTGCCCCGAAGCCGCTTGCCGCAAGCCGGCCGCGCCGTGCCTCGTGCCGACCGATGTTACCGGTATGATTAGCCGTTACAGGAGAAACACATGCCATCCCCCCTCCCCACCCCGCCGCGCGAGGGCCGCGCGCTGATCAGTGACTGCGACGGCGTGCTGGTCGACAGCGAAGCCATCGCCGAGCGAATCGTGATCGACCGGCTCGAAGCGCTCTGGCAGATCGAAGGCGTGCACGACGCGATCCGTCCGCTGCTCGGCATGCGCACCGCCGTCGTGCTGACCGAGGCCGCCGCTGCGCTGGGCCGCGTCATCAGCGAGGAACAGATCCATTCGATTCGCGAGGAAATCCGCGCGCGCGCGGGCGAGGCGCCGCAGATTCCGGGCGCCGTCGAGGCGCTGCAGGCGCTGCCGCTGCTGCTCGCATGCGCCAGCAACAGCGATCTCGACTACGTGGAGCGCGTGGTCGCGCGGCTCGGCCTGGACGCATGCTTCGGCGGCCGGCTCTTCACGGGCGACCGCGTCGCGCAGCCCAAGCCGGCACCCGACGTCTATCTGGCCGCCTCGCGCGAATTGCGGGTGCCGCCCGCCGGCTGCGCGGTGATCGAGGACAGCGTGACGGGAGCGCGCGCCGCGCTCGCGGCCGGCATGACCGTGCTCGGCTTCACCGGCAGCGCCCATCATCCGGGCGAACGCCGCGCGGCGCTGCGCGAGATCGGCGTCCATGTAACGTTCGAGCGCATGAGCGAGCTGCCGGGCCTGGTCGAGCGCTGGCTCGGTGACGAATTCGGCGTGGCGAGCGAGGCAGGCGAGCGCGCCGGCTCGGCAGCCTGACGACCGCCGGCATCGCGAACCGCGCGGACCGGGGCAGGAAAGCCGCGCTCGGGCAGCCGGATGACCGGCGCGGCGGCCCGTCAGGCGGCCGCGATCACGTCGATGCGCAGCGCCGCGCCGCCCGCGGCGATCCCGAGCAGCCGGTCGACGTTCGGATGCGCGCCGGGGCGCTTGCGCGCGTCGGCCGTATGCTCGCCGAACACCGCGAGGCCATGCTCGGCCGCGCGTGCGTCGAGCGTGCCGAATGCCTGTCGCAGATAGTGATAGACGGCCAGCGAGCCCTGCTTGCCCGGCTGATTCTCGATGGTGGCGACGACGGCGCCGCCGGCATCGACGAGTTCGATCCGTTCGATGCCGGCGATCGACGGCAGTTGCGCGAGATTGTCCTTGAAGACAGGAGTCGGTTGAATCACGGCGGGTTCCTCGGGTTCGGGAAAAGTCGGGGGCTGGTATGGTAACGGAAGCTAGCGGGCGGCAGCGCAGAGCCGCAAGCGCGAATGGCCGCCCGAGGCCGAGCCGCCCGCCGCCCCATGCCGCCGCCGCGCGCACGCGCCGGCGCGGCGCGAACGGCTCGGTTGCCCGCCTTGCCGCGCCGCGCCGGCGCGCTGCCGCGCGTGCCGGTAGAATCGGCCGCTTCGCCCCAGCTTCCGATACGCCGTCATGACGCATTTCGCTCCCGTCAGGCTCGAACACGCGAGCCGCCTGCTGAACCACGGCCCGACCGTGCTCGTCACGAGCCGCGACGGCTCGCGCCGCAACCTGATGGCCGCGGCCTGGTCGATGCCGGTCGAATTCACGCCGCCGCGGCTGGCCGTGGTGATCGACAAGACCACGTTCACGCGCGAGCTGATCGCGGCAAGCGGCAGCTTCGGCATCGTGGTGCCGGGCCTCGCCGCCCTCGACCTGACCTTCGCGGTGGGCAGCACGAGCGGGCGCGACGGCGACAAGTTCGCGCGCTACGCGATCGACGCGCGGCCCGGCCCCGTGCTCGGCGTGCCGGTGATCGAGCGCGACTGCTTGGCCTGGCTCGAATGCCGGCTGATCCCCGAGCCGCATACCGAGCAGGCCTACGACACCTGCTTCTGCGAGGTGGTGTCGGCGGCGGCCGACAGCCGCGCCTTCTCGAACGGCCACTGGACGCTCGACGACGGCAACGCCGCCCTGCGCACCATCCACCATCTCGGCGCCGGCAAGTTCGTGCGCGCCTCGGACCTGATCGCCGCGAAACCGCTGTAAGCGCTGTCAGGGCGGCCGGCAGGCGCCGTGCCGCCTTCCGTCGCACCGGCCTCCGCACCGCGCTCATCGCAGCGCGCTCGGATTGGCGGCCCGCGCCTCGCGCCAGCGTTCGCATTCGCGCGTGGCCAGCGCGAGCCGCGGCGTAAAGCCGGCGCGCGGGCGCGGCGGGCGCCGTGCGGCCACGCTTCGCGAAACGATGCCCGGCCGGCGCCACGCGCTCCCTCGGCGCGGCGGCGAACGCGCGCCGCAGGACACCGTCGAACGCCGCCGCGCCGCGCGGGCTGCCCCGCAACTGCCACGCAAGCCTGCAACACTGGCGCCTCGCCGCGGGCGCGAATCCCCCTGCGGCCAGACGCAGGCGCCTTCGACAGGACGACATCTCATGTGGCAGGAAGACCGTCATCAACGCATCCGCGCACTGCTCGGCGCGCTGCAGCGCGTGTCGATCGAGCGGATCATGGCGGAACTCGGCGTCTCGCGCGAAACCGTGCGACGCGATCTGCTCGACCTGGAGGCGCTCGGCGCGCTGGTACGCGTGCGCGGCGGCGCGCTGCTTCCCGATGCGACGCTGCCGGCCGCTCGCGCGCCGGCGCGCGAGCGCATCGAGCGCGCGATCGCGAAGGCCGCGGCCGGCCAGGTCGGCACCGGCCAGACGCTGTTCATCGACGCCGCCCCGCTCACCCGCGCGCTCGCCGACCAACTCGCGACGCTCACCGGCCTGACCGTCGTCACCAACTCGCTCGAGGTGGCGGCGCGGCTGTGCACGCCGGGCGGCCGCGCGGGCCCGCCCAACCAGGTGGTGGTGCTGGGCGGCACGCTGGGCGCGCGCACGCTCGCCACGGCCGACGCGCAGACCGTGCGCGAAGTCCGGCGCCATCGCGCCGATCTGGCGCTGCTGGCGCCGGACGGGCTCGACGCGCAGCACGGCGCAAGCCACGCCGACCGCGCCGAAGCCGAGGTCGCGCGCGCGATGTGCGAGGCCGCCGAGCGCGTCGTGATGCTGGCCGACGCCGGCCGCCTCGGCCGGCGCAGCCGCATCGCCTACTGCCCGAGCGAGGCGATCGACCTGCTCGTCACGCCGCGCGACGCACGCGGCGCGGCCGGCTTCGCCGCGCTCGCCGAGCGCGTGCCCAGGGTCGTGCTGGCCTGAGCGCCGCCGCCGGCCGCTGCCGCCAGGGCCGTCGAGGCCTCATGCAGCGGCCCGTTGCACGGCGCGCGCGCCGCGCTGCCCGGCTCACGGGCTTGCAGAGTTTTGCTGATTTGTCATTTTGGGGAATTCTCGTTAGGATTTTTCGACTTTTCGGTCAGTGCCTCACGCCGCCGTCCAGCCGCTCATGCGCCGCCCCCCGGAACTCAGCGCGTCCGTTCGCCCCGTTCGTTCACAGATTCTCAGGAAGTCCCGATGAGCCGTCACCTCGCGCTGTTCGATCTCGACCACACCCTGCTGCCGCTCGACAGCGACCAGTCGTGGGCGCACTTCCTTGTGACGCTCGGCATCGACGGCGCCGCGCAGCACGTGGAATCGATCGACCGGCTCTACCGCGACTACGCGGCGGGCGTGCTCGACATGGACGGCTACCTGCGCCTGTCGCTCGCGCCGCTCGCGCGCCATTCGCGCGCGCAGCTCGACGCCTGGCACGCGCAATACATGACGGACGTGATCGAGCCGGCGATCCTGCCGGCCGCGCGCGAGCTGATCGCACGGCACGCGGAGGCGGGCGACCTCTGCTGCATCGTGACGGCCACCAACGCGTTCGTCACGGCACCGATCGGCCGCGCGCTCGGCTTCGAGCACCTGCTCGCGATCGAGCTCGGCACCGAGGGCGGCGACCCGGCCGCGCGCTACACGGGCCAGCCGATCGGCGTCGCGACGTTCCGCGAGGGCAAGATCACGCGCACCGAGCAATGGCTCGCCTCGCTCGGCCACCGGCTCGACGATTTCCCGCGCAGCTTCTTCTATAGCGATTCGATCAACGACCTGCCGCTGCTCGAGCGCGTGACCGATCCCGTCGCCACCAACCCCGACGCACGATTGCGCGCGCTGGCCGGCGAACGCGGCTGGCCCGTGATCGACCTGTTTGCCTGAGCCCCGCCTGGACGCCGACGCGCGACGCGGCGCTCGATTCGCCACCGAACCCGGCCTCGCCGGCCCAACCCGCCGGCCTTCGCCGCCCAGACCGATCACGGATACCGATGAAAGAACGCGCCACCATCCTGTGCCGCCGCGCCAACAAGATCCTGCTCGTGACGCGCCCGCGCTCGCGCTGGGCCCTGCCGGGCGGCACGATCCACCCGGGCGAGTCGCCGCTCGAGGCGGCCCGGCGCGAGCTGTACGAGGAAACCCGGCTCGACGGCATCGAGCTGCGCTATGCGTTTCAGTTCGGGGGCCTGACGAAGCGCCATCACGTATTCATCGCCGACGTGCCGCGCGGCCTCAAGGCGATCGCCAGCAACGAGATCACCGACTGCCGCTGGTTCGGCCGCACCCGCTTCGCGACGCTCGCGGTCAGCGTGCCGACCCGCAAGATCATCGAGCTGGTGCAGAAGATGCCGGCGCGCTAGGGCCGCCGGCCGGGCGGCCGGCGCGGCTCAGCGGCCGCCGAGATCGAACGCCTGCCCCATCCGCTCGGCCTCCTCGGGCGACTGCGGGCGCGCCAGCTCGAACATCGCCGCCGGCTCGATCACCGCGTAATCGCCGCGGCCGCCCGCGCGCAGCACCGGGCGCGCCTCGGCGGTGCGATACACGCCGTCGCGCAGCAGTTCGCGGCGGATGTGCACGGCCACCACCTCGCCCAGCACCAGCCAGGTGTCCAGCTCGCCGCCGCCGGCATCGGTGAGGCGCACGATCTGCGTCTTGCGGCATTCGAAGTGGGCGGGGCTGGCCGCCACGCGCGGTGCCCGCACGCGCCGCGATGGCGCCAGTTCGAGCCGCGCCACGGCCGCCTCGCTCTCGCCGCGCGGCAGCGGCGCGCAACTGATGTTCATCTGCTCGGCGAGCGCCCGCGTGGTCAGGTTCCAGACGAATTCGCCGGTCGCGTTGATGTTGGCCACGCTGTCCTTCCAGCCCAGGCTCGCGAAGCCGACGAGCGGCGGCTTGTAGTTGAAGCCGTTGAAGAAGCTGTAGGGGGCGAGATTCGGACGACCGTCGGCATCGACGCTGGAGATCCAGCCGATCGGGCGCGGTCCGACGATCGCGTTGAACGGATCGTGGGCGAGGCCGTGGCCGGCGGCCGGCTCGTAGTAGTGGTAGAGATCGTCGGGGGCGGACATGGAAGCTCCTGCAAGGCGATGAATCGACGCCGGCCGGCGGCGGCGCCCGGGCGCGCGCCGCCCGGCGGGCAACGTCCGCAACAGTACCGGAATCGCCGCCGGCCTGCAGACGCGCACCGCCGAAGCCGCCCGTCGATCGCGCCGCCTCGGTCGCACGCCGGGCGCGCGGCCGGCTGCTCCGGCAGCACGTGGTCGGCTTGCCGGTGGCGTGGGCGGGCGAGGATCCGCAGGCGCGCTCGAGCGTGGACGCGCGTATTCCGCTCGATCGGCAGGATCACGGGATCGGCCAGCGCGGTCGCAATCGCCGGCCGCGCGGCTCGCGGCGCGCCGTCGTTGAATTTCCCGCTCGCGACCGATTGCATGCCGCAAAAAGACTGTATATATTTACAGTACCCGATCACCCGACGAGGTCTTCCGATGACGACGATGACGACGATGTCCGAACCGAGCCCGACCGGCCAAGCCGGCGCACGCCCCGACGCCGACTGGATGGTCGACGATTACGAACTCGAGCAGATGGCCGCCGACCGCGCGCGCCATCGCGCCCAGCAGGACCTGCAACAGGTGCTGGTCGCGCTCGCGCGGCGGGCGTTCGGCCCGCGCCGCGGCAGCCCGTTCGGCGAGCTGCGCGGCCCGAGCTGGGGCATGCTGCTGGCGATCGAGGCGCGCGCGTTCGGCGACCCCGGCCTGCGCGCGCGCCACGATCCCGCCGTGCTCGCCACGCTGCCGCGGCTGGCCGGCCGCCGCGGCATCGAGGACGAACTCGATGCCGAGGCGAACCTGCGGGCCGACGACGACGACCTGCCGCTCGTGATCGGCGTGGCCGCCGCGCTGCTCGGCGCGCACGACAGCGAACTCTGAGCGGCCGGCGGCCCGCGCCGGGCCAAGTGCCGGTCCGCTGATCGACGGCCGTCGCCTGCCGGCGATGCCGTCCAGCCCCGGCATCGCCGGCCCATCGTGCCATGCCGGCTATGTGCGCACGATGGTTTGCCGCCGCGAGCGCGGCGAGGAGCGGAGCCTTGCCCGAGATGTCGAGCCAGTGCCGGCGGCGCCGCGGCGACGGCTGCGGAAAACATCGGGAAACCGGGAAATCGACATGCCGCACACAATCGGCCAGGCAGGCCGTCGAGCCGCGGCGCATCCGGCCGCGCCGGCAGCTCGCGATACCGCACGGCGCCGCGGCCGCCGCCGGGCTCGATCGCAGGGTCGAACCGGCCGCCGCACGGCGCGTCGAAGCCGCGGCCGCGGCTCACCTCGTCGCGCCCGCGCTCAACGCCCCTCGATCCTCGCCGTCTCGTGACGCGTCGTCATGCCTTGGCGGCGGTCGATGCGGTGTTGACGGTCACTGCGTAGCGTCGTCGAGCGCCGCGATCACCTGCTCGGCGATCGCGAGCGAGGCCGTCAGCCCCGGCGACTCGATGCCGTACAGGTTGACGAGGCCGGCCACGCCGTGCGCGCGCGCCGACTGGATCACGAAGTCGTCGCCGCCGCCGGGCGGGTGCGCCAGCTTCGGCCGCACGCCGGCGTAGGCCGGCTGCAATGCCTCGTCGGGCAGCTCCGGCCAGTAGCTGCGGATCGCATCGTAGAAGCGCGCGGCGCGGGCCGGATCGACGCGGAAGTCGATCTCGTCGATCCATTCGACGTCGGGGCCGAAGCGCGCCTGATTGGCCAGATCGAGCGTCAGATGGACACCGAGCCCGCCCGGCTCCGGCACCGGATAGATGAGCCGCGAGAACGGCGCGCGGCCCGCCAGCGAATAGTAGTTGCCCTTCGCGTAGCGCGCGCGCGGCACCGACTCGGGCGGCAGGCCGCGCAGCCCGCCGGCCACCGTCTGGGCGTAGAGCCCGGCCGCGTTCACCACGCGCCGCGCGCGCAGCGTCATCGGCTCGGCGCCGCCCACCTCGAGCTCGATCGCGGGGCCGCCGTCGTGCAGCACCTGGCCGCCGATCACGGGCGAACGATAGGCGATCACGGCGCCGGCGCGCTCGGCGTCGCCGAGCAGCGCGAGCATCAGCGCGTGGCTGTCGACGATGCCGGTGGACGGCGATTCGAGCGCCGCCACGCAGCGCAGGGCCGGTTCGAGCGCGCGCGCCTGGTCGCCGCTCAGGCGCCGCAGGTCGGTCACGCCGTTGGCGCGCGCGGCCGCCTCGAGCTCGGCGAGCGTGCCGCGCTGCGCGTCCTCGGCGGCCACGATCAGCTTGCCGCTGCGCCGGTACGGCACCTGGTGCTCCTCGCAGAATGCATAGAGCCGCTCGCGCCCCTCGACGCAGAGCCGCGCCTTCAGCGAACCGGCCGAATAGTAAATGCCGGCATGGATCACCTCGCTGTTGCGCGAGCTCGTGCCGGTGCCGATCATCGATTCCGACTCGACGATCACCGTCTCCCAGCCGCGCCGCGCACTGGCGCGCGCGGCCGCCAGGCCGACCACTCCCGCGCCGATCACGACGCAATCGACCATCTCCGTCATCTTCTCAGGCTCCTTTCTTGGAATCGCCGGCGCGCCCGGCGCCGCATGGCGCGGGCCGGCACGCGGCGGCGCAGCCCCGCAGCATACCGCAGCGCCTGGCAGGCTTCGGGGCGGCCTCGCGGCCGGCCAGCCGGGCCAGCCGGGCCGGGCGAGCGGACAAGGCGCGTCGGCTCAGCCGATCACGCCGGTGATCAGCAGCAGGTTGGTGCCGCCGATCACGGCGAACAGCAGCCACGCGAACAGCCGCGTGGGCCGGCCGATCGCGTTGCCGCGCATCAGCCGCTCGTCGCTGACCGAGCGGATCAGCGGCCACATCGCGAACGGCAGTTGCAGGCTCAGCAGCACCTGGCTCCACACCAGCAGCTTGCCCACCGCGCCGTCGCCGAGCACCAGCACCCCGATCAGCGCCGGCACCAGCGCCAGCGCGCGCGTGATCAGTCGGCGCTGGTAGCAGGGAATCTTCACCTGCAGGAAGCCGTCCATGATCACCTGCCCGGCGATCGTGCCGGTCAGCGTCGAGCTCTGCCCCGAGGCCAGCAGCGCAATGCCGAACAGCAGCGCGGCACCGCCGCCCACCAGCGGCGTGATCAGCTGGTAGGCCTGCTCGATGTCGGTCACGCCGGTATGGCCGGCCGCATGGAACGCGGCGCCGGCCAGGATCAGGATCGCCGCGTTCACGCCCATCGCGATCAGCAGCGACACCCAGGTGTCGACGCGCACCATCGCCAGCGTGTCGCGGATCGGCCCGCCCGCGCCGCCCACCACGCGGCGCGTCTGCACCACCGACGAATGCAGGTAGAGGTTGTGCGGCATGATGGTCGCCCCGACGATGCCGAGCGCCAGCACGATCGCGTCCTTGCGGTCGTGGCCCGGATCGCCGGGCACCAGGCCCGCGGCCACCGCGTGCCAGTCGATCGGCAGCAGCGCGAGCTGCGCGACGAAGCAGAACGCCATCGTGCCGATCAGGCCCAGCACGATCGCCTCGATCTGGCGGAAGCCCTTGCCCTGCAGCCCGAGCACGATCACCGTGTCGAGCGCGGTCAGCACGATGCCCCATGCCACCGGCACGCCGAGCAGCAGCTTGAATGCGAGCGCGCAGCCGAGCACCTCGGCGATGTCGCAGGCGATGATCGAGATCTCGGCCGTCACCCACTGCAGCCACTTGCCGAACCGGCCGTAACGCTCGTAGCTGGCCTGCGCGAGATCGCGGCCGGCGACCAGGCCGAGCCGCGCGGCCAGCATCTGCAGGAAGATCGCGGCGAGGCTGGAGAACGCCACCACCCACAGCAACGCATAGCCGAACTGCGAGCCGGCCTGGATGTCGGTGGCCCAGTTGCCGGGGTCCATGTAGCCGATCGCGATCAGCAGGCCCGGCCCGGCGAAGCGGCGCAGCTTGGCGAACCACGGTGCGCGCGAATCGATCGTGATGCTGCCCTTCACTTCGGCGGGGCAGAAGGGGGCGGTCGGTATGGTCGGGAGCGGCATCGGCGGCGGGCAGGCGCGAGGAACGGCGGTGGACGGGAATCCGCGCATTGTACTGAGGTAGCGAGGCATTGCGTCACCGGCGGGCGGCGGCATCCCACCCGCCGGCGCCGTGCCGTTTGCCGCGCCGGGCTTCGCGGGCTCGGGCGCGAGAT
This sequence comes from Burkholderia glumae LMG 2196 = ATCC 33617, assembly GCF_000960995.1. Classification (NCBI taxonomy): domain Bacteria; kingdom Pseudomonadati; phylum Pseudomonadota; class Betaproteobacteria; order Burkholderiales; family Burkholderiaceae; genus Burkholderia; species Burkholderia glumae. The sequence continues at coordinate 2,229,578 of NZ_CP009435.1, read as the reverse complement.
GGGTCGAAGCGATCGTGCCGAACGGCGCGGCGGGCGCCGAGCCGCCCGCGTCGACACGGCCGCCCACCCCGCCGCCGGTGCCGCCACCCGGCGGTGAGCCGGAGCGATCCGGCAGCCGAACGACGAGCGGCCGGACCGATTCACTACGAGGCCGCCGATCGACCGCGGCGTGGCGGCGCCGCGGCCGGCTCGCGCACCGCCGCCGCCAGGCATTCGGCGAACGCCGCGGCCGCATCGGGGCGTGCGCCGGCGCGCTCGACATAGCCGATCTCGCGCATCGGCGGCTCGTCGCCGAGCGGCAGGGCCGCCACCGTGCGCGGCAGGCGCAGCGCGCTCGCGAGCGGCACCAGCGCCACCCCGACGCCGCATCCCACCAGTTCGACGATCGCCTGCAGTTCGTCGAGCTCGATCACGTCGTGCACGCTCAGTCGGACCTTGCGCAGCCAGCGATCGACGATGCGCCCGCCGAACGAGTTGCGGTCGTAGCGCACGAACGGTTCGCGCCTGAGCAGCACGCGGGCCTGCTCGTGGCGCAGCGCGCGCGGCACCAGCAGCACGAACGGCTCGTGCACGAGCGCGCGCCAGGTCAGCTCGGCCGGCAGCGCGAACGGCGGGCGGATCAACACCGCGCCGTCCACCTCGCCCGAATCGACCTGCGCGAGCAGGTTCAGCGACACGCCCGGGATCACGCGCACGCGCCAGCCCGGCGCGCGCTCGCGAAACGGCACGATGGCGCGCACCAGCAGCGCGGTCTGCGCCGAGGCGATCGCGCCGATCCGCAGCAGGCCGCGGTCCTCCGCGGCCGGGCCCTGGTCGGCGAGCCGCGCGTAGGCGGTCAGCAGTTCCTCGGCACGCTCGACGGTGCGCCGTCCCGCCGCGTTCAGCCTGGCCGAGCGGCCGGTGCGATCGAACAGCGCGAAGCCGAGTTCGTCCTCGAGCCGCTGGATCTGCGCGCTGACGGCCGACTGCGTGAGGCCGACCTGCGCGCCGGCGCGCGCGAAGGTGCCGTGGCGCACCACCGACAGAAAGGTTTTCAGTTCACGGATCATGGGCCGATCGATCGAAATTTCTGCTGGAAAGCGGCCAATCTTACGCGCCTCTCAACGCATTCCTTGATGGGTAGCCGGCGGCGTCGCCGCGCTTGCCTCGCTCCGGGCCCGGGGCCGCGGCCGCCGTCGTTGCGCCCGCAACCGATGCGACCGCCGTCGGACAAGGCCGTGCGGCCGGCACCGGCAGGCCGCCCCGAACGCGCGGCGCGGCACGCCTCTTGCGTCCGCTCGCCCGGCTGCCGCGCCAGGGGCCGCGCGGCCGGCACGGCTCGCCGCCTCGCGCCACCGCCGGCGGCGGTGGCAGGCCAAGCCACCCGCCGCCGGCGCCAGCGAGCGCCTGATCGGCGCGGGCCGGCGGCCGCGCCGGCCCGCGCCATGCCGCCGGCGGAACTAACCGGTGCTTGGCCCGATCATGTTAATTTCCTCCACGTTTTCCACGATCGGCCGGCGCGTCGCGCGCGGGCCACCCACGCCCAACATGCGACAGATCCTTTTCGGCTGGCTGCTCGCCATCGTCGTCACGTCGGCCCAGGCGGCCGCGCCCGCCGCGGCCTCGGCCCCGGCAGTACCGGTGCTCACGCCGCAGCAGGCGCAACAGGCGCTCTCGGTACTCGAAAATCCGCGCCAGCGCGCGCAATTCGAATCGACGCTGCGCGCGATCGCCGCCGCCGGGGCGCTCAGCACGCCCGCCGTGCCGGCCAGCGCCGCCCATGCGGCCCCCGCCGCGAGCGCGGCATCGGCCGCCTCGAGCCCCACCGCGTTCCTCAGCAACGGACTCGCCTCGCAGCTGATGCATCAGGGCTCGCACTGGGCCGCGCAGATCGGCCGCGCGCTGCGCGACTCGATGCGCTCGCTGCTCGACGTGGGCTCGGTGGGCGCCTGGTGGCGCGCGAAGCTCACCCATGCCGACGAGCGCGCAGATTTCGTCAGCTTCCTGCAATTGATCGTCGCGGCGCTGGCGCCCGCGCTGCTGATCGAATGGTTTGCGCGCCGGCTGTTGCGGCGCGCGCTCGCGGCACTGGCCGCGCGCCGCGCCGGCGGCGGCCCGGCCGGCGAGCCGTCGGCCGGGGCCTCGCACGCGTCGGCCGACGGCTCGCCGGAGCCGGCCGCGGCCGCGGCCGACGCCGCCGCGCTCGCCGCGGCCGGCACCGGCGCGAGCCCCGCGCCGCCGCCCGACGCGGCCGATCAAGCGCGGCGCGCGGAACTCGCCTCGCGCGGGCGCGGCCAGGCGCTGCGCCACAGCACGCTGCTGCAACGCGTGCCGCGCGCGCTGGTGAGCCTCGCGCTGCGTGCGGTTTCGCTGCTGCTGTTCGTCGGCGTGGCGACCCTGATGATGTCGATCGTGACCGACGACGACACCCCCGCCGCCCTCGCGATCGGCTCGCTGGTGGACATCTACGTGATCTGCCGCGCGGTGACCATCGGCTCGCGGCTGTTCTTCCAGCCCGACGCGCCGCAGCTGCGGCTGCTGCATATCGGCGACACCTGGGCCGCGTTCGCGCAGCGATGGATCCGCCGCATCGTGCTGGTGATCGGCGGCTGCTCGGCGGTGGTCGAGACGGCCGGCAGCTTCGGCCTCAGCGACGCGGGCCATGTCGCGCTGATGAAGGCGGTGGCGCTGGTCGGCCACGTGATGGTGTCGATCCTGATCCTGCAGTGCAGCCGGCCGGTGGCCGCCTGGATTCGCGCGCAGAGCGCCGGGCGGCCGTCGCTCGCAGTGTTCGGCAACGCGCTCGCCGACGCCTGGGCGCCGGTGGCGATCTTCGTCGTGATGGCGCTCTGGTTCGTCTGGGCGCTCGACGTCCACAACGGCTACCACGTGCTGATCGCGCTCGGCGGGCGCTCGATCGCGGTGATGATCGGCATGCGCATCGTCTCGATCGTGGTGTTCGGCGCGCTCGTGCGCCTGTTCGAGCGGCACGGCGACGACCACGGCACGGTGGTGCATCGCCATGCCTACCGCTACTACCCGCTGCTGCGGCAGGTGGTGTCCGTCCTGGTCGGCATCGTCACGCTGCTGCTGTTGCTGCAGATCTGGGGCGTGCCGGTGATGCGCGCGTTCGAGGCCGGCACCATCGGCCATCGCCTCGCCTCCGCGCTGGTGACGATCGCGATCGCGGCGCTGGTCGCGCTGCTGGTGTGGGAGAGCGCGAACATCTCGATCGAGCGGCGCCTCGACCGCTGGACCCACCAGGGCAACCTGATGCGCGCCGCGCGGCTGCGCACGCTGCTGCCGATGCTGCGCACGCTGCTGTTCGTGCTGATCGCGCTGGTGGTGGTGCTGACCGGCCTGAGCGAGCTGGGCGTCAACGTCGGGCCGCTGCTGGCCGGCGCGAGCATCTTCGGCGTGGCGCTCGGCTTCGGCTCGCAGAAGCTGGTGCAGGATTTCATCACCGGCATCTTCCTGCTGATGGAGAACGCGATGCAGGTGGGCGACTGGGTCACGCTGGCGGGCGTGTCGGGCACCGTCGAATACCTGTCGATCCGCACCGTGCGGCTGCGCGCCAGCGACGGCTCGCTGCACACGGTGCCGTTCAGCTCGGTGTCCACCGTCAACAACACCAATCGCGGGCTCGGCAACGCGGCGGTGAAGGTCAGCATCCTCCACAGCGAGGACATCGACCGCGCGGTCGAAACGCTCAAGGAGATCGGCGCCGCGCTGCGCGAGGACCCCAAGTACAAGGACGGCATCCTGTCGGATTTCGCGTACTGGGGCGTCGATTCGGTGGACGGCGCGGCGATCACCATGTCGGGCCAGATGCAGTGCCGCGACAGCGGACGCTGGGGCGTGCAGCGCGAGTTCAACCGGCGCATCGCCGTGCTGTTCGCCGAGCGCGGCATCCGCATCGCGAACCCGCAGCGCACCGTCTACGCGCGCGACCCGGGCGAGGCCGGCGATGACGACCGGCGCGGCGAGGCCGGCGACGGCCCGCACGACGGCCGGCCTGAGGCGCGCAGCGGGCCGCCGCCGGCCGGCGGCGCGGACGCGTCGTCGGCCCGCGAGCAGGCCGGCAAGCCCTCCGCGGCCGCGCCCGACGCGCCGCCGCCGAGCAAATCCTGACGCTGCCGCGCTTCGGCCCGCGTTGGCGCGCGCCGCCCGCCGACGCGGGGCAGCCCGGCGTGATGACCTGCGCGGTGGCCTCGCCGAAGCCCGCGGCGCGCCACGGCGCTGCGCGCGGCCGGCGCGCGCGCCGTCAGCGCGGCTTGACGCCCTCGTCGAAGCCGTCCGCGAACGCTTCGCGCAGATAGGCGACGAACGCCCGGACCACGCGCGGCACGTGCGTCGCGTAGGGCCGCACCGCCAGCAGCTGCTCGGCGAATACGCCCACCGGGCGCCATTCGGGCAGCACGCGCACCAGCGTGCCGGCGCGCAGCGCGGCCACTGCCGAGAAATCGGGCAGCAGCGCGATGCCGAGCCCGTCGAGCGCCGCGTCGCGCAGCACCTCGCTGTTGTTCGCGCCGAGCGGACCGCCGATCGGCACCGTCACGCGCGCGGCGCGCTGGCGCCGCGTGCCGGCGCGCTCGAAGGTCCACGCCGCCGAGTCATGGCTGCGCGGGTAATAAAGGCAATCGTGGCCGGCCAGTTGGTCCGGATGCGCCGGCGCGCCGCGCACGGCCAGATAGGCCGGCGCCGCGACGATCACCGAATGGGTGCGGCAGAGCTTCCAGGCCACGTGCGTCTCGGGCGCCGCCGCGCTGTGACGGATCGCCAGGTCGAAGCCCTCGGTGGCGAGCGAGGCGAGCCGGTCGGACACGTCGAGCTGGATGCGCACCGCCGGGTAGCGGCGCCGGAATTCGGCGAGCCGCGGCACCAGTTGCTGGCGCGCGAGCGCCACCGGCGCCGTCACGCGCAGGCTGCCGCGCACCTGGGCGCCCGTGTCGCGCACGCCCGAGAAGCTCTGCGAGATGCGGTCGTAGAGCGGACGCGTCTCGTCGGCGAGCCGCAGGCCCGCCTCGGTCAGCCGCACGCTGCGCGTGGTGCGCTGCACCAGCGGCACGCCGGCCGCGCGCTCGAGCTCGGCGATCTTCAGGCTGACGGCCGCCTTGCTCACGCCCAGCCGCGCCGCGGCGCCCGTGAAGCTGCCCTGGTCGGCCAGCACGGTGAGCCAGTGCAGATGGACCCAGAGGCTTTCGATATGGTCGGATGGCATCGCTCGATCGTTTAGAAATTTAAACAATGATTTCACCGCCAGTGTATATCCACGGCGGCTTGCGGCTCCTACACTGCCGGACATCCACACTGGCATCGGCCACATCCCGGAGGAGCACATGGATTCGTACACCGATCGCGCGGACGTCGAGCATTTCATCGGCGGCCAGCGCAGCGCCGGCCGCGGCACGCGCTCGCAGCCCGTCTACAACCCCGCCACCGGCGAGGCCGCGCGCACGCTGCGCCTCGGCGACGCGAGCGACGTGGAGGCCGCGGTGGCAAGCGCGAAGCGCGCCTTCGCCGGCTGGAGCGACACGCCGCCGATCCGCCGCGCGCGCGTGATGCTGCGCTTCCTCGAACTGATGAACCAGCATCGCGACGCGCTGGCCGCGATCATCACGGCCGAGCACGGCAAGGTGTTCAGCGACGCGCAGGGCGAGGTCTCGCGCGGCATCGACGTGATCGAATTCGCCTGCGGCGTCCCGCAGCTGCTCAAGGGCGACTACACCGAGCAGGTCTCCACCGGCATCGACAACTGGACCACGCGCCAGGCGCTCGGCGTGGTGGCCGGCATCACGCCGTTCAACTTCCCGTGCATGGTGCCGTGCTGGATGTTCCCGGTGGCGATCGCGGCCGGCAACTGCTTCATCCTGAAGCCGAGCGAGCGCGACCCGTCGGCCTCGCTGTTCATGGCCGACCTGCTCAAGCGGGCCGGGCTGCCGGACGGCGTGTTCAACGTGGTGCAGGGCGACAAGGAAGTGGTGGACGCGTTGCTCGCGCACCGCGACGTGAAGGCCGTCAGCTTCGTCGGCTCGACGCCGATCGCGAACTACATCTACGAGACCGGCGCGAAACACGGCAAGCGCGTGCAGGCGCTCGGCGGCGCCAAGAACCACATGGTGGTGATGCCCGACGCCGATCTGGACGCGGCGGTGGACGGCCTGATCGGCGCCGGCTACGGCTCGGCCGGCGAGCGCTGCATGGCGATCTCGGTGGCGGTGCTGGTGGGCGAGGTGGCCGACCGGCTGGTGCCGCGGCTGGCCGAGCGCGCGCGCCAGCTCAAGATCGGCAACGGCATGGACCCCGCGTCGGAGATGGGCCCGGTGGTCACGCGCCAGGCGCTCGAGCGGATCGAGGGCTACATCGGCCTGGGCGTCGAGGAAGGCGCGACGCTGGTGGTGGACGGGCGCGGCCACCGGGTGGCCGGCCACGAGCAGGGTTTCTTCACGGGCGGCACGCTGTTCGACCACGTCACGCCGCAGATGCGCATCTATCGCGAGGAAATCTTCGGCCCGGTGCTGGCCTGCGTGCGCGTGAAGGACCTGGGCGAAGCGATCGAACTGATCAATGCGCACGAATTCGGCAACGGCGTGGCGGTCTACACCCGCGACGGCCACGTGGCGCGCGAGTTCGGCCGCCGCATCGAGGTGGGCATGGTCGGCATCAACGTGCCGATTCCGGTGCCGATGGCGTGGCACGGCTTCGGCGGCTGGAAGCGCAGCCTGTTCGGCGACATGCATGCCTACGGCGAGGAGGGCGTGCGCTTCTACACGCGCCAGAAGTCGATCATGCAGCGCTGGAACGAAAGCATCGAGAAGGGCGCCGAGTTCGCCATGCCGACCGCGAAGTAAGCAGCGCGCGGCGCGGGCACGGCACGCTGCCCTGCCCTCGCCCGCGCGCCGTTGCCCTTACCACTCCACCACGATCTTGCCGAAGTGGCCGCCTTGCTCCTGCCAGCGGAACGCCTCGGCCAGTTCGCCGAAGCCGAAGCTGCGGTCGATCACCGGGCGGATGCCGGTGGCCTCGAGCGCGGCCACGTAATCCTGCTGCTGGCGCCGGCTGCCGACGATCAATCCCTGCAGCCGCGCCTGCTTGCTCATCAGCGCGGCCGTCGGCACCTCGCCCTGCATGCCGGTCAGCACGCCGATCAGCGAGATGTGGCCGCCCACGCGCACCGCGTCGATCGACTGCGCGAGCGTGCCCGGCCCGCCCAGCTCGATCACGTGATCGACACCGCGCCCGCCCGTCAGCTCGCGCGCCACGCGGCCCCAGTCGGGCGTATGCCGGTAGTTGACGGTGTGATCGGCGCCGAGCGCGCTGGCGCGGCTGAGTTTTTCGTCCGACGACGAGGTGACGATCACGGTCGCGCCCGACGCCTTGGCGATCTGCAGCGCCGCGATCGACACCCCGCCGGTGCCGAGCGTGAGCACCACGTCGCCGGCCTTCAGGCCCGCGTCGCCGACCAGCGCGCGCCAGGCGGTCAGCCCGGCGGTGGTGATGGTCGCGCTCTCGGCATGGCGCCAGCCGCGCGGCGCGTGCGTGAACGCGCCGGCCGCGCGCACCACCACCTCGGTCGCGAAGCCGTCGATGCCGTCACCGGGCGTGCCGGCGAAATCGCCGACCGGCGGGCACGGCGCGCCGTCGGCCCATTGCGGGAAGAACAGCGAGACCACGTGGTCGCCCGGCGCGAATTCGGTCACGCCCTCGCCCACCGCCTCGACCACGCCGGCGCCGTCGGACATCAGCACGCGGCCGTCGTCGGTTCCCATGCCGCCCTTGGCGACGATCAGGTCGTGGAAATTGAGCGAGGTGGCGTGCAGCGCGACGCGGATCTGACCCGGCCCCGGCCGGCCCGGGTCGGCCACCTCGAGGATCTCGATGCGATCGAGGCCGCCGGGTGCGCGAAACACGGCGGCCTTCATGCGAACCTCCGGCGCACGATGACGGCCGGCGCGGGGGCGAACCCGCGCGAAACGGAAACGATAGCGAATGAAGGCATGCTGGACTCCCTGAAGATCGGATGGCAAAACAGCGCGGGCGCCGGCGGCCCGAGCGCGGCATGGCACGACATGGCACGGCGGCGCGCGACGCAGCCGCGAGCGGAGCCCGGGGCGCCGCGCGGCAAGGGCTCCATGATCGCTCCGCGGCCGCGTCGCTGCCAAGCCGAAACCGCGGGCGCGTGCCGGTGCCGCGGCGGCTCTCAGGCTGTCGCCGGCAAGAACGCCGAAACGCGTCTAGAGTAGCGGGTTCGGCGCGCTGCTGCAGCGAGGCGCCGCGCGCGCCCCTTCGCCCCGCGGCCTCGCACGCGGGCGGTCGATGCCCTTTTCGGAGAACATTGCATGAGTCAGGATTCCGTCTATGTCCCCCCGGCCGTCTGGACGCAGCGCGCGCCATCCGGCGGCCAGTTCGCGAACATCAACCGCCCGGTGGCCGGCGCGACCCATGACAAGCCGCTGCCGGTCGGCAAGCATCCGCTGCAGCTCTATTCGCTGGCCACCCCGAACGGCGTGAAGGTCGGCGTGATGCTCGAGGAACTGCTCGCGCTCGGCCATGCGGGCGCCGAGTACGACGCCTGGCTGATCCGCATCGGCGAGGGCGACCAGTTCGGCAGCGGCTTCGTGGAGATCAACCCGAATTCGAAGATCCCGGCGCTGGTCGACCGCAGCGGCGCCGCGCCGGTGCGCGTGTTCGAATCGGGCTCGATCCTGCTCTACCTGGCCGACAAGTTCGGCGCGCTGGTGCCGGCCGATCCGGCCGCGCGCGCGGAAACGCTGAACTGGCTGTTCTGGCAGATGGGCTCGGCACCCTACGTGGGCGGCGGCTTCGGGCACTTCTACGCCTATGCGCCCGAGAAGCTCGAATATCCGATCGACCGCTTCACGATGGAGACCAAGCGCCAGCTCGACGTCCTGAACCGCCTGCTCGCCGGACGCCGCTATATCGCCGGCGACGACTACACGATCGCCGACATCGCCATCTGGCCGTGGTACGGCGGCCTCGTACAGGGCGAGCTGTACGGCGCGGCCGAGTTCCTCAACGTCGGCGAATACACGCACCTGCTGCGCTGGGCCGACGAGATCGCCGCGCGGCCGGCCGTCAAGCGCGGGCGCCACGTCAACCGCGTGCGCGGCGAGGCCTCGGAACAGCAGCACGAACGCCACGACAGCGCCGACCTCGACCGCTTCGCACCGGCCAGGCGCGCATAACAGCCCGTCACCGCACGCCACGGCCCATCCCGGCATGCCGGCGCGTGCGCGCGTCAATGCAGGCGCATCGACAGCTCGACGTCGCCGCCGAACGGCGTCGACAGGTAGCCGTGCCCGGTCGCGCGCACGCGTGCCAGATACGCGGGGCTGTGGCCGGCATTGTCGGCCACCACGAACGCGCCGGGCCGCAGCCGCGGCTCGACCAGCGCGAGGATCTCGGGATAGAGCGCCTTCGCGCCGTCGAGCAGCAGCAGGTCCACGCGCTCGGGCAGATCGGCGGCGAGCGTGTGCAGCGCGTCGCCCTCGCGGATCTCGACCAGCTCGAGCAGGCCGCCCGCCGCCAGGTTGCGGCGGGCGCGCGCGATCTTCGACGGCTCGAACTCGCTGGTGACCAGCCGGCCGCCGCCGTTGTCGCGCAGCGCGGCGGCCAGATGCAGCGTCGAGATGCCGAACGAGGTGCCGAACTCGACGATGTTGCGCGCGCCGCCGCCGCGCGCGAGCTGGTACAGCAGCTTGCCGGTCTGCCTCGATATCGGCAGCGGCAGATCCTTCATGCGGCCATACCAGTCGAGGTAGTCTGTCTTGCTGCGCATCAGGCGCGCCAGCTCGCCGTCGGGCAGCCCGGCGACGGCGCGGTGCAAGGCCGGGGCCGCCGCGTCGGCTTCGTCGAACAGGCGCGCGAGCAGCGGCGCGAGCGGGGCGGTGGTCAGGGTGCTCATGGGTCACTCCGTGGCAAAGAAGCGATTTCGCGAGGAGATGCCGATGGCCTGCCGCGCGCGCCGGATCGACAGGATCACTAATTGATCTGGCATCGATTCGGCCCGCGGCGGCGTGCCGTGGAATCAGTCGAAGGTGCCGCGGTATTCGGGCGCCGCGTCGGCGCGCGTGTTCAGCTCGAACATCACGCCGCCCGGAGCGCGGCAAAAGAAGCGCGAGCCGCGGCCGTTGTTGAAGATGCCGGTTTCGAGCGCCGCGCCGTCGCCCGCGAGGCGTTGGTGGAGCGCGCGCACCGCGTCGATGTCGGGCATCTCGAAGCCGGCATGGAACGAGCGCGGCCAGGCCGGCGCGCCGTCGTCGACGTGCTCGATCACCACGTCGAAGCCGGGGCGCTTGAGGATGTAGGACCGGTCCCAGGTGCCGGCGATCGTGAAGCCGAGATAGCGCTCGAAGAAGGCGGCGGTCGCGGCCGTGTCGGCCGAGGGAAAGCTCAGGTGATTCAGTTTCATGATGGCGGAGGCTCCGGTGGAAGCGGCGGTGCACGGTGGGGGTCACCGCCAGCGCCATCAGAATACGGGCCGGGGCCGGCCGCCGGCTACTCGCATTGCCCGCGCGCCGGCTGGGCGCCGGCAAGGCCGCGCGGCAGGCCGCGGCGGCCCGGCGCGGCCGGCTCGGCCGGCCTCCGTTTGCTCACATTCGGGGGCTCGCGTCCGGAGCCCGCCCGCCTCGCCAGTCCGCCAGTCCGCCAGTCCGCCAGTCCGCCAGTCCGCCAGTCCGCCAGCCCGCCTGCCTCGCCCGCCTTCCGCCACCGGCCGCCGGGCCGCGGCGCGCGCCTCAGCCGGCGCCCAACTGCGTGAGGTAGCCGAACACGGCCGCACGCACGCGCCGTTCGAGGTGAGCCACGTCGCGCTCGCCGCGCTCGCCGGCCGCATCCACGAGCCCGCGGATCATCGCGCACAGGTCGGCCCCGGCGAGCGCCGGATCGGCGCAGGCCGGAAACGCGCGGCACACCACCGTCGTGACGATCTGCGGCATGGATGCGCATCTCACCGCGTCGCGCAGCAGCGGATCGGCTTCCTGCACGTCCAGCAGCCGCGCCAGCACCGGGCGCTCGAGCTGCTGGCGCGCGGCCGCGCCGATCAGGCGTTCGAGCGCGGCGGTGCCGTCGGGCTCGTCGAGCGCCGCCTCCAGATCCTGCTGAAAGCGCAGCATCTCGCGCCGCATCAGCGCGACCGTCAGGGCGTCCTTGCCGGGAAAGTACTGGTAGAGCGAGCCGATGCTCACGCCCGCGCGCTCGGCCACCGCGTTGGTGTTGAACCCGTCGATGCCGGCCATCTCCAGCACCTGCGCCGCCGCCTCGACGATCGCGGCCACCGTTTCGGCCGCGCGCGGCTGGCTCGGGGTCTTGCGGGGCTGCAGGCGCGGGGCCGGGGTGCGAGTGGACATGGCGGGCGGGCGCCGCGCGGCGCGGAGGCGGTCGGATCGCCTCCATTGTACAAAGCCGGCGCACGGCTGCGGCGCCCGCTCCGCGCGAGGCGCCCCTCAGCGCTCGCCGAGGCGCTTGCGCATCGCCGCCGTGATGCGCGTGCGTGCGGCGTCGTAGCCGTCCCACGGGTCGGCCCGCTGCGCGTCGAGCCGCGCCGACAGGTTCGCGATCGTCCATTGCGCGCCGCCCGTGGTGGCCGCCACCTCCTCCCAGGCGAGCGGCACCGAGACGCCCATCCCGGGCCGCGCGCGCGCCGAATAGGCGGCCACCGTGCTCGCGCCGCGGCCGTTGCGCAGGTAGTCGACGAAGATCAGGCCGCGGCGATTCTCCGGCCCCATCTTCGCGGTGAAGCGCTCCGGCAGCTGCCCGGCCAGATGCCGCGCCACCGCCTGCGAGAACGCCTTCGCGTCGTCCCATTCGGTATGCCGCACGATCGGCACCACCACATGCAGCCCCTTGCCGCCGCTGGTCTTGCAGAACGCCGGCAGGCCCAGCGCCTCGAGCAGCGCGCGCACTAGGCCGGCCGCCTCGATCATCCGCTCCCACGGCAGCGCCGGATCGGGATCGAGATCGAACACCAGGCGCTCGGGCCGCTCGATCCGGTCCACCGTCGCGTTCCAGGTGTGAAACTCGATGGCGTCGAATTGCGCGGCGCCCACCAGCGCGGCCGTGTCGTCGAGCGTCATCAGCGCGTCGTGGCCCGGATCGAGCCCCGGGTGGCGCGTGACGAAGCCCATGCCGCGCGCGCCCGCGTGCTTCTGGAAGAACGATTCGCCGCCGATGCCCTTCATATAGCGCACCAGCGACACGGGCCGCCCGCTCAGTTGCGGCAGCAGCCAGCGCGCCACCGACTCGTAGTAGCGCACCACGTCGATCTTGCGAAAGCCGCCCTGCGCGTCGACGACGCGCTCGGGATGCGTGATGCGCACTCCCGCCACGCTTGCCGCGCCGGCCGGCCTGGCCTGGCCTGCCTCGACCGGTTCGTCCGCGCCGCCGCGACGACGGCGCGCGGCATGGCCGGCCGAGGCTGCTTCGTTACTATCCATGCTGCCTCCCGTGGTTCGCCCCGCCGTAGGCAAGGCGGTTTCCCTGACGACGCGCGCGGCCGGCTTGTCCTCGCGCAGCGCGATGAAGGCGGCCTGCCGCAGCAGCCCGTCACGGGTCCAGCCTGCGAACTCGCACTCGGCGACCAGCCTCGGCTCGACCCAGCGCACCGCGTCGCCGCGCGAAGGCGGCGGCACGGCGAACGGCGCGCGCTCGCGCTCGAGCGCGGCGAGCCGCTTCGCCAGCGCGGCGAGCTGCTGCGCATCGAAGCCGGTCCCGACCCGGCCGACATACTGCAAGGCCCGCTCGCGCGCGGCCTGGCCGCCGCGCCGCGTCGAGCGCGGCGGCGCCGCGTGGACGCCGAGCAGCAGCGCGCCGAAGTGGCTGCGGCTGCCGCGCGGCGCGCTGTAGCCGCCGATCACGAATTCCTGGCGCTGCCGGCATTTGAGCTTGATCCATTGGCGACTGCGTCCGGCGCGGTAGGCGCCGTCGGCGCGCTTGCCGATCAGGCCTTCGAGCCCGGCCCGCGCGGCGGCCTCCAGCAGCGCCGCCGGCGCGCCGTCGAGCGTCGGCGAGAAGCGCAGGCAGCCGGAATCGGCGCCGGCCAGCAGCGCGGCCAGCCGCGCGCGGCGCGCATCGAGCGGCACCGCCTGCAGCGCGCGGCCGTCCAGATGCAGCAGGTCGAACACGAAGCAGACGATGGCCGCATCGTCGCCGTCCGACAGCGCCCGTTGCAGTGCCGCGAAATCGGGCACGCCGCGCGCGTCCAGCACCACGGCCTCGGCGTCGAGCCAGGCATCGTCGACCGGCAACGCGGCGAACGCGGCGCACTGCGCGCCGAACTTCGCGCTCCAGTCGAGCCCTTCGCGCGTCAGCACGCGCACCGAGCGGCGCCCGCCGCGGCCGGCGATGCGGATCAGCACGCGGTAGCCGTCGAACTTCATCTCGTAGCGCCAGCCCTCGTCCTCGGGCGGCGCGGCGACCAGCGTCGCCAGTTGCGGCGCGAGCGCGTCCGGCAAGGCCGCGCGGCGGGCGCCGGGGAGCGCGGTGGCGGTGCCTGAGGCCGATGCGGCCGGCTGCGCGGCCGCGGGCTTGGCCGGGCGCTTCGCCGCGGGCTTCGCGGCCGGCCGGCCCTGCCGCGTGCGCCGCCGCGCTGCCGCCTGGTCCACCAGTTGGTCGGCCGCTTGGTCCGCCGGCTCGCTGCCGGCCGCGTCCTCATGCGCTCTCACGAGCAGCCACGAGGACTTGCCACGGCTGCCCGGCATCGCGGTGCGGATCAGCGACCAGCGCCCGCGCAGCTTCGCGCCGTCGAGTTCGAACGTGAGCTTGCCGTCGCGGTAGCCGCGCCGGGCACCCGCCACGCCGCCTTCTGGGCGCCAGACGCCGGCATCGTCGATCCGCACGCTGCCCGCGCCGTAGTGGCCGGGCGGAATCTCGCCCTCGAAGCTCGCATAGTCGAGCGGATGGTCCTCGACCTGAATGGCGAGCCGCTTGTCGGCCGGATCGGGGCTCGGGCCTTTCGGCACGGCCCACGACTTGAGCACGCCGTCGAGTTCGAGGCGGAAGTCGTAATGCAGACGCCGCGCGTGATGCACCTGCACGACGAAACGCAGCGGCGCGGCGGCGCCGTCCCGACGCCGCGCGGGCGCCCCGCGCCGCTTCGCGCCGGCCGGCTCGGGCGTCGCGTCGAAGCGGCGCTTGCGTTGATACTCGGAGAGCGTGTCGGTCATCGTCGTCGCTGCCCGTGCATCAGGCGGCGCGCTTGCGCGACGCCGGCGCCGGGCCCGCCGCCCGGCCGCTGGACTTGCGGCGCGCGGCCGATTGCGCGGCGGCCGATTGCGCGGCGGCCGTCTTCCCGACCGTTTTCCCAGCCGCTTTCCCGACCGTTTTCCCGGCCGCCTTCGCCGCCGCGGCCGCAGCCGTTCCACCCGCGGGCTTCGCACGGCTCGCCGCGCCGTTCGCTTTCGCCGCCCACGCCGATTTGCTCGCCGATTTGCTCGCCGATTTGCTCGCCGATTTGCCCGCCGATTTGCCCGCCGATTTGCCCGCCGATTTGCCCGCCGATTTGCCCGCCGATTTGCTCGCCGATTTGCCCGCCGCGGGCTTGCCGCCCGCCGTCTTCTTGCCGGCCGCCCTGCCCGTTCGCCGGCCCGCTTGCCCTAGCTCATCGGCGCGCTGGCCGGCACCGCGCCGCCCGCCGCCGTCGAGGCTGCGCCTCAGCAGCTCGGTCAGGTCGAGCACGTTCGACGCCGCCTTGGCCGGCGCGCCGGCGGGCGGTGTCTCGATCGTCTCGGTCTTGCCGGCCTTCACCTTGCGCTCGACGAGCACGAGGATGTCGTCACGAAACGTGTCGTGATACTCGTCCGGCGCCCAGTCGCCCGACATGTCCTCGATCAGCTTGCGCGCCATGCGCCGCTCCTGCGCGCTGGCCGCGGCGCCCCGCCCGCCGCCTTTGCCGCCTTTGCCGCCTTTGCCGCCTTTGCCGCCTTTGCCGCCTTTGCCGCCTTTGCCGCCGCCGGCCGACAGTTCGTCGAGTCCGCGCAGTTCCTCCTGCCAGCGCAGCGTGTCGAGCGCCAGCACCTCGCCCACCGGGATCAGCGCGGCCAGATGCTGGCGCTCGCGCATCACGAGCAGGGCGATCCCCACCCGTCCCGTCTCGGCCAGCGCGTCGCGCAGCAGCGCGTAGACCTTCTCGCCGTTGCGCTCGGGCAGCAGGTAGTAAGGCGTGTCGAGATAAAGGAACGAGACGGCCGAAGCGTCGACGAAGGTCAGGATGTCGACCGACTGCGTCGACTCGGGATTGGCGGCCTGGATCTCGTCGTCGCCGAGCACGACATAGCGCTCCTTCTCGTACTCGTACCCGCGCACGATGTCCTCGCGCGCCACCTCGCGGCCGGTGCGCTTGTTCACGCGCCGATAGCCGATCGGGTCGAGCGAGCGCCTATCGAGCATCCGGAACGACGGCTTGACGGTGCGCGTGGCCGGCACGAGCCGCACCGGCACGTGGACCAGACCGAAGCTGATCGCCCCTCTCCAGATCATCGCCGGCATTGCTGCCCTCCTCTCGTGACGGTTCCCGCGCCGCGCTGCGCAGGGCCGCGCCGCCGCCGCCCGAACCGCAATGCAACATGCATGCCCAGGCCCCGCGGGCACGGCCGGGCACCGGCGATCGCGCCGCCGGTGCCGCTGCACCGCCCCGGCCGGGCTCGCGACGGCCGCGGCAGCCGCCCGCGCCTCATCGTGCGGCGCGGGCGCGGCGCCGGCGACGCGCCTCGCCCCTCGGCGGACGGGAACGGCACGGCCTCGCGGCCGCTCGGCTCGTGCCGCATCGCGCGCGCCCCGCCGCGACGGCGATCGTGATGATGCGCCTCGTGCGCCTCCACTTCATCGTGCGTCTCCTCGATCGCCTGGGCGGCGTTCGGCTCAGGTGATCCTTCGTTTCCGACCGCGCCGTGCCCGCCGCGCCCGCGCCAGCCTGTCAGCCTGTTCGATCGCATCGACCAGCGGCCCGACGGTTCCCGTCGCCGCGTCTCCCGGCCGATCGCCCGTGATCGATCGCCGGCAGCGGCGCCGGCTGGGCCGGCATCCGGCGCCCCGATCCGTCATCCGTGGGCATCCCGCTCCTGCGCCCGGCTGCGTGGAGCGGTGCCGCCCGCCGGCCAGGGGCACGGCGGCCCGCGCCGGCCATGCCCCAGCCCATGCAACGGCCGTGCCGCGCGCGCCGCCGCCGGCCGCCGCCGGCGCGGGCGGCGAGCGCGAAAAAGCTGCATGGCGTTGTAAAAAGGGGCACCCCGCGCGGCGCCGGCCGGCCCGCCTGCACCGCGCGCGACGGCACGGCGCTTGCGTACCGGCACCAGGCATCGCACGCGGCGCAGCGATCCCATAGATCCGGCAGCACCGCCCGAGGCCCGGCATCGCGCATCCCGCGCCGCCATTTCGACGGAGGCATTCCGATGAAAACGCTCGATACCCACCCCGCCGGCTCGCAGAGCGGCCCGCTTGCCGGCTATCGCGAAACCGACCCGAGCGGCGCGCTGCCGATCGCCGCGCACACGCTGGAAGGCGCCAGCGTGCGGGCCGACGACGGCGTGGACGTGGGCCACGTCAGCGACCTGCTGCTCGACCTCGGCGGCGGACGCATCACGCACGTGCTCGTGACGAGCGCGAGCGGCCAAGGCGAGCGCCTGATCGCGATTCCCTGGCAGGCACTGGCGGCCGACACCGAGGGCAAGGGCCTGCGCGTGGGCGTGTCGTCCGAGCGCGTGTTCGCGGCGCCCGACTTCGACCGCAACCAGTCGCCCTCCGCACGTCCGGCCGACTGGGCCGGCTCGATCGCACGCCACTTCGCCTCGCCGGCCTGAGCCGCGCGGGGTGCCGGGCCGGGGGGCTGGCCGGCCCGGACGGCGCGGCGCGGGCGCGCTGGTGCTAGGTCGCCGCTTCGCGCTTCGACGAGGCCGCCATGCCCGCCTTCGAACCCATCATCAGCGCCACGCGCCGGCTGCGCCCGATACGCGAAGACGACCGGCAGGCGGGCTGCGCGCTCTGATCCGACGCCGCAGCGATGCGCTACTTTTCGTTTCCGCCGATGACGGAGCCGGCGCAGGCGCGGGCGCGCGCCGCACGGCTCGCGCGGGCTACCGCGGCGGGCAACGAATCGACCTGCGTGGTGGAATCGCTCGCGAGCGGCGAGCCGCCCGGCGACTGCAGCCTGTTCGATCACGACGCGCCCTGCCGCCGCGCGCAGCACGGCTTTTCACGGCAGCGCCGCCATTGGGGCCACGGCTACATGAGCGAGGCCGTGTCGGCGCTGCTCGGGCATGGGTTCGACCCGGTCGGCCTGCGCCGCGTCGGGGCCGACGTCGATCCGCGCAACGCGGCGGGCCTTGAGCGGCACGCAGCCCATGCGCCACTCGTTCGCCCCGGATCCAGCGCGACGCCGGGCGAGCCGCGTCTTGCCGTGCCTCGTGCGCCGCCCCGGCTTACGATCCTGACGCCTCCCTCGCCCGGGTGTCAGATCCGATACGCGTCGCGCTAAGGAAAATTTGCCGTCGTGATGGAATAAACCGCCTGCCGCGCGCGTTATACGAGCAAGCGACCGACGGCAAGCGCCGGCCGCCGCCGGAACGTCGACCTGCGCACGGCACGACACCCGGGCGGCGCGATCCGCGGCCCGGCCGCCGCGGCGTGCCCGGCGCGATACTTTCTGCCTGGCGGGGGCCGACCGGCGCATCATATGTGCCGGCGGCCGCCTCCGCGGCCCACGCATTGCAAGGTCGCACCGAACCCGACCGCCCCCATCGACCACGCATCCTCCCGCCCCGACGAAGATCGACATGCATTCACGCGCCCTGCCCCCCGCCAGCGACACCGACGCCACGGCCCGCCCCGTCATGCGCTACACGCGAACCGCCATGGTGCTGCACTGGCTGATCGCGCTCGGCATCCTCGTCAACGTGGCGATCGCGCTGTCCGCCGATGCGATGCCGGACGGCTGGGTGCGCCCGGCGATCGACCTTCACAAGTCGATCGGCATCACCGTGCTGGGCCTGGCGGTCCTGCGCCTGCTATGGCGCGCGACGCATCGCCCGCCCGCGCTGCCGGGCCGGTTCCACCGCTGGGAGCGGCGCGCCGCCCATCTCGCGCATGTCCTGCTCTACCTGCTGATGTTCGCGATGCCGATCACCGGCTGGCTGCACGACTCGGCCTGGAAGGACGCCGCCAGCCATCCGCTGTCGCTCTACCACCTGATCCCCTGGTTCCGCCTCGGCTTCATCGCGAACCTGCCGGCGGCGCCCAAGGAGCACCTGCACACGCTGTTCGGCGAGTTCCATACCTGGGGCGCCTACGCGCTCTACGCGGTGCTGGCGATGCATATCCTCGGCGCGCTCAAGCACGAGCTGCTCGATCGCGAATCGGTCCTGCGCCGCATGCTGCCGTGAGCACGACCTCGCCCGCCCCGAACCGGGAGCCTCGCCAGGGCCATCCGCGCCGCCTCGCCGCGAGCCGCGCCCATGCCGTCACCGCCGCCGCGCGCGACGCGCTCGATCTGGCCCGCACGCGCCTGTCGCCGCGCCTCACGCCGCGCGCCGCGCCGCTGGCGAGCCGGCTGATCCACGGCGGCGCGCTGCTGCTCTGGATCGCGCTGTTCGCGCGCGCGCTCGCACCGGGCCTGGCGTCGTGGTCGGTGGGCATCGCCTACGTGATCTACGACACGCTGCTGCTGAGCTTCGTGGCCGTCAAGATCCTGCCGCTCGCCGGGCCGCTCGCGCGCGTCCACGCCCCGGCCGCCCCCGCGCCCGGCACGCCTCGCCCGTCGCTCGGCGTGGTGGTGGCCGCCTATAACGAGGCCCCCGTGATCCAGGTCACGCTCGACGGTCTGTTCGCGCAGACCGAGCCGCTGCGGCAGATCGTGTTCGCCGACGACGGCTCGACCGATGCCACCATCGAGGTGCTGACCACCCGGTACGGCCTGGTGCAGGCGCCCGACGGCGAGCTGAGCGCGCCCAGCACGCGCCACCCGAACCTGCGCTGGCTGCGCGTGCCGCATGGCGGCAAGGCGGCGGCGCTGAACGCCGCGCTGCTCCACCTCGACACCGACGCGGTGCTGACCGTGGACGCCGACACGCGGCTCGCCGCCGACGCCTGCGCCGCGATGCGCCGCGCGTTCGCGGCCGAGCCGGCGCTGGTGGCCGCCACCGGCATCCTCACGCCGATCTGCGCGCGCGACCTGTCGGGCCGCTTCTTCCAGTGGTTCCAGACCTACGAGTACATCCGCAACTTCATCTCGCGCTTCGCCTGGATGCGCGCCGACAGCCTGCTGCTGATCTCGGGCGCGTTCGCCTGCTTCCGGCGCGACGCGCTGCTGAAGGTGGGCGGCTTCGACGGCGCCTGCCTGGTGGAGGATTACGAACTGATTCACCGGCTGCGCCGCTACGCGGTGGAGAACGGCGAGACCTGGCGCGTGCGCGTGATCGGCGACGCCCACGCACGCACCGACGCGCCCGGCACGCTGCGCAGCTTCCTGCGCCAGCGCCGCCGCTGGTTCGCCGGCTTCCTGCAGACGCAGTACTGGAACCGCGACATGACCGGCAACCGCCGCTACGGCCAGCTCGGCCTGCTGATGCTGCCCGTCAAGGCGCTCGACACGCTGCAGCCGATCTACGGGCTCACCGCGATCGTGCTGCTGATGCTGTTCCTCTGCCAGCACCGCTTCCACGTCGCGCTGTCGATCTCGGGCGTGATCGCGGCGAAGATCGTGATCGACTTCGCGTTCCATCTCTGGTCGATCCACCTGTACCGCCGCTGGACCGGCAGCCGCGAGCATTCGAGCCTCGCGATCGCGTTCGTGGCCTCGGTGCTCGAGCCGTTCAGCTTCCAGGTGTTGCGCCACGCCGGCGCCGCGCTCGGCTGGATCCACTTCCTGCGCGGCAACCAGGGCTGGGGCGCCCAGGAGCGCACCGGGCTGGTCGGCGACGGACCATGAGAGCGCGGCGGCAAGGCGGCCGCGCCCCGCCCGGGGCCGCTCAGCGCCCCGCGCCGCCGCCCAGCCGCACCGAGCGGTAGGTCTGCGCGCGCTCGGGATGGGTCAGCACCAGTTGCCAGAGCTGGCCCTGCCGCGAGCGAAAGAAGCCCGCGCAGCAGAGCAGGTAGTATTTCCACATGCGGTAGAAGCGCTGCCCGTAGCGGGCGCGCAGCATCGGCCACGCGGCCTCGAAGCGATCCCACCAGGCCATCAGCGTGCGGTCGTAGTCGGGGCCGAAATTGTGCCAGTCCTCGATGATGAAGCGCCCTTCCACGGCCCCGGCGATCTGCCGCGCCGACGGCAGCTTGCCGTTCGGGAACACGTAGCGGTCGATCCACGGGTCGGTGCCGGCCGTCTCGGAGGCGACACCGATCGAGTGCAGCAAGAACACGCCCTCGGGTGCGAGCAGGCGCTGCACGGTGTCGAAATAGGTCGCGTAGTTCTTCTGCCCGACGTGCTCGAACATGCCCACCGAGACGATCTTGTCGAAGCGCCCCTGCAGCTCGCGGTAGTCGCGCAGCAGCAGCCTGACGGGCAGCCCGTGGCAGCGGGCCTGCGCGAGCGCGAGCTGCTGCCTGGAGACGGTCACGCCGGTCACCTTCACCCCGTAGCGCTCGGCCGTGAACTTCGCGAGCCCGCCCCAGCCGCAGCCGATGTCGAGCAGCGTCTCGCCGGGCCGCAGCCGCAGCTTGCGACACAGCATGTCGAGCTTGTCGATCTGCGCCTGCTCGAGGTCGGTGGCATGTTCCCAGTAGCCGCACGAATAGATCATGCGCGAATCGAGCATCGCCTCGAACACGTCGTTGCCGGCGTCGTAGTGCCGCTCGCCCACCTGGAACGCGCGCGCTTGCGATTGCAGGTTGAACAGGCGGTGGCGCAGATGCCCGGCGGCGAGCCGCAGCCTCGCCACGCCCGTCGCCGCGCCGTCGAGGTCGGCACGCAGCAGCTTCGCGAACAGCACGTCGAGCCGGTCGCAATCCCACTGTCCGTCCAGGTAGGCCTCGCCGAGCCCGAGCGACCAGCTCGCGAGGACGCGCCGGTAGGCCCGCGCGTCGTGGACCTGGAGGTCCCACGCGCGCGGCCCGCCGATCGTCACGCCGGCGCGCCGCAGCAGTTCGTCGAGGATCGCGGGCGCCGCGCCGGCGCGGCTCGGCCGGTTGCCGTCGGGCCGGCCGGGAAAACGGGATTCGGGTGTCATGCCGGCGGCGGCTCCAGGTCGCGTCGTGGTTCGCCGCCAAGCGTGCGCCGCCAGGTGCAGCGGCCTCACGTTGGCGGGCTCGTGTCCGACCCGCACTATCGCCGTTCGCACCCCGACTGTGAAATTCAATAAACCAATGGCGCCGATAGCATCGTGCGGACCGGTCGCGACCGCCCGCGCCCGCGCCCGTCAGGCCGCCGCGGCGCGGGGCGACGCCGCCCGCGGCCGCCTCAAGCCGGGCTCGCGTCGCGATAATCCTCGGCGTCGACGTCGTAGCCCGACGGCTCCCAGCGCAGCCACAGCAGCGCCGTGAGCGAGGCGAGCGGCGCCAGCGCGATCAGCCAGAACACGCGCGTGCCGAGCGCGGCGGCCAGCACCGGAAACAGGAACAGCGAAACGGTCGACAACCCGCGCGCGACGGTCTGCGTGAAACCCACGCCGACGCCGCGCAGCGAGGTCGGATAGCTCAGCGACGCGTAGGTCATCGAGTGCGAGCCGGGGCCGAAACCCTGCCCGAACAGATAGGCGCCGAGCAGCAGCAGCGCCGCGACCACCGGCACCGCGCCGCTTGGCCGGCCGATCAGCGCGAGCCCCAGCAGCGCGACGAACTGCAGCGCCACGCCGGCCGTGGTCATCTTCCAGGCGCCGACGGTAGCGGCCGTGCGCACCCCGATCAGCCCGCCCACGAACGCGAACAGCAGGTTCAGCGCCAGCGCGGCGACGATGGTGGTGAGCGGCCCCTGCTTCAGGAAGCTCGCGAGAATCACCGGCAGCCCGTAGACGATCGCGTTGTAGCCGAACGACGAGGCGCCGCCGATCACCAGCGAGAGGATCGTGCGCCTGCGATAGCGCGCGCCGAACAGGGCCGCGTAGCTGCGCCACGAGGCGCGCGCGGGGCGGGCCGCGTCGATTGCCGCGGCCTGGTCGGCGCCCTCGGCCACCACCGCGTCGATCCCGTGCGAGCGCTTCAGGATGCGCGCCGCGCCGGCCAGGTCGCCCTGGTTGGCGGCCCACACCGGCGATTCGCTGATGTAGCGGCTGCGCACCGCGATGATCACGAGCGCCGGCACCGCGCCGAACGCCAGCACGATGCGCCACAGCCAGCCGGTCTGCGCGTCGGGCAGCAGCGCGTAGAGCGCGAGGATCAGCAGATAGCAGGCGCTGGTGGCCGCGTACCAGGCCGGGCACCAGGCGGCGATGCTGGCCGCCTTGTTGCCGCGCCCCGAGACGCGCGAGAACTCGGCGAGGAAGGCCATCGCCACCGGCAGGTCGAGCCCGACGCCGAGCCCCATCACGAAACGCGCGATCGCCAGCACCCAGGCGTTGGGCGCGAGGCCGGCCGCGATCGCCGCCACCACGAAGAACACCATGTCGGCCATGAACACGCGGTAGCGGCCGATCCGGTCGGTCAGGTAGCCGCCGACGAACGCGCCCACCAGCGCGCCGAACGTGATCGCCGACGACACCAGCCCGACCTGCACCGGACTCAGCGCGAACTCGCGCGCGATGTCCTTGACGCCATAGGCGAGCGAGGTGAGATCGTAGGCGTCGAGGAACACGCCGCCCAGCGCGATCGCGACCACCGCGCGCGCCTGGCCGCCCGCGGCGGCGCCTTCGTTGGCGAGCCGCGCGACGTCGCGCGCCGAGCGGATCACGAGCGGCGTGAGCGGCGCGCCCGCCGGGCCGGGCGGGGACGAGGCGGGTGAAGCGGTAGCGAGGATGACGGTGGACATGATGCGGGCCGCGCGAGCGGCATGACGATGAGCAGGAGCCGACTATAGCGACGGCCCACGCCGCCACAAATGCCGATTTCGTCGATCCATATCGCCACGGCTGCATAGCGGTGCCGCCGCGCCCCGGCGGCGCCTAAAGCGCGCCGGGCGGCGCCCGCCTCAACCGATCCCCAACGCCAGCAACACCGGCAGATGAACCCGCGCGAAGCGTTCGGCCTGCGCGACGCGCTCGGCCAGCATCGCGCGCGCGACCGGCTCGCCTGCCGCGATCGCGGCCGCCGCGAACTCCCCCCACTCGCGCGGCCCGACCATGCCGCGCCGACGCGCCAGCAGGAACAGCTGCGCCGCGCGCGGCACGCGAATCCCCGAACCCGACACCGGGCTGGCCAGACACGGCACCGCGTCGCGCTCGAGCGCCTGCTCGCAGAGCGCCGCGTTCAGGCGGTCCGCGGCCGGCCGCGCCGCCTCGATGCGAGCCTCGTCCTGCGCGTTGAGCAGCGCGCCGGTGCCGACCAGCAGCATCACGGCCCCGGCCAGTTGCGCCAGCGTGATGCCATGCGCTCGAACGCGCTGCTCGAGCTCGCCGAGCGTGGCGGGCCGGTGGTCGGCCAGCACATCGAGTATCGGGCCGTACAGCGCCGCGGGCAGCATCGCCTCGCCGAGCGCGCCGCGCACCTTCAGCGCCACCGCCTCGCGCGGCAGCGCCAGCACCACCGGCTGCGCGCGCAACGCGGCATCGCGCTCGGCGGGGTCGAGGCGGCGCGGCGCCTTGATCCAGTAGTCGCGACGCAGCGAACGGTTCATGCAGAGGTCGCGCGCGGTCTCGCGCTGCACCGGATCGACGATGCGCGCCAGCAGCGCGCGCTGCGCCGCGTCGAGGTTGATCTCGTCGAAATGATCGCGATAGTCGGCCGAGCCGCCGTAGACGAGGCCCGCTGCGGCCAGCGGGGCCGCCACCTGCCGGAACGACATGGCCTGCCAGTCGGGACTGAAATATTCGTGCGCGAGGTATTGCGTGTCCTCGCGGCTCAGCGCCTCGACGCGTTCGGCCAGCATCGGGTTCACCACCGCATAGCCGGGCCGCGCCGCGAACACCTCGCGCGCGAACTCGACCGCCGCCCTGACGCGCCGCCGCATGCGCTCCGCGCCGCTCGCGTCGCTCCCGCCGGCCTCGGGACGCATCGCGCCGGCCTGGAAATGGCCCATCATCAGTTCGCGCACGGGCAGCATCGCGGCCCAGCCGGGCTGCGTGTTGTAGCTCAGGTAGAGCACGCCGCCCGGCTTGAGCTTGCGGTGCAGGAAGCCGGCGAGCCAGGCGCGGTTCTCGTCGGACACCCAGCTCCAGATGCCGTGCATGCCGATGAAGTCGAACTCGGGCAGATCCTCGCGCCGGCAGAAGTCGGCGAAGCGCTCGCCGGACAGCACGGCGCGCGAGCCGGCCTCGCGCGCGAGCGACTGCGCGAAACCGGCATGGGCCGCGTTGAAATCGGTCCCGTACCAGCTCGCGCCGGAGCCGGCCGCATGAATGTTCACGCTCACGCCGTAACCGAAACCGAGCTCGCAGGCGCTCTGCACGGCCGGCGCCGCGAGGCCCGCCCGCAGCAGCGGCAGCGCGAGCCGCAGCGGATCGAGTTCGTCGCAATAGCCGAACGTATAGGCGATCTCGTCCACCACGCCGTCGCCGGTTTGCCGCTCGTTCATCTGTCGTGTGTCCCGTGTCGGTCGCCAAAGGGACCGGCCGCAGCGGCCGGCGAAGTCCGACACAGTAACGTCGGAACGCCGTACAAGGCAAAACCGCGTTTTCCCGACACGGCGCGCTCGCGCGCCGAACCGCAGCGGCCGGCCGCGGCTGGCCGGATCGGCGCGCCACGCCCTCATGCGACGCCGCCATGACGTCCGGGCCGGCGCGCCCCGTTCCGGTGCAACCGCGATCGCGCCGCGTGCCGGTCCGTTTGCCCCAACCTGTCGGTTTCACGGTTGAAATCGGCGCGCCTGGCTTTTACACTGCCACGGCGACTACTCCCTGAGAGCACCGATGAGAAACGATCTCGATGCGTGCCCTGACATTCTGCTGACGGGCACCCCGGAGGCGGTGGATGCGTACCTGGTGCGCCGCCTCTGGGCTGCCGGCCACGCTGCGCCGGCCCCACACATGGTCGTCAACTGGCTGCGCGCGCTGAACACGCGCGGCGAGCCGTTCGCGTCGCACGTGGCCGCCTGCCATTACTGGCTTTACGAACATCGCCACGGCTACGATCACGCCACCGTGTTCCGCCCCTTGCGCGGCGAAACCGGCTGGCTGTCACGGCACGACTTCGGCACGCCGCGCCACCTGCGCATCCGCGAGCGCTGACGCCCGGCGCCGGAACAGCGCGGCCGCGACGGTGCCGGGCGGCGGCCGCCACCTTCGCCACCTTCCCGCCCCCGCGCTCGCCGCCCGGCGCGGCGCGGGATTCGCGCCCCGCTCACGCGTCGCGCCCGAACAATCGCTGCAGTTGCGCCATCGCCACCGGTTTCACCAAGTGCGCGTCGAAGCCGGCGGCCAGGGCCCGCTCGCGATCGGCGGCCTGGCCGTAGCCGGTGACGGCGACGAGCTGCGCGTCGCGCCCCGCCGGCATCGCGCGCAGGCGCCGCGCCACTTCATGGCCGTCCATGCCGGGCAGGCCGATGTCGAGCAGGATCGCCGACGGCTCGAACGACGGCGCCAGCGCGAGTGCATCGAGCGCGGAATACGCCACCTTCACCTGGTGGCCCTCGATGCTCAGCAAGGCGGCCAGCGCGTCGGCCGCATCGACGTTGTCGTCGACCACCAGCACGCGGCGCGCCGCCGGCGGCGGCCGATCCGGCGGCAGCTCGGGCGAGCCGCCGGGAGCCGAAGCGGCCGTGGCGGTCGAAGCGGCCGCCGGCCTGGCCAGCGGCAGCGCGATTTCGAAGCAGGCCCCGCGGCCGGCCCCGGCGCTCTCGACGCCGACGGTGCCGCCATGCATGTCGACCAGGCGCGCCACGATCGACAGGCCGATGCCGAGGCCGCCCTCGCGCCGGTCCAGCGTACGCTCGCCCTGCACGAACAGGTTGAACACGTGGGGCAGCAGCTCTTGCGGAATGCCGCGGCCGTTGTCGGCCACCCGCAGCACCGCCCACGCGTCGCGCCGGAACGTTTCAACCCGCACGCGGCCGCCGGGCTCGGTGTACTTGGCCGCATTGTTCATCAGGTTGACGACGCACTGCACCAGCCGCGAGGGGTCGACGAACACCGGCAGGCCCGCCTCGCCGATCACCTCCAGCGCATGCCGGCGCTGCTCGATGAAGGGACGCACGGCGTCGGCGGCCTGCGCGGCGAGACTGTCGAGCGAGACCGTTTCGCGCCGCAGCGTAATGAGGCCCCGCGTGATCCGCGACACTTCGAGCAGGTCCTCGACGAGCCGCCCGAGAATGTCGGTCTGGCGCATCAGGATCGGCGTCACGCGCGCCTGAAGCGCCGCGTCGTCGGGGGCAGCCGCCAGCAGCTCGATGGCATGGCGCACCGGCGCGAGCGGATTACGCAGCTCGTGCGCGAGCATCGCGAGAAATTCGTCCTTCTGGCGGTCGGCCTGCTGCAGCCGGCAGCGCGCCTGCACCTGCGCGGAGATATCGCGGAAATAGCAGACGAGGCCATGACACCCGTCCGACAGCACGATCCGGTCGACCTGCCATTCGTAGTATTCCGTGCGGCCGGTATCGGCGCGCGTCTCGGCGCTCTCGGTCGCGCAGAACTGCTCGCCGGTGGCGAGCGTGTGCTCGAACACCGCGATGATCTGCTCGGCGTAGGCGGGCCGCCAGACGCGGCGCGTGACCTCGCGAAAATCGCGGCCCACCAGATCGGGCACCGCATCGAGCGTGCGGCGCGTGACCGGGTTCACCTCGGCGAAGCGCAACTGCGCATCGAGCAGGAACACCCCGATCGGCGCGACGTCCACCAGCGTCTCGAACTGCGCCGTGCGCAGCCGCAGCCGCTCCTGCATGACCAGCCGCTCGCGGATCTGCCGGTCGCGCTCGAGCACCGCGCCGATGCGGGCCAGCAGCTCGCGCGCGGAAAAC
Organism: Burkholderia glumae LMG 2196 = ATCC 33617; assembly: GCF_000960995.1. Classification (NCBI taxonomy): domain Bacteria; kingdom Pseudomonadati; phylum Pseudomonadota; class Betaproteobacteria; order Burkholderiales; family Burkholderiaceae; genus Burkholderia; species Burkholderia glumae. Next base: position 2,202,616 of record NZ_CP009435.1, on the reverse strand, counting down.
GGCTTGACCAGGTAGTCGTCGACGCCCGCGTCGAGCGCCGCGATGCGCGCCTCCTCGCCGGCCCGCGCCGACAGCAGGATCACCGGCACCTCGCGCAGGCGCGGGTCCTCGCGCAGCGCACCGCGCACGGCGAAACCGTCGAGGTTCGGCATCATCACGTCGGTCAGCACCAGGTCGGGCCGCTCGCGGCGCGCGGCGTCGAGCAGCCGCGCCCCGTCGGCGACCGCCTCGACGCGGTAGGCCCCGCCCAGCAGCGAGTTCAGGTAGTGGCGCATGTCGGCGTTGTCGTCGGCCACCAGGATCCGGGCGCCGAAGGTCGAGGCGAAGCGGTGATCGCCGCGCGCCTGCGGCGCCTGCGCGGCCGCCGGCGCCGAGGTCGCGGTGCCGCCGTGCAGCGGCGGCCGCTGCGCCGCCGGCGCTGGCGGCGCAATCGGCCGCGGGGCATGCGCCGGACCGGCCCGCTCGCTCGCGACGTGCCGCGCCGGCAGGTGGGCGGCCCCGGTCCGCAGCGTCACCGAGAAGGTACTGCCGCGGCCCGGCTCGCTGGCCACCTCGATGGTGCCGCCGTGCGCGGCCACCAGCTCCTTCGCGAGCGCGAGGCCGATGCCGGCCCCCTCCATCGAGCGCCCGCCCTGCCCTTCCACGCGATAGAAACGCTCGAACAGCCGCTCGCGATCGGCCGGCGCGATGCCCACGCCCGTGTCGGCCACCTCGAACACCACCGTGCGCGCCGCGCCGGCCCGCAGGCTCACGCGAATCGATCCGTGCAGCGTGAACTTGAACGCGTTCGACAGCAGGTTCGAGACGATCTTCTCCCAGAGATCCGCATCGACATGGACCGGCCCCGGCAGGGCGGGACAATCGACCTCGAACGCGAGGCCGCCGCGCTCGACCGTCGAGCGGAACCGGCTTGCGATGTCACGCGTGAGTGCCGCCAGATCGGTGGGCCGGAACGTGGCACGCAGCCGGCCCGCCTCGATCTGCGCGAAGTCGAGCAGCGCGTTGACGAGCCGCAGCAGCCGGGCCGAATTGCCGTGCGCGATGCGCAGTTGCTCACGCACCGGCTCGGGCACGCCGGCATGCGCGCAGGCATCCTCGAGCGGCCCGAGCAACAGCGTGAGCGGAGTGCGGAATTCGTGGCTGATGTTCGAGAAGAACGCGGTCTTGCCGCGATCGATCTCGGCCAGCGCCTCGGCCCGCTTGCGCTCCTGCTCATAGGCGAACGCGTTGGCGATGGCGGTCTCGATGTGGCCGGCGACCAGATCCTGGAACGATGCGTAGGCCGCGTTGAACGGCCGCCGCGGGCTCGCGCCGAGCACCACCACCGCCCCCGCGCCGGCGTCGCCCGACCAGCGCAGCGGGATCGCCCGCGCACGCGGCGCGGGCTCGGGCCACGCGCCGCCCGGCATCGTCACGCCGCACGCGAGCAGATCGATCTCGACCGGCGCGCCGCTCTCGACGGCGCGCGCGAGCGGGCCGGCCAGCGCGTCGCGCACCGCCGCGGCGTCGACCCCGGCCGCCGCGAGCGGCACGAGCGGCAGGCCGCCGGGCGCGGCGCGAAAGATCGCCGCGAATGCCACGTCGGAGGCGTTCTCCGCCAGCACGGCGGCAAGCCGCGTGCAGGCGTCGTGGACGTCCAGCGTCTCGCGCGCGCGCACGCCGAGCTTGCTGAGCGTCTGCATGCGCCGCGCGCCGACGATCTTCTCGGTGGTTTCGGTGCAGGGGCAGAAGATGCCCTCGACGGTCCGACCGTCCTCGGCGAAGATCGGCCCGTAGGTGAAGGTCACATACACTTCCTCGCGCGGCAGCGCGCGATCGAAGAAATACTGCTCGTCGTCCGACCAGGTCGCCACGCCGGTGCGCATCACGCTATCGAGCATCGGCCCGATGTGCGGCCAGATTTCACGCCAGCAGGCCTCGCCCGAGCGGCCGAGCGCGTCCGGATGCTTGCCCTGGCCGAGAAACGGGATGTAGGCGTCGTTGTAGATCATCCGATAGTCGTCGCCCCACCAGACGAGAATCGGGAAGCGCGAACTCAGGCAAAGGCTCAGCGCGCTGCGCAGGTTGGCCGGCCAGTGCGCCGGGGCGCCCAGCGGCGTGCGGGTCCAGTCGAAGGCACGGGCCCGGCGCGCCATCTCGCCGCGTTGTGGCAAAAACTCGAGACTGTGCTCAGATAACAAGTCGATCCTCCTGTGGTGCGGCGGCCGCGACGCATGGCAAGGCGGCGGCCGGCGCCGCGATGATGTCGGCGCATCGCGCCCGCTCGTGCAAGCCCCGCCCGCTGCCACCACGCGCCGGCCCCAGCGCCGCGCCCGGCCCGCGCCGCGTCGATGCCGCCCGTGGCCGCCCGGCGCCAGCGGCCGTGCCCCGCGGCGGCCGCCCAGGCGGGGCTGGCAGGCCGGGCCGGCAAGCCGCGCTCACCCACGCCGCAAACGCGATGCGCTCCCTGCAAAAACTACAAGGCGCGCGCGGCGGCCGCGTCCTTTCCTACACGCGGCCCGTGGCGGCCGGCGCGTCAGCGTGGCACCCCGCCGCGCGGCCATCTGTGAGCGCGTGAAATCAGCCAAACGCCCCAGCAAAAAATGGACCCGTTACGCGCCGGCTTTCCTGGCCGTTGGGCGCCGTGCCGATCCGCTCGGGCGAGGCGGCACCCATGCGCCGTCGCGACGCGCCCCTCGCGCGCCGCGCTCTACGGCGACGTGGCGGCCCCCGATGCGCCAACCGGGCCGGTCGTCGCCCCGCGCGAGACAGGCGGCCACGCGCCACGCCCGCCATGCCGCCGCGCTCTACGGCGCTGCCGCCCAAGGCGGGCACCGAATGACGAAGCTCATTTGGATACCGAACCAATCCTCTCCGACACCGACCCGCGGGCACGCTCTCACCGTGGCGGCAGCGCGATCACGGCGCCAGGCGACCGCGATACGGGTCGCGGCAGCGCTTGTCCCCCCGGCCGACTCGCGGGACCGGGCCGCCCAGCGGCCCCATGCCGGCGTTCGCCGCGCGCCGGCCGCTGCCGGCTCACGGCGCGACGGCCCGCCCGTTCGCGGCCAGCCACGGGCGCCTGAACGCCCCGCCGCGCCGCGCTCGGCGCCCTGGCGCGAGCGCGGCGGCGCGAGGCGCAGCAGCATGAAAACGTTTGCCTGCGGTCACGCGTCGCAGTGTGATCGAAACGGGGCCGGCTCGACCGCGCTTGTCACATAAGTTACATGTAGACCCGTTAGCGTCCGGGGTTTCTTCACATACCGGCTCGCGTCGCCATGCATGCAGCTTTCTCGCGATTTCGCCGCCCGTCGACATCGAGCGCTCCCCGCACGGCCGGCGACCTCGGCCACGATGTCCCGGCCGTGGATGCCGGAGACCCCAATTCCGTCGTCATGGAGATCTTCTCGGCACATCGCGAGATGGGCAGCCTGGCAGTGCTCGAGGACGGACGCCCGATTGGTCTGATCAATCGCAACATCTTCATGTCGCAGATGAGCAAGCCGTTTCATCGCGAGCTGTACGACAAGAAGAGCTGCATCGCCTTCATGGACAAGGAACCGCTGGTGGTGGACGCCGACGTCGACATCGAGTCGCTGGCGTTCCGCACCGTCGAGACCGGCGACAAGGCCCTCGTCGACGGCTTCATCGTGACGCGCAACGGCCGCTTCTCGGGCCTGGGCAGCGGCCTGCAACTGGTGAACGCGGTGGCCGAGATGCAGGCGGAGAAGAACCGCCAGATCATGCAGAGCATCGAGTACGCGAGCGTGATCCAGCGCGCCATGCTGCGCGCCTCCAGCGAAACGCTTTCGACCCGGCTGCACGACGCGGCGATGGCCTGGGAGCCGCGCGACGTGGTGGGCGGCGACTTCTATCATTTCTCGGCGCTGCCGCACGGCTGGTTCGGCGCGGTGGCCGACTGCACCGGCCACGGCGTGCCGGGCGCCTTCATGACGATGCTCGCCTCGGCGTCGCTGTCCAAGGAACTCGAGCAACTCGGGCCCTGCGATCCGGCCGCGCTGCTCGCGGCGGTCAACCGCAACGTCAAGAGCCTGCTCGGGCAGGCCAACGACTCGGCCGAGCGCGCGCAGTCGAACGACGGCCTCGACGCCGCGATGATCTGGTTCGACGCCGCGCGCAGCGTGCTGCACTTCGCCGGCGCGCGCATCGCGCTGCACCTGCTGCCGCCCGGCAGCGCGCAGTTCGAGACGATCGCGCCGGACAAGATGGGCCTGGGCTACGTGGACAGCCGCGAGGACTACCCCTGGCGCCTGCACTCCCTGCCGGCCGCGGCCGGCAGCCTGCTGTTCGTCTGCACCGACGGCCTGACCGACCAGATCGGCGGGCCGCGCAACATCTCGTTCGGGCGGCGGCGCGCGCTCGAGGTGATCCGCCAGCACCGCACCGAACCGCCCGCGGCGATCTGCGAGCAGCTGCGGCAAACGCTGGAGCAATGGCAAGGCGCCCAGCCGCGCCGCGACGACGTCACGTTTTTTTGTGCTCGTATCTAATCGATTCCACGAATGTTTCAACTACTCGATCAAGACAGCGCGTTTTTCGACCTGGCGCAGCGGCGCAACGTGCTCTTCTATCACAAGGGTTTTTTCTCCCACAACATCGTGGCGGCCATGAGCGAGGTGGTCAAGCTGCAGCTGGAAGTGGCCGGCGTGACCGGCCCGACCCGCCGCAAGCTGTTCTCGTCGTTCGTCGAACTGTCCCAGAACATCGTCCACTATTCGTCGAACGCGCTGCACGCGGGCGAGGACGGGCGCGGCGACGTGCGCGAGGGCGCGGTCTGCATCTCGCAGAACGGCGAGCACTACGTGATGTGGTGCGTCAACCCGATGGCGACCAGCCAGGTGGAGAACCTGCGCGCCAAGCTCGAGCCGCTGCGCAACATGTCCGTCGAGGAGATCAAGCAAGCGTATAAGATAACGCTGCGCGCCGAGACCCCGGAGGACAGCAAGGGCGCCGGGCTCGGCTTCCTGACGATGGCGCGCGATGCGAGCGCGCCGCTCGAGTTCGCCTTTCACCCGCGTGCCGGCGAATCCGGAATCACGCTGTTCTGCCTCATGGCCATCATCTGAGCAGGAAGACCCCCAATACCGCCATGGATAACCTTTTCATTCCCGCCACGACGACATCGCCCGAGATCGACTTCCGCTTCGATCAGCACCGGCTGTCGATCAAGGGCGAGTCGTACCCCGAGAATGCCGCCGCGTTCTACGCGCCGATCATCGACACGATGCGCAGGTATCTGGCCGAGAGCACGGGCGCCGCGATCACGATCGACGTCGCGCTGACCTACTTCAACAGCTCCAGCACCAAGATGCTGTTCAGCATCTTCGACGCGCTCGACCAGGCCGCCCAAGCGGGCAGCCGCGTGTCGATGAACTGGTTTCGCGACGAGGAGGACGAGACGATCGCCGAATTCGGCGAGGAACTGAAGGCCGATTTCGACGCGATCGAGTTCAGCGACCGTCCCGTCGCGCACTGAGGAAGGCCCGTGACTTCGACGTCCTTGCCCAACGTGCATCCGGGCGCCGCGCCGGATCTCTTCGAGACCGAGAGCGCGGCGCTGGAGCGGGCGCGCGCCACCCACCGCGCCACGGATGCCGACGCCGCGGCGTACCGCCAGTCGTTGGGGGAGCTCATCGAGCACTTCGAGCGCCTGATGCGAGAAACGCGCCGGCTGATCGGGCGCAGCGACCGCGCCGAGCGCGAGATGCAGGCGCTCGCCAACCAGTTGGCGCATCGCGCCTCGCATGACGCGCTGACCGGCGTGCTGAACCGCAGCGCCGTGATCGAGCGCACCGCCAAGACCCTGCGCACCCGCAACGCCGCGATGGTGGTGCTCGACATCGACGAGTTCAAGCGCATCAACGACGATTTCGGTCATCCGACCGGCGACGCGGTGATCCTCGGCGTGGTCGACTGCCTGCGCAGCATCGTCGTCGAGCGTGGCTTCATCGGGCGCGTCGGCGGCGAGGAGTTCACGGTGATCCTGCCCGACTGCGAGGCCAGCGAGGCCGGCATGCTCGCCGAGCGGATGCGGCGCGCCATGAGCGACTCGCTGGTGGTGCCGCCCGTCGACCGCGCGATCACGGCCAGCTTCGGCATCAGCATCAACGCCGCCGGCACCAGCTTCGACACCGCCTACGGGATGGCCGACGAGGCGCTCTACCGCGCCAAGCGCGGCGGCCGCAACCGCGTGGAATTCGCCGACCAGTAAGGCCGGGCCCCCGCGCCCGCGGGCGGCGCGCACGCGCCGCCGCGCACGGCCGCCCTCGCTCACCCGCCGCGGACGGCCACGCGCGCCGCCGGCCTCTCCCGCTCGCCCCCGACCACGCCGCGGCAGATTGGCGCATATGAGCGCCACTTGATCGACTCGCAGCGGCGCGGCGCATCACGTCAATATAATGAGAACGATTGCTATTCATACATTTTCCCTGCGATGCTCCTCAGCCATTTACCCAAGAACGTGCCGGCGCTCGTCGTCGATGTCGCGAACGTCTCCCAGCCCGATCCGATCGCCCAGCGCCTGCGGGATCTGGGCTTCGTCGCCGGGGAGCGGGTGCGGGTCGTCGCGCACGGCCCATGGCGCGCCGATCCGGTACTGATCCAGATCGGCTCCACGCGGTTCGCGCTGCGCCGCACCGAAGCGGCGCGCGTCACGGTCACGGAGGCCCCGTCGTCATGAGTACGCTTTCCCTGCGCGTCGCCCTGGTCGGCAGCCCCAACTGCGGCAAGACCGCCCTCTTCAACCAGCTCACCGGCGCACGCCAGAAGGTCGCGAACTACGCGGGCGTGACCGTCGAGCGCAAGGCCGGGCAATGCCTCACGCGCTCGGGCCGCACCCTCCACCTGCTCGATCTGCCCGGCGCCTACAGCCTCGAATCGGCGAGCCCCGACGAGCGCGTCACGCGCGACCTGCTGCTCGGGCGCCAGGCCGGCGAGGCCGTGCCGGACCTGATCGTCTGCGTGATCGACGCCACCAACCTGCGCCTGCACCTGCGCTTCTTGCTCGAGATCCAGCGCCTCGGGCGGCCGGTGCTGGTGGCCTTGAACATGATGGACGAGGCCGCGCGGCGCGGCATCGGCATCGACGTCGCCACGCTCGAACGCGAGCTCGGCCTGCCGATCGTCGAGACGGTGGCCGTCAAGCGGGGCGGGGCCGATGCGCTGATCGCCGCGCTCGACGCGCACGCCCCCCGTGACGACGCGCGCACCGGCACGCCCGCCGCGATCGCGGCCGGCACCGCCGGCGCGCCGCCCGCCGACATCCACGCCCGGGCGCGCGCGCTGCTGGCCGCGGCCGTGACGATGCCGCGCGCCACCGACGCACGCGACGACCGGCTCGACCGCTGGGCGCTGCATCCCGTGTTCGGCCTGCTGATCCTCGCGGCCGTGATGTTCGTCACGTTCCAGGCCGTCTACTCGATCGGCAAGCCGCTCACCGACGCGATCGGCGACGGCTTCGGCTGGCTCGGCACGGTGCTCGGCGCGTGGCTGCCCGACGGGCCGCTGCGCAGCCTGCTCACCGACGGCATCCTGACCGGCCTGGGCACGGTGCTCGGCTTCCTGCCGGAGATCCTCGTGCTGTTCCTGTTCATCCTGGTGCTGGAAGAATCGGGCTACCTGCCGCGCGCGGCGTTCCTGCTCGACCGGATGATGCTGTCGGTGGGCCTGACGGGCCGCTCCTTCATCCCGCTGCTGTCGAGCTTTGCCTGCGCGATTCCCGGCATCCTCGGCACGCGCAGCATCGCCGACCCGCGCGACCGGCTCGCTACGATCCTGGTGGCCCCGCTGATGACCTGCTCGGCCCGGCTACCCGTGTACGCGCTGCTGATCGGCGCGTTCATCCCGGCGCATCGCGTGGCCTACCTCTTCAACCTGCAGGGCCTCGTGCTGTTCCTGCTCTACGCGGGCGGCATCGGCGGCGCGATGCTGGTGGGCTTCGTCATGAAGAAGCTGCGCGGCGACCGCGAGGAAAACGCGCTGCTGATGGAGCTGCCGTCGTACCGCATGCCGCGCGTGCGCGACATCGCCCTCGGCCTGCGCGAGCGCGGCGCGATCTTCCTCAAGCGGCTGACCGGCGTGATCCTCGCGCTGACGGTACTGATGTGGTTCGTCTCGACGTTCCCGTCGCCGCCCGCCGGCGCGACCGGCCCGGCCATCGACTACACGTTCGCCGGCTACCTCGGCCGCAGCCTGCAGACCATCTTCGCTCCGCTCGGCTTCAACTGGCAGATCAGCCTGTCGCTGATTCCGGCGTTCGCGGCCCGCGAGACCGCCGTGGCCGCGCTCGCCACCGTCTACGCGGTGAGCGGCGGCGAGGCCGACCTCACCGGCCTCGCCCACGCGCTGAGCGCGAACTTCTCGCTGGCCAGCGCGCTGTCGCTGATGGCCTGGTTCGCGTTCGCGCCGCAATGCATGTCGACGCTCGCGGTGATCCGGCGCGAGACGCAGTCGTGGAGGAACGTCGCGATCTCGTTCTGCTACATGTTCGGGATGGCCTACGCGGCGTCGCTCGTCACCTATCAGATCGCGCGGGCCTTGCTGTGAGCGGCGGGTCCGGGTGGCAGTACGCGGTGATCGGCGTGGCGGTGATCGCGAGTGGCGTGGTGACGGCGCGCCAGCTCGCGCCGGCCTGGGCGGCGCGCCGCCAGACGGCACTGGCCGAGCGCCTGGCGGCGCGACGCCACCCGGCGCTGCGCTGGCTCGGGCGGCGCCTCGCAGCGGGCGCCGCCGCGGGCGGCGGCTGCGGCTCGGGCTGCTCGGCCTGCGGCGGCTGCGGCACTTCCGGCGGCCCGCCGCCGGACGAAAGCCCGCTCACGTTCAAGCCGCGCGCCGCACGCGGGCACGCCGCTGAGACCGGCGCGCGCGGCCGCTGACATGCGCGCCGCCGCGGCGCAGCCCGGTCCGCCGCGACGGCGCGACGGCACCGGCCGCCCGCGCCGCCCGCTACTTGCCTGTCGCGCCCGGCGACACCGCGAAGTCCGCGACCTTGGCATTGGTCGCCGTCGCGTCGCTGGTCGTGCCGAACCAGAACGACAGCGTCTGCTTCAGCTCGTTGAACCAGTAGCCGATCACCGTGCCCACCGTCAGGCTGGTGGTGGCGTCCTTCAGGAGCGACGCATTGCCGTGGAACACGAACACCAGAATCGCGATCGCGCCGAACAGCAGCCCGAACGTGATGGTTGGGCGCACCCAGTCGCCCGGCTGCTTGGCGGCCAGCTTGCGCGCGCTGTCGCGGTCGGCGGCCTCGGCGCTGTACAGCGCCGTGCGCGCCGACAGTTCGGTCTGCTCGCGCTGCGCGGCGATTTGCGCGAGATCGCGCTCGTGATCCATCTCCGCCTGCTTCAGCTTGCCGGCGGCCTCGGGATCGTTCACCAGCGCGCCCATCACGCTGTCGGGCGACGGATCGGTGCCGAGCGCCTTGGCGATCACCGACGCGGCGAGCCCCACCCCGGAGCCGACCAGCGTGCCCACGCCGGGCACCGCGTTGCCGAGGATCGGCGCGACCTTCGAGACTTCCGCTGCCACATCGCCCCAGGTGCTCATGCCGTTCCTCCCAATGCCCGATTCAGCTGCCAACCGTACTCGAAGGTCTTCTGGCTGGCGTTCTGCTCCGCCAGCTCGATGTAGCGCACCGACTGCTGCGCGGCGACCATGCCCTTCAGCACCGGCTGGCCCGCGCTGCCGCGCTGCGCATAGAAGGCGCGCAGCAGCGCCACGGTGGCCGGCCCGACCTGGCCGTCGACCGTCACGGCCGGCTGGTTCGGCACGTTCAGCACGTTCAGCGCGCGCTGCATGAACTTCACCCCGGTGGCCGGCCCCATGTTGACGCCGATGTCGAGCAGCTTGGCCGCCAGCGTCTCGTCGAGCGCGGCGATCTGGTCGAAATGCGGCGCCGTCCAGTAGTTCTGCCGATAGATCTGCGCGGCCAGCTCGCGCGGCAGGTCCCGCATCGCGCCCTGGTAGCCGAACGCGCGCGCCGTGGCCGCCGTGATGCCGAAGTTCGTCTCGCCGCCGCGGTCGTCTGGATTGTTGACGTAGCCGCCCTCGCGCGCGATCACGTCGTTGATGTAATCGTCGGGAACCTTGCTCATAGCTTCCCTCCGAATCCGATTGACTTCCTAAGCATGACGTAATGATTCATGGTGGCCTCGCTGTAGCGGATCGTTGATGTTTCCCGTCCGGCCGAACGCGTTCGCGGCGCTGCCGCGCACGCCGCCTCGACGACGACGGGATGACCCCAGCTTAGCGGGAGCGCGCACGGCAGGCGCGGACAATCCGATGCAAATCGCGACGCGAAGCACCCACGAACGCGCTCGGCGATGCCGCGAAACCGATGGTTTGGCGCGCCATCCCGGCGCGGCCTCGCGCGCTTGCGTGCCGGTGAGCTTCCCGGTACGATTGCATTTGCAATCGTACCGGGAACTCTGTTCAACCTGCGGGCACGCGCCACCATGACCTCCAACAGTCTCACCTTCTATACGGCGGATACGCCGAACGGGCAGAAGATAAGCATCTTCCTGTGCGAAGCCAAGCTCAGCTACGAACAGGTGAATCTGAATCTGTCGAAAGGCGAGCAGCGCGAGCCGGCCTTCCTCAAGCTCAACCCCAACGGGAAAATTCCCGTCATCGTCGACCACGAGGCCGGCGTGACGCTGTGGGAATCCGGCGCGATCCTGACCTATCTCGCCTCGAAGCACGGCCTGCTGTGGCCGAAGGACTATCGCGAGCAGGCCGTCATCAACCAGTGGCTGCAGTTCCAGATGGGCGCGATCGGCCCGATGCTCGGCCAGCTGTGGTGGTTCACGCACGGCTCGAAGACGGGCAACACCGAGGCCATCCATCGCTACCACAACGAAACGCACCGGCTGTACGGCGTGGTGGACCGCCAGCTCGGCGCCTTTCCCTATCTTGCCGGCAATCAGTACACGATCGCCGACATCGCCGCGTTTCCGTGGCTGCGCACCTACGACGAACTCGGCATCGATCCCACGCCATATTCCCACGTACAGCGGTGGCTCGACGCGCTCGAAAAGCGGCCCGCGGTGCGCGACGGGCTGGCCGCCGTGAAGGCCGGATAAGGGCGGCACCCGCGCGGCGCGAGCCGCTCGCGTCGCCGCCGCGCCCGACCCACGCAGCACCGCCATCCGAGGCTTCAGCATGGACACGATGCTTCTCAAACGCACCCGACACACGGAGCATGCCGCGCAAGCCTGCATCCGCTGCATCGAGGACACCCGCGGCGACGCAGGCGAACACGATTCGCCCCTGCTCACCGTGTCGGCGCTGATCCGCGACCTGCATCAGGACGCCACGGTCGACGGCCAGTTCTGGTTCGTCGACGATCGTGCCGAGCAGCAGCAGCGCAACGCGGCGATCGGTGCCTGGCCGCTGTGGATCAGCGAGCGAGCGCGCAACGACGAGCGCCCGCTGTTCTACCTCACGCAGTCCCCCACCTCGCGCCATCTCTCGATGCTCACCGCCCAGACCGCGGAGCGCGGCATCATCCTCAACGACATCGAATCGTCGCCGTCGCGCTGGGCCAAGGGCGCGCACCCGTGGCTGCCGCTCTGGCTCGCCTCGAACCGCCAGTGCATGCCGTTCGATCCGGCCTGCGGCGAGGAGGTCAAGGCGATCGTGGCCGGCGCGCTGCACGATCTCTACATGAAGGGCGAGCCCGGCTTCTGCTATCTGACACTGCACGGCGAGCCCATCGAGGCGCTGCGCTGCGACCGGACCCAGGCCTATCTCGGCATGTATCGCCTGTCGGAGCCGAAGGCGTCCCAGCCGCAGATCCGGCTGCTCGGCGCCGGGCTGGTGCTGCGCGAGGTGCGTGCTGCGGCGCAGTTGCTCAAGGACGACTGGGGCGTCGACAGCGAGGTGTGGAGCTGTCCGAGCTACACCCGGCTCGCGCGCGACTCGGCCGACGCGCAGCGCTGGAACGCCAGCCTCGGCAGCTGTGCGCGCCGAACCTCGCACCTGCATGCCTGCCTGAACCGCAGCCGGCAGCCGGTCCTCGCCGTGACGGCCTACGCCGAGTTCGTCGCCGCCCAGCTGGGCCCCTATCTCGACGCGCCGTTCAGCGCGATCGGCGCCGACACGTTCGCGCCGAACCAGTGTCCGGACCGGCGCTGGATCGCCTACCGCGCCCTCGATGCGCTCGCCCGGCAAGGGCAGCTCGCCGGCGCCGACCTGGCGCGGGCCCTCGACCGCTACGGGCTCGGCGAACTCGTCCCGCGCCAAGCGCGGCCCGACGGCGGCGCCTGCGCGTGAATGCACGGCGCCCCGCCCGGCCGCGTCAGCCCTCGCTCAACGCGGCCAGCCCGAGCCTCGACGCGACGATCACGGCCTGCTTGGCGGTGGACACGTCGAGCTTCTGCACGACGTTCGCCATGTGGTACTTGACCGTGCGCTCGCGAATCCCGCAAATATCGGCGATCTCGCTGTACGACTTGCCCATGGCGGCCCATTTGAGAACGGTGCGCTCGCGCAGCGTCAGCGACTCGACGCGGTGCCGGGAGTCGGGCGGCTTCGCATTGATCCTGCTGTGAAACAGCACCAGCGCGAGCTGCATCGCACCCTTCACGCGCTCGATCTCGGCCCGGAACTCGGGCCGCCCGCCGCGATTGAAAAAGCTGAGCATGCCCACGTACTGGTACGGATCGTGGACCGTGAACACGTAGCCGTCGTGAAGCCCGAATTCGCGGCGCAGCGCATCGAATTCCGATGGATCGGGCACGCGCTGCTGCCTGAATGCCTCGGCCCACGAAAACGGCGCGACGCTCTGGATCGCATGCAGGACCACCGGATCGACGCGGTGCAATGCACGGCGCCGATATTCCTGCTGCAAGCGGATCGGATAACTCGAAAGGAAGCATCCAAGCTCCAGCGAATTCTTGTCGATCATGACATAGGCGAACGGGCAATCGATCTCGGCCGGCAGATGCTCGATCAGCACGGCCAGGCTGGGGTCTTCGCCCAGCCGAATCGACGGCGACGCCTTGCTGGTTTCACCGCCCGTCATGTCTTACTCCCGCGCGGGCAAGCCGGCCGCGAGCGCGGCGGCGCCCGCCGTCATGGGCTCCCGCCCGCGGCCGGCGCGCACCGGGCGCGCGTGCCATGGGCCGGTGCCGCCCGGCCCCGCGCGTGAGGCACGCCCCGGCGGCCGCGCCATGCGGATCGCGAACGACCCGGGGCTCTGCGACTCGACAACCTGCCTCGCGCTCGCAATGGCGGAGAATGGCTGCATGGACTGCTGTCTCCTGTCTTGTCTAATAGGTTCTTGCCATGCCGAAAGCGGCGCCTCGGCATAAGGGCCGCCTGATTGGCCCCTGATTCACGCGCCGGCGGCCGGCCGGTGCGAATGCCGCGCGAACCGGCCGCCGTCTGGCGGCCCGATGCCGGCCCGCTTCGGCGCAATGGATTTCTAATTGCTGAGTATCCCATGCCGTCGGGATTTTCGGTGGTTTCGCTTAAATTGTCGACCGTGGAAATCGGTTACCGGGGATTACCCGGCGCATTCAAATCGGCGCATGCAAATTCCATGACGGCGAGCCGGTGGCCGGCGAATCGACGGCACCGGCACATAAATCATTTTGTGATTCATATTGCGCCGTCTTGAATTCCGGCAATCCCGGCCACGGGACCGCCAGGCGTCGCGTCCACCATGACGGCGGTCCGCCACGCGCCACGCGCCACGCCGCGAGTAAATCGGGGCGCCACTCCGAAATACCAATGCGCAGCGATTCTCGGCACCCGAATCGATAATCCGTGGCGCCGAGGCGCGGCGAATTACGCAATACTACGTATCCCGACAAAACGAAATGCATTGCCAAGCCCATTTCAATAGCCCGCCGGGCAACTCACTTGCATTACGTAATTCATTTCATATTGTTATATAGCACTCGGTTGATGCGCCACAACATCCCCGGCAAACCCTTGATTCATCGGACTCTCACGCATTTCACCAAAACTGCCGATCGTCATCGAAAATTCGCACCTGCACCTAGGTACAGTTTTTTAAAAATTCAACTCAGAGCAGGCTACTCAAACCTTCCGAAAGCCGGAGTTTGAAAACTCGGCTACTGAAAATTACGACAGCGAGACACTTTCCCGAATCGGGAAAAGCAAGAGGATATCGAGTTCGAAATTCACGTAATAAATGACGAAGCCGGAATCACAAAATACCGGTTTCGGGAACGGGATTCGCCACGCCGCGCCGGTCGATCCGGCAGGCGCGCGGCCCGTGACCGATGCGCAGCGCTTTCGCCGTATCTGCCCGCAGATGCCCCACCGTCAACCTGAGCGAGACAGCCGCATGAGCCACCCCAGGAACACCCGCCCTCGCCGGCAGCCGGCCAGCGCCCGGACGGTGTCGCTCGATCGCCCGGGCGGGCACGGTCCGCCGGCCCGCGGACAGGCGGCACTCGGCGATGCGGCGGCAGAGGGCGGCCGCATCGCAACCCGTTGGAAACCGTTCAACGTCTCCTGCGTTCAAGGGAGCGCGCTCATACCTGGATCGATATGCTGACGACACAACACAACTCACTGCGCCGTTTCTGGTATCCGGTGGCCCGTGCGGTGGACGTGACGGACGCCCCGCTGGCCGTGACCCTGCTCGGCGAGGCGCTGGCGCTCTGGCGGACCGGCGAAAACGAATTCGGCGTGGTCAAGGACAAGTGCCCGCATCGCTCGGCCCGGCTGTCGGGCGGCTGGGTCGATCAGGGCAAGCTGGTGTGCCCGTACCACGGCTGGACCTACAACGGCGTCGGCGCCTGCGTGCGGATTCCGCAGATGCCGCAGAAGAAGCCGTCGGAGAAGATCGTCGTCGACCATTACCGCTGCAAGACGAAATACGGCTACATCTGGGTCGCGCTCGACGAGCCGATCCACGACATCCCCGATTTTCCCGAGGCCGCCGATGCCGGCTTCTACCGGATCCACGAATTCATGGAGGTGTGGAACTGCAGCGGCCTGCGGATCCTCGAGAACGGGCTCGACAACTCCCATTTCGCGTTCGTCCATCGCAAGACCTTCGGGCTGGCCGAGATGCCGGAGCCGGCGCCCGCGCGCTACGAGGACACCGAGACGGGTTTCAACATGTACAGCGACGTGCTCGTGAACAACCCGGGCCTGCAGAAGGACAACCTGGGGATCGGCAGCGAGCAGACCACGCGCTACATGGAGCACAACTGGTTCGCCCCGTTCGGCCGCCGGATGCGCATCCAGTACCCCAACGGCCTGGTGCACACCATCATCACCTGGGCCACGCCGATCAACGACCGCCAGTCGCTGTTCGTCCAGTTCGCGTTCCGCAACGACGCCGACCGCAATCCGGACCTGGACGACATCGTGGCGTGGGACCGCGCGGTCACCAACGAGGATCGCGTGATCCTGGAGACGACCGACTGGGACACGCCGCTGACGCTGAATGAAGAGTTTCACATGGCATCGGACATGCCGGGGATCAAGATGAGACGAAAGATCAACGACATTTTCGAGCAATTCGACACTAAAGCCCCGGCCCAGTGGCTCGAGGTTCTAGATGTAACCGAGCGTTAATTCACCCCTGCAATCTGGAGACATGCAACCATGAGCGCTTTCGGCAAGATCGTCGTTTCGCCCAAACAGGAAAACAAGGTCATCCGCGTCCTGGACACGGTCGACATCACCATCCGCATGAGCCGCAAGGCCACCGGCGGCCGCTTCGCCATCTTCGAGGAATGCGTGCCGCCCGGCTACGGCGTCCCGTTCCACCTTCACAAGAACGAGGACGAGATGTTCTACATCGTCGAGGGCAAGTACCAGATCTGGTGCGACAAGCAAACCCTGATCGCCGAGCCCGGCGACACGGTGCTGCTGCCCCGCAACGTCCCGCACTCGTTCTACAACGCCGGCGACACCGTCAGCAAGACGATCAACACCTATCTGCCGGGCGGCTTCGACGAATTCGTCGAGGTGCTCTCGACGATGGGCACCGACATCGATCTGACCAACCTCGGCGACCTCAGCGTGAAGTACGGCATCTCCTATACCTCCCACGCGCCGTGGGAAGACAAGGCGGCCTGAAGCCGGCCGGCATCACCGAGAAGCGCATCACGGGAGCCGTGCACCGGCTCCACGAAAGCCGACGTGCCACGTCAAGAGCACGGTTGTACCCATGGCCAGCATTGCGAGGACGGCATGCTTGAAAGACGAAGTCGCTCCAATACGCTCACATCATATCGGCGTCAGCCGTCGGCCTCACGGCCCGGCGGCATGTTCGCCCCGCGCCGCGCCGGCGTGCCCGGCGGCCCTTGCAGCAGGCCCGCCGCGCGTTACCGCGTGACGGGCGCCCGAATCGCGACCCTGGCCCAGCGTCGAGCAAGCCTCATATCGCCACGCCGTGACGAGACACGCGGCCCCGCCCCGAGCAAGGGCCATTCGCCGGGCCACCGCCCGGCCAGCCGACGTGCCCGCCCTTTGACAAGACAGCGTGCCCCGCGGGGCCACGCTGGACACCTGAGAGACTGAGATCATGGACGTCCTTACCGAACACATCGCCGATACCGACACCCTGGCCAAGGAAGACATCACGCAGCACGAGATTTCGGCGCTGAAGACCCGCTTCAACCTGGCCGACGCCCATACCCACCAGGGCCAGAGCCCGTCGCAGAAGGGTATCGTCGAGAGCCTGCCGTATCTCTGGTACAAGGCCGCCTCGGAAACGCAGCACCAGGCCGAGCAGGCCTTCATCGAGGCGTTCTATCGGCTGCACGGCCAGCACCGCGCGCTGGAGCGCAGGGACGAGATCTACCTGGTCTATGCCGCCTCGATCGCGATGCACATCACGGCCACCTTCCTGCGCCGGCGCAATCTGCGCGTGGGCCTGATCGAGCCGTGCTTCGACAACCTGCACGACCTGCTCAAGCACATGGAAGTCCCGATGTCGGCGCTCGACGAATCGCTGTTCGAGCAGCCCGAGCGGATCTACGCCAACCTGCAGAAGCACGGCGCGCAGGTCGACGCGATCTTCCTCGTCGACCCGAACAATCCGACCGGCGCGAGCCTGTTCGCCGACGGCGCCGAGCCGTTCAAGGAAGTGGTCCGCTACTGCAAGGACCACGGCAAGATCCTGATCCTCGATTTCTGCTTCTCGGCCTTCATCCTGACCTCCGGGCGCGAGCGCATCGACGCCTACGCGATCATGGAGGATGCCGGCGTGAGCTACATCGCGATGGAGGACACCGGCAAGACCTGGCCGCTGCAGGACGCCAAGTGCGCGACCGTCACCGCGAGCCGCGACCTCAACGCCGACCTCTACAGCATTGTCACGAGCGTGCTGCTGAACGTCTCGCCCTTCATCCTCAACGTCGTCACGCAATACATCAAGGACAGCGTCAACGATGGCTTCCGCTCGGTGCGCGAAGTGCTGGCGATCAACCGCGCGAGCGCGATCCGCCACCTGGACGGCAACATCCTGTCCTACTGCGAGCCGAAGGTGGAAACGAGCGTGGGCTGGTTCCGCATCGTCGACGAGCGCGTCTCGGCGGACGAGCTGCATGCGCATCTGCTGAAGTCGAACGTCTATGTGCTGCCGGGCAAGTACTTCTACTGGAAGCATCCGGAACGCGGCCAGCGCTTCGTGCGCATCGCGCTCGCGCGCGACCCCGAGCTCTTCCGCCAGGCGATGGGCGCGATGAAGGCGGCACTGGAGAGCTATCATGCGTAACGCCATGCCGTTCATCGATGCTTCGCTGTTCCTCGGCATGCATCATGGCGACCGGGTGATCCGCACGCGTTCGCTGAACTTCTTCCATGGCCACTACACGATAGGGGCCAGGATGAACTTCGAGCAGATCGGCATCTGCGACTCGGTCATCTGGCGGCAGCCGCGCGAGACCCAGGACGATTACTATCCGTTCATGGACGTGCTGCACACCGACATGACGTTCGTGCGGCAGGGCTACGAGACGCGCCATCTGCAGACCGCGTATTCGGATGCGCGGCTCGCGCACCTGCGTGCCGAGCAGAAACTGCTGGCCGCGCAGGTGATGGCCGCCGAGGCCAAGCTCTACACCCACGATCCGGCGCTGCGCAGCCTGCCCTGCCTGGCCGACCACCTCGGTTCGTTCGACGAGTCGTCGGCCGCGGGCAGCTTCCCGACCGAGCTCGAGAACCTCTATCACCGCTCGAAGGCGTTCGTGCTGACCGGCGAGGAGTGGTTTCATGTCAACTGATTCCGCGCTCTACGTGCCGCTCGTCACGCCGCTCACGGAGCAGGGCGACGTGTGCCCGGCCGGCGTGGCGCGGCTGATCGCGAACACCGCGCGCCACGCCACCGGCTTCATCGCCTGCCTGACTTCGGGCGAGGGCTGGCTGCTCGACGAAACCCGCTGGGAGGCGATGCTGCGCGCCACGCTCGCCGTGGCCGGCGGCCCGCGCGTGATCGCCGGCATCGAGCGGGCGACCACCGCCGAGGTGACGCGCTACGCCGTCAAGGCACAGGCGCTCGGCGCGCGGGCCGTGATGTTCCCGACGCCGTTCGGCAAGCAGGTGACGCAGGCCGACATGGTCGCGCACTTCACCGCCGTCCACGACGCGACCGACCTGAAGCTGTACATCTACAACGAAAGCTCGCTGTCGCAGAACACGGCGACGCTCGAGACCCTGCTCGAGATCGCTCGGCTGCCGCGCGTGGCCGGCATCAAGGACTCGCCGCCCGAGCTGCGCAGCCAGGCCGACATCGACCGCCTGCGCGGCGCGGGGCTGGCCTACTACCTGGGCTGGGAGCACTGGCTTTGCAACGGCCTGGAATCGGACGGCCAGACCGTCTCGCTCGCCAATCTCGAACCGGCCGTGTGCCGGCTCGCGACGCGCTCGTCGGACCCGGCGCTGCGCAAATTCATCGGCGAGCTGACGGTGAGATTCGGGCTGGACCAGGACGACTGGTACCGGCACATCAAAGAGGAACTGACCGAGCGCGGCATTCTCGCGTCGAGTCAAACCGTGGCTGTGGAGGTCAATCTGTCATGAGCGAACTACAAAGGGCGTTGTACATCGCCAACCGCGCGCAAACCAAGCGCCTCACCCCGGTCGAGGACCGGCTGCTCGCCTTCGAGCGGGACTGGACCAGCTCGACGATCAGCCGGGTCTCGCCTTGCGACCTGCCGGTCGATCTCGACGAGCTCAAGCAGCGGCTAGCCGCGCTGATCAAGCAGGACGAGGAGGACGACGCCGAGAGCGTGCGCTACGTGGCCGAGCAGATGTCGCTCGAGGAATTCCGGATCCTGGTCCAGGAGTTCGCCGCCGACGGCCTGACCGAGGCCCAGGTGTTCTACTACCTGATGCCGCGGCTCTCGCTGGAAGCGCAGATGCCGGTGCTGCGAATGCTCGTCGACGAGTTCGGCTCGGGCAACCTGCAGCGCTCGCATACCGCGCTCTACATCAAGCTGCTGGAGGAGCTGGGGCTGCCGAGCGACCTGAACTATTACATCGACAACGTCTCGCCGGCCGCGTTCGCGTTCGTCAACATGTTCTACTGGCTGACGGTGCGCGCCGACGATCCGTCCTACTTCGCCGGCGTCATCACCTACTTCGAGAGCATCATCCCCTTGTTCTTCCTCTGCTACACGCGTGCCTGCGAGCGGCTCGGGGTGAGCGCGCACCACTACTACAGCGAGCACGTTCACATCGACGTGTTCCATGCCATCGAAGGCCACCGCCTGCTGCGCGCGATGGACAAGTCGGGGCAGCTCGACTGCGCGAAGGCGTGGCAGGGCGTGTGCTTCGGCCGGGAAATCACCACCCAGGCATTCGAGGCGGCCGTCAGCAAGGCCCGGCACTACGCCCGCGAGTATTCGTGAGCGGTACGCCCGCCCCACCCTCGCGGCACGGCGGGCCGCGCCGCGCTCGGGCGGCCGCCGCCTGAGCAGGCGGCGCCGGCCGGGCGCCTTCGTCACCATCCACTCCGGAGAAGCGGCCGCCGGAGCGGCGCGCGCGAACCCTCGCGCACGCGCCGCGCCGCGCGCGCCACCAACGCACATGAACAACCTCGACGACTACGAAGAAAACGAGACCTTCACGATCCACCTCGACGACGTCGACGTGACGATCCCGAAGCACTGCCCGCATCGCCACGGCTGGCTCACGCACGGCGTGATCAACCGGCAGAAGAAGACCATCGCCTGTCCGCTGCATTTCTCGCAGTTCAGCCTCGAGACGGGCGAACGGCTGAGCGGGCCGTCCTGCGGCGACCTCGTGATCGTGGTGCATGAACGCAAGGACGCGACGCTCGCCAAATAGGCCCGCCGATCGCGCGCCGGATCTCGCACGCCGCGGCGCCGTCGCCGTGTACCCATCAGGACAAGGAATTTTGTTATGGCAAACATAAATCCGAAATTCCCGCACGACGAGGCGCAGCAATACATCGAGGCGATGCTGCGGCCAGTCCAGGATGCCGGCAAGCTCGCCAAGCGCCGGTTCTTCACGGACGTGCGCGTGTCGGAGCAGGCGGACTTCGGCTGCATCGTGGACGAGGTCAACCTCGCCTGCGAAAAGCTGATCATCAAGGGCATCCGCTGCATCGACGGCTCCCACCCGATCCATTCGGCGAAGTCGGCGGTATCGGGAGGGACCGCCGACTGGAGCTGGATCGTCGATCCGCTGGACGGTACGCATAACTACGTATCGGCGATCCCGCTGTTCGGCGTCACGCTCACGCTCTGCTATCTCGGCGAGCCGGTCGCCGCGATCCTCTACGACGCCTACCAGGACGAGATGGTCCACGGGATTCGCAACGGACCGATCTTCCACAATCACGTTCCGCTGCGCGAGCTGTCCGGCGGCCAGTCCCTCAAGCACTCGACCATCGGCTGGATGCAGGGCCACGCGGGGTGCGACGACCCGCTCGCGCGGCGGATCCGGGAAATCGTCGAGCTGCACTCGAAGCGGCTGCTCACCACCTGGTCGCCGGTGATCGACATGATCAAGATCGCCACCGGCAGGTTCGGCGGCACCGTGTCGTTGGACGGCGCCAGCACCGGCGTGTCGGCCGCGCAGGTCATCATCCCCGCGCTCGGCGGCAAGGTGGTGCGCTTCTCGCGCGACGGCGCCGAGCGCGGCTTCATCATCGGCGCCTCGCAGCATGTGGCCGAACTGTCGGGCCACATCCGGCAGGCGATCGGCGGCTGACGGCGCCGATCGCCTGCCGCCCCCGCCGCCTCAGGCGGCGGCGCCCTTCGAGGAATAGGCCTCGCGTGCCGCATGCGCGGCGCGGTCGAGCGCGCTCGCGAACTGCCGGCGCTGCTCGGCATCGAATTGCGACACGAACAGCTCGGCGACGGTCGCCTCGTAGATCTTCCACATCTTCTTGCGCAGCACGCGTCCCTCCTTCGTGATCGCCACGAAGGCCGCGCGGCCGTCGTCGGCCGAGCGCGTGCGGGTGACGAGCCCCTCTGCCTCGAGGCGATCGACGAGGCGGGTCAGGTTGTAGCGTTCGACGGCCAGCGAATCGGCCAGTTCATGCATGCGACGCGAGCCTTCGGGGCTGCTCTCGATGCCCCAGAGAACGTCGTACCAGGCATAGGCGGGCAGCTTCGCTTCGGCCAGGCGGCGCTCGATCTCACGAATCAGCCGCCGATGGGTCCGGACAAACGAGAACCAGAGATCAGGCTCATGGGTGGGCACGGCGGGACTCCTCGCAATTCGATTGTAGTTGCAATTCTACTCTATGCCGATACAATCGCTCTCGTTGCAATTGCAACTCATATCTGGACGAGACGACCCCTCTCGCGTTGCGCGCAGTCCTTGCGGCTTGCCGTTGCCGTCTGGCCGGGCGGCCCGCCGGCCATCTATTTCTATGGAGCTATGTCATGAACCAACCGTCCACGCTACCGGACGTTGACCCACAGGAAACCCGCGAGTGGCTGGAGGCAATGCAGGCTGTAGTGGAAGTCGAGGGGCGCCCGCGCGCGCACTACCTGATCGATCAGCTGCTGGACTACGACGTGGGCGCGCACGGCGATCTCTACACGCGCGTCACGACCCCCTACGTCAACACGATTCCGGCCAGGAACCAGCCGCACTATCCGGGCGACCTGGCCGTCGAGCGGCGCCTGGGTGCCTACATCCGCTGGAACGCGATGGCGATGGTGCTGCGCGCGGGCCGGCATTCGAACGTGGGCGGACACATCGCGACCTACGCGTCGGCGGCGGTGCTCTACGAAACGGGCTTCAATCACTTTTTCCGCGGCCGCACCGAATCCTTCGACGGCGACCTCGTCTACATCCAGGGCCACTCGGCGCCGGGCATCTACGGCCGCGCCTTCCTCGAAGGCCGCATCAGCGAGGAACAGCTGGAGAACTTCCGGCGCGAGGCGGGCCGTGACGGCATCTCGTCCTACCCCCACCCGCGGCTGATGCCGAGCTTCTGGCAGTTCCCGACCGTATCGATGGGTCTCGGGCCGCTGACCGCCGCCTATCAGGCGCGCTTCATGCGCTACCTCGAGTATCGCGGCCTCAAGCAGCATCAGGGCCGCAAGGTCTGGGCCTTCCTCGGCGACGGCGAGATGGACCAGCCGGAATCGCTGGCGGCCATCGCGCTGGGCGGGCGCGAAAGCCTCGACAACCTGATCTTCGTCGTGAACTGCAACCTGCAGCGCCTGGACGGCCCGGTGCGCGGCAACAGCAAGGTCATGCAGGAACTGGAAGGCAACTTCCGCGCCGCCGGCTGGAACGTCATCAAGGTGGTGTGGGGCAGCGGCTGGGACCGCCTGCTCGAACAGGACCGCACCGGGCTGCTGCGCCGGCGCATGATGGAGTGCGTCGACGGCGATTATCAGACCTTCAAGTCGCAGAACGGCGCCTATGTGCGCGAGCACTTCTTCGGCAAGTATCCCGAGTTGCTGGAGATGGTGGCCCACCTGTCCGACGACGAGATCTGGGCGCTTTCGCGCGGCGGCCATGATCCGGAGAAGGTCTATGCCGCCTACGAGCGCGCGGTGAACCACAAGGGCCAGCCGACCGTGATCCTGGCCAAGACGGTCAAGGGCTTCGGGATGGGCGAGGCCGGCGAAGGCCAGAACATCAACCATCAGTTGAAGAAGATGAGCGCGGACGCCGTGCGCGCGTTCCGCGACCGCTTCGCGCTGCCGCTCAGCGACGAGCAGCTCGCCGAGATGGCCTACCTGAAGCCGGAGCCGGACAGCGAGGAGGCGCGCTACCTGGCGCAGCGCCGCGCGAGCCTGGGCGGCCACGTGCCGGCCCGCTTCAGCGACGTGCCGCGGCTCGAGGTGCCGCCGCTGTCGGCGTTCGCGACCCAGCTGAAGGACAGCGGCGAGCGCGGCGCCTCCACCACCATGGCGTTCGTGCGGATCCTCGCCACGCTGCTGAAGGACCCGAACCTGGGCAAGCTGGTGGTGCCGATCGTGCCCGACGAGTCGCGCACCTTCGGCATGGAAGGCATGTTCCGCCAGATCGGCATCCACTCCTACCTGGGCCAGCTCTACACGCCGCAGGACGCCGGCCAGCTCAGCTACTACAAGGAAGCCAAGGACGGCCAGATCCTGCAGGAAGGCATCAACGAATCGGGGGCGATCTCGTCATGGATCGCGGCCGGCACGTCCTACAGCACGCACGGCCTGACCACCATCCCGTTCTACATCTTCTATTCGATGTTCGGGCTGCAGCGCGTGGGCGACCTCGCCTGGGCGGCCGGCGACGCACGCACGCGCGGCTTCCTGCTGGGCGCCACCTCGGGCCGCACCACGCTGATGGGCGAAGGGCTGCAGCACGACGACGGCCACAGCCACGTGCTCTCGTCGGTGATCCCCTGCTGCGTGTCGTATGACCCGACCTTCTCCTACGAGCTCGCGGTGATCATCCAGGACGGTCTGCGGCGCATGTACCAGGAGCAGGAAGACATCTTCTACTACATCACGCTGCTCAACGAGAACTACCCGCACCCGGCGCTGCCGGAAGGCGCCGAGGCCGGCATCCTGAAGGGCCTCTACCTGTTCAGCGAGGGCGCCGCCGGCGGCGCCGACGCGCCGCGCGTGCAACTGATGGGCAGCGGCTCGATCCTGCGCGAGGTGATCGCGGCCGCGGAACTGCTCAAGCAGGACTTCTCGATCGACAGCGACGTCTGGAGCGCCACCAGCCTCACCGAGCTGCGCCGCGAAGGGCTGCAGGCCGAACGCTGGAACCTGCTGCATCCGGACCACGAGCAGCGCGTCCCCTATGTGCAGCAGTGCCTGCGCGGCCATGCCGGCCCGCTCGTGGTGGCGACCGATTACATGAAGATCGTCGGCGACCAGATCCGCCCGTATGTGACGGACCGCCGGCTCGTCTCGCTCGGCACCGACGGCTTCGGCCGCTCGGACACGCGCGAATCGCTGCGCACCTTCTTCGAGGTCGATCGCCACTTCATCGTGCTGGCCGCGCTGAAGGCGCTGGCCGACGACGGCAAGATCGCCCGCGCACGCGTTGGCGAGGCGATCAAGCGCTACGGCATCGACACCGAGAAGCTCGACCCCACCACGGTCTGATCGCAGGCTTCACCGCGGCCGCGCCCGAGCAGGGCCGGCCGCAGGCAGGACGCACGGCGCGGCCGGCATGCACGGCCGCCTCGGTAGTGAAAAGCCGGCTCGATGCGGGCTCGCGGCAGCGTCGGCTCGGGCCGCGGTATCGCGCCACGGCCCGGCGGCGGCCCGCTTCCGGCCGGATTCCCGACCGCGCTCGGCCCAACCGCAGCCCAACCGCGGTCCGACTGCGGCCCGACGATCGGAGCCCGGTTACCGCTCCTCGGCGCCACGGCCGGATCACGCCGCACACGCGACGCCTGCCGCGCCAGCGACGTACCGTGCCGCCGGTTCCCCCACCATGGAACGACCATGTACGACTTGCTGAACACCATCGACGATCCCGCGGACCTGCGCCGCCTCGATCGCCGCCAGTTGCGTCCGCTTGCCGACGAGCTGCGCGCCTTCGTGCTCGACAGCGTCTCGAAGACGGGTGGCCACCTCTCGCCGAACCTCGGCACCGTCGAGCTGACGATCGCGCTGCACTACGTATTCGACACGCCGCGCGACCGCATCGTCTGGGACGTCGGCCACCAGACCTACCCGCACAAGATCCTGACCGGGCGCCGCGAGCAGATGCCCACGCTGCGCCAGATCGGCGGCATCTCGGGCTTCCCGGTGCGCACCGAGTCGGTGTACGACACGTTCGGCACCGCGCACTCGAGCACCTCGATCTCGGCCGCGTTCGGCATGGCGGTCGCCGCGAAGCTGCAGGACAGCGAGCGCCGCGCGATCGCCGTGATCGGCGACGGCGCGATGACGGCCGGCATGGCCTTCGAGGCGATGAACAACGCCGGGGTGGCCGACGACGTGCCGCTGATCGTGATCCTGAACGACAACGACATGTCGATCTCGCCGCCCGTGGGCGCGCTCAACCGCCATCTCGCGCGCCTAATGTCGGGCCGCTTCTACGCGGCCGCGCGCGCCGGGGTGGAGCGCGTGCTGAGCGTCGCGCCGCCGATGCTCGGCCTGGCCCGCAAGCTCGAGGAGCACGCCAAGGGCATGATCATGCCGGCCACCATGTTCGAGGAGTTCGGCTTCAACTACATCGGCCCGATCGACGGCCACGATCTCGACGCGCTGATCCCCACGCTGCGCAACATCAAGGGCCTGCGCGGCCCGCAGTTCCTGCACGTGGTGACGAAGAAGGGCCTCGGCTACAAGCTCGCCGAGGCCGATCCGGTGCTCTACCACGGCCCCGGCAAGTTCAATCCGGCCGAGGGCATCCGGCCGCCGGCCACGCCGCCGCGCAAGACCTACGCGCAGGTGTTCGGCGAATGGCTCTGCGACGCCGCCGAACTGGACGCGCGGGTGGTCGGCATCACGCCGGCGATGCGCGAGGGCTCGGGCATGGTCGAGTTCGAGAAACGCTTCCCCGCGCGCTACTACGACGTCGGCATCGCCGAGCAGCATGCCGTGACGTTCGCGGCCGGGCTCGCCACCGAGGGGCTCAAGCCGGTGGTGGCGATCTATTCGACGTTCCTGCAGCGCGCCTATGACCAGTTGATCCACGACGTCGCGCTGCAGAACCTGCCGGTGGTGTTCGCGATCGACCGGGCCGGCATCGTCGGCGCCGACGGCGCGACGCACGCGGGCGCCTATGATTTCGCGTTCCTGCGCTGCATCCCGAACATGACGGTGATGGCCGCCTCGGACGAGAACGAATGCCGTCAGATGCTCTACACGGCGCTGCAGCAGCCGAATCCGACGGCGGTACGCTATCCGCGCGGCGCCGGCCCCGGCGTCGCCACCGCCAGGCAGATGGAAGCGCTGCCGATCGGCCGCGGCGAGATACGGCGCCGCTCCACGCAGCAGGAAGGCCAGCGCATCGCGATCCTCGCGTTCGGCACGATGGTCACGCCCGCGCTGGCCGCCGCCGAGGAGATCGACGCGACCGTGGCCAACATGCGCTTCGTGAAGCCGCTCGACGTGGAACTGGTGCGTCAGCTCGCCGAAACCCACGACGCGATCGTCACGGTGGAGGAAGCGGCCGTGATGGGCGGGGCCGGCTCGGCCTGCGTGGAAGCGCTGATGGCGGACGGGCCGCTGCGGCCCGTGCTGCAGCTCGGCCTGCCCGACCGCTTCATCGATCACGGCGATCCGGCCAAGCTGCTGGCCGGCTGCGGCCTCGACGGCGCCGGCATCGCGCAGTCGATTCGCGCACGCTTCATCGAGCCGCCCGCCGCGGCCGCGGCCGGCCCGTCGAGGAAGCGCGGCGACACGCTCGCATTCGCGACGAAAGCGGCGCGCTCGGCATGACGAGGCCGGCAGCGTGCCGCGTGCCGGCCGCCCGCCGCTGCGTCTGCCCGGGTGCGCCGGCCTCGCGCGGCGACGACGGATGAGGCGCAAGCCCCCGCCGTGCCGCCGCCGCGCGCGGCGGCACGGCGCGCCGCTTCGCCCCGGTACGATGCTCCGACAATCGTTTCGCAGTCCGCTCTCCCGCCATGTCCAACTCCAACTTCAGCAAGGCCAGCCTGCCCGCCGCCTGTCTGGCCGTCGTCTATCTCTGCCTCGTCTCGAGCGTGGGCAAGCTGATCCACAACGAGTTCGCGTTCTTCCCGGAACTCGCCGCGCTCGGCTACGGCATCTTCATGCGGCCGAACGGGCCGTGGGCCAAGGCGCCGCTGATGGTGCTGGCCACCCCCACCGTCACCGCGCTGTGGGGCATGGGCGTGGCGAGCCACCTGCCGTATGGCGCGCCGGCCGCGATGCTCTGCATCGCGGGCGCGATCCTGATCGTGAAGGCGATGAAGTCGCCGGTGTTCCCGGCCGTGCCGGCCGCGTTCCTGCCGCTCGTGTTCGGCGTGACGAGCCTGGACTACGTCGTGTTCATCGCCTGCGATACCGGCGTGCTCGCGCTGCTGTCGATGATCTGCCGGCCCGCGTGGCAGCCCGGCGCCGGCGTGCCGGCCGCGGCGCCCGGCGCGATGCCGGCCTCGACGCACGCCGCCGTCGGCAAGGCCACGCGCTGGCTCGCGTACTGGTGCGTGCTGGCGATCGCCTATCTCCTGGCTGACCGCGCCGGGCTCCGGCTGATCCTGTTCCCGCCGCTGCTCGTGCTCGCCTACGAGATGCTGATCCGGCCCGAGCACTGCCCATGGGCGCGGCGCGCCACGCTGGTTCCCGTGCTGTGCGTGACGTGCGCGACGCTCGGCTGGGCGAGCGTCGCGCTGTTCGGCACCGGGCCGCTGTCGGTGCTGTTCGCGTTCGGCCTGGCCATCGTCCTGATCCGCGCCGTGGACGCGTTCGTGCTGCCGGCGCTGGCCATCTCGGTGATTCCGCAGATCATGCCGCAGGTGGACTGGAAATATCCGCTCGCGATCGGCACGGGTACCTGCGTGGTGGTGGCCGCGCGCGCGGTGCTCAACGCGATCGAGCAGGGGCAGGCGCGCGCCGCCGGGGGCCGCGCGGTCGAGTAACGGCAAGCATGAGGGGCCCGCCCGTGCGCTGCGGGCGGGCCCGGCAACGCGGCCGCGATGGCGGGCCGCGGGCGCTTGCACGCCATCGACATCGAGCGGCGCGGCCGCACCGGCTCACGCCTCGTCCTCCCCGGTTCGCACTTCATCCATGCCACGGGCGCCGGCGGCCAGCGCGCACGCGCCGCGTGGTCGGCCCAACCGGGTCGAGCACGCACCCCTGATCCGCGATCCGCCGCCGATCTGCCGCCCGCCGCGCCCTCGCCCGGGGCCCGCCCGGCCCGCAAGGTAGAATCCCCGCTCTCGCGCCGCCTGCCAGGCATGCGCCGTCCCACCAGGACCGGCGCCGGACGCTCCGGCAGGCGCCCCCCTGCCCGCCCGCGCGGCGCGGCCCGCCACCACACCAACCAGATCGACCAAGGATTTCACCATGCTTGCCCGGGTTACCCGACTCTTTCCGCTGTGGGCCGTGCTGGTCTCGCTCGCCGCGTATGTCTCGCCGGCCACCTTCTCGCCGGTCGCGCCGCACGTCACCGCGCTGCTCACGCTGATCATGCTGTCGATGGGCGTCACGCTGTCGGTCGCCGATTTCCGCCGCGTCTTCACGCGCCCCGCGCCCGTGCTCGCCGGCATCGTGCTGCATTACCTCGTGATGCCGCTCGCCGCCTGGGCGCTCGCCAAGCTGCTGCGGATGCCGCCCGAGCTGACCGCCGGCATGGTGCTGGTCGGCAGCGTCGCAAGCGGCACCGCGTCGAACGTGATGATCTATCTGGCGCGCGGCGACGTCGCGCTGTCGGTGACGATCAGCGCGCTGTCGACGCTGGTCGGCGTGTTCGCCACGCCGCTGCTCACGCGCCTGTACGTCGACGCCTCGATTGCCGTCGACGTCCACGGCATGCTGATGAGCATCGTGCAGATCGTCGCGCTGCCGATCGTGGTCGGCTTGGCCGTCAACCATCTGTTGCGCCGCGCGGTCGAGGCGATCGAGCCGTATCTGCCGCTCGTGTCGATGCTCGCGATCCTGCTGATCATCGCCGCCGTGGTGGCCGGCACGCGCAACAGCATCGCGTCGGTGGGGCTCGTGGTGATGGTGGGCGTGATGCTGCACAACGCTATCGGGCTGCTCGGCGGCTACTGGGGCGGGCGCCTGCTCGGCTTCGACGAAGCCGTGTGCCGCACGCTTGCGATCGAGGTGGGCATGCAGAATTCCGGGCTCGCCGCCACGCTCGGCAAGCTGTATTTCACGCCGATCGCGGCGCTGCCGGGCGCGCTGTTCTCGGTCTGGCACAACCTTTCCGGCTCGCTGCTGGCGGGCTATTGGGCGGGGCGGCCGGCGCCGGGGGCGAGGCGCGAGTGAGCGCGCGGCCGGCGCCTTATTTATGTCGCTCAGCTTGACCTGGCTGCCGCCGTCATCTGCTCTTGGGCACCGCCACGCCGGCAATGATTGGATCGGTCCAGTCACGGAGAATGCGCGCGCCGGCAGCCTGCGCCTTCACCTCGGCCGCGTGCCGCTGCTGGAGCAGGGCAGCGACTTCGCTCGCGTATCTGGCCCGGGCCGCTTCGTAGGTGGGACCGAACGTATCGAGCCAGGCAGCTTCCGAACGGATCCGTAAATCAAGCTGATCACCGAGCGTGATCGGCAGCTCGGCGGATCGCTCGTCGCGCTCGTATTTCAAATCGACGAATTTGCCGTCTGCATACCACTGCCAAAGCGTCGTGCCACCGCGCGACAGATGCCGCCAATCCTCGAACGTCAGGGCGTAATCTGGATCGGCCTGCGCCAGCGACGGCGAGGTGGCATAGGTCGGCCCGGCGTAGCTATCGGGCGTGAAGGAATAGGTTCGCCTGCCTTCGAGTCGCGGCGACGACAACGGAATATAGCGCTTCCAGCCAGCCTGCCGGATTACCTGCAGCACGCCAGTCACGTAGCCGTACATCGCCCGGTCGTAGGCCTCGAATGCGGCCGTGTCATGGACGTCGGTCGGCGAGACCGGCACCTTGAACACAACGTGAATGGTGCGAATCCCGCCACCCTCATCGGTGTCCGACATGAATTCGACATCGGTAGCCTGCGGCAACAGCATCCGGTGCCGCGCATCGCGGAACTCGAATACGGGCTCGGCGCCGGTCGCGATCCGGCTCGCGTCGTACATCAAGGCGGTGGAGAGCTGCGAGCGCTTAACGGGGACCCGCGCCGTGCGGGCAACCTGGTCGCCGTTGTCGCCGATGCCGAAGATCAAATCAGGTTGCATGGTCGAGGTTCCGTTGCGAGCCATCGAAGCGGTCGTCATGTGCCAGCCGTAGCCCGCCGCGCACGATGCGACGAGCAGCGCGAGCGCCGTGAGTCCGAGGCGCCTACGCATCCTTCCAGCCCGCGATCGTGGAAATCTGCTGAATCATGTATGGCCGGTATCGCTGGCTAGACATCAGGGCGTGGTACTTGTCGAGAATCTTCTTCACGTATTTCATGCGTTCGGCCGCGTTGTAGAGACTGCCGTCCTTGCGCTCCATGGTGACCTTGATGTCGTCCGCGCCGAGGCCGGCCGACTTCATCCCCGGATCGTTCGGATCGATCTCGGCCGAGGCATTGAAGAACAGCGTCGGGTCCTTCGCGCCGGAAAAGGCCCGCATCAGCGGCCGCCGGCCGAAGTCGTTCATATCGATAGCGCTGCGAAATTCCGCGTGGTTGTAGACCATCGCCTGACCGTGCAGTCCTTGCACGAGTCGGGCGTCTGGTTCAGCGTGCTCTCGCCGAGCAGGCCGCCCTTCAGATATACCGTGCCTTCCGCCTGATTCCCCCGGGAGTCGCGCTCGCCGGCGACGCACACCTGCGCTCGCTAGCCGTTTGGTAGGGGGTTATGGAAGCCGTGGGGAGAGTCGTGCGCAGAAATCGGGGAAACAACTCGACGATTTTCCCCAGAA
Source organism: Burkholderia glumae LMG 2196 = ATCC 33617 (assembly GCF_000960995.1). Classification (NCBI taxonomy): domain Bacteria; kingdom Pseudomonadati; phylum Pseudomonadota; class Betaproteobacteria; order Burkholderiales; family Burkholderiaceae; genus Burkholderia; species Burkholderia glumae. The sequence goes on along the minus strand of NZ_CP009435.1, from coordinate 2,171,724 downwards.
TAGGGGGACGAGATACTGTATATAAAAACAGTTACCGCGACTGATTCTCTGATTTAAAACGAAACCCCTTATCGCGGGGAAACACGTCGAAGCTGCGTGGTGCCGGGGACCGGACTCGAACCGGCAAGCCAATCAAGGCGGCGGATTTTCGTCACACTGCTTCTTTCGAAGCCGGCGGCGCTGGCGCTGCCGTTCGTGCGCTGGACTATGCCTTCACCGTCGCCGGCAAGCGATTCATCCGCTCGCGCAACCTTAGGCGCCCTCCGTCTAGTCTCTACACCTTCCCGTCTGCACTCGCGCGGCATCCGGGCTTGGCTCGGCGTTGCCTCGGCGCGGCGCGCGCCAGGGGTTTCACCGAATTTGAAGGGTTCTGCACCGGCCGTTTCCGACCGGGCACTCAATGATTTAAGTCCGCTATGTTTACCAATTTCATCACCCCGGCAAAGGGCGGACCGCATTCTACCACCGGTGCGCCGCGACTTCAGTCCGGTGTGAACAAATGTCTGCGCGTAACCCGCGGCGGCTGCGCACGCCGATATTCGCCGGCATTGCGCCGGCATGAGCGCGGGCGCCTGGTTTTCTTCGCGCGCCAGCGTTTTCCGTGCGCGGCGGTCGAGGCGACGTCATCGATCCGTCACGTGCACTGTCGATAATTTCGGCCATGGAAACGATTACAGCGCCGAATTCATGACGTCGACCATCAAAGACGTGGCCGCCCTGGCCGGCTTTTCGATCGCCACCGTGTCGCGGGCGATCAATGCACCGGACTCGGTGAATCCGGCCACGCTCGCGACGATCCATGAAGCGATCGAAACGCTGCAGTTCCGCCCCAACCTGCTGGCCCGCCAGTTGCGCAACGAGCGCACCCAGTTGATCGGCGTGGTGCTGCCCACGCTCGCGAACCCGGTGTTCGCCGAGTGCCTGCAGGGCATCGACGAACTCGCCTCGCGCGCCGGCTTCAAGCTGATCGTGATGACCACCGAATACAACGCGGCGCGCGAACGGCACGCGATCGACACGTTGCGTGCGCAACGTGTCGAAGGGCTGATCCTGACGGTGGCCGACGCACACGCGCACCCGCTGCTCGACGCGCTCGACGAGGATGGCAGGCTCTATGTGCTGATCCACAACGACACGCCGCATCGTCCGTCGGTGGCAGTCGACAACCGGCTCGCCGCCTACGACGGCGTGCGCCACCTGATCGCGCGCGGCCACCGCCGCGTGCTGATGCTGGCGGGCTCGCTGGCCGCCTCGGACCGCGCGCGGCTGCGCCACATCGGCTACGCGCAGGCGCTGCGCGACCACGATCTGGTGCCGCTGCCGGCGCTCGAGGTCGACTTCAACGCGCCGGTGCTGCCCAACGCGGTGCTCTCGCACCTGACTTCGCGCAGCACGCGGCCGACGGCGATCTTCTGCAGCAACGACCTGCTCGCGATGGTGGTGATGCGCGGGCTGCGCGACGCGCACTTCAGCGTGCCGGACGACATCTCGGTGCTCGGCTTCGACGGCCTGGCGGTGGGCGAGCTGCTGGCGCCGGCGCTGGCGAGCGTGGCCACCCCGAACCGCGAGATCGGCCGCTTCGCCTGGCGGCGTCTGGCCGAGCGCCTGGCCGGCGAGACCCACGACACGCCCGCGCTGACGCTGCCGCACGTGGTGCGCGACGGCGCCTCCGTCGCCACGATCGGTGACGCTGGCGTGATGCGCCTCGCCCGAGGCCGCTGAGCGCCCCGCCATGCCGCTGCCCGCGCGCCTTTGCCCCGTCATCGCCGGCCAGCCGCAGCGCACGGCCGGCTCGCGCTTCGTGCCGGCCGCGCCGTCGCCGGCCGGCTTCTCCATCTCGCGCCATGCGCGCTCGCCCGTCCCATCCGTTATCGTCAGGAGGCCTGCCATGATCCCTCGTCCCTCGGCGCGATACCCGCGTCTCGCCGCGCTGCGCCGCGCGGCCGCTTCGGCGGCACTGGCGGCGCTCGCCACGCTCGCGCCGGCCACCGGCCAGGCCCAGGAAACCGCGATCTGCTACAACTGCCCGCCCGAATGGGCCGACTGGGCCGCGCAGATCGCGGCGATCAGGCAGGCGACGGGCATTCGCGTGCCGGCCGACAACAAGAACTCGGGCCAGGCGATCGCGCAGCTGATCGCCGAGCAGAAAAGCCCGGTGGCCGACGTCGTCTATCTCGGCGTGTCCTCGGCCATCCAGGCCAAGCAGCGCGGCCTGACGGAGCCGTACAAGCCGGCCCACTGGAACGAGATCCCGGCCAACCTGAAGGACCCGCAGGGTTACTGGTTCGCGATCCACTCGGGCACGCTCGGCTTCTTCGTCAACAAGGACGCACTCGACGGCAGGCCGGTGCCGCGCTCGTGGGCCGACCTGCTCAAGCCCGAATACCGCGGCATGGTGGGCTACCTCGATCCGTCCAGCGCGTTCGTCGGCTATGCCGGCGCGGTGGCCGTGAATCAGGCGCTCGGCGGCACGCTCGACGACTTCCGCCCCGCGCTCGACTGGTTCCGCAAGCTGCGCGCGAACCGGCCGATCGTGCCGAAGCAGACCGCCTACGCGCGCGTGCTGTCGGGCGAGATCCCGATCCTGATCGGCTACGACTTCGATGCCTATCGCGCCGAGTACCAGGACCACGCCAACGCGGCCTTCGTGATCCCCGCCGAGGGCACGATCTCGGTGCCCTATGCGATGAGCCTGGTGAAAAACGCACCGCACGCGGCCAACGGCCGGAAGGTGCTCGATTTCGTTCTGTCCGACGCGGGCCAGAAGCTGTGGGCCGCGGCGTGGCTGCGGCCGGTGCGCCCGCAGGCGCTGGCGCCCGGCCTGGCCGCGAAATTCCTGCCCGCCAGCGACTACGCGCGCGCGCGAACGGTGGATTTCGACAAGATGGCGGCCGTCCAGCAGGCGTTCGGCCAGCAGTACCTGCAGGCGATGCAATGACGGCCGGCACGATGCGCGAGCTCACGTTCCCCAGCCGCTGGCGGGTCGCCCTCGTCGCGCCGGCGCTCGCGGTGTTCACCGCTTTCTGGCTGCTGCCGATGGCGGCGCTCGTGCGAGCCTCGGCCGGCACCGCGCCGCTCGCCACCTACGCCGCGCTGCTGTCGAACCCGCGCTACCTGAAGACGCTGGCCGCCACGGTCGCGCTGTCGGCGGCGGTCACGCTCGCCACGCTGGTGCTGTCGACCGCGGCGGGGCTGCTGCTCGCGCGCCGTGCCTTCGCCGGCAGGCGCCTGCTGGTGGCGCTGCTGACCTTCCCGCTGGCGTTCCCGGGCGTGGTGGTCGGCTTCATGGTGATCATGCTGGCGGGCCGCCAGGGGCTGATCGGCCTGCTGTCGGAGAAGCTGACGGGCGAGCGCTGGGTGTTCGCCTACTCCATCGCGGGCCTGTTCGCCGGGTATCTGTATTTCTCGATTCCGCGCGTGATCGTCACCGTGATCGCCGCCGCCTCGAAGCTCGACGCCTCGCTCGAGGAAGCCGCGCGCTCGCTCGGCGCCGCGCCGTGGCGCGTGTTCGCCGACATCGTGCTGCCGGCGCTCGCGCCGGGCCTGATCGCCTCGGGCGCGATCTGCTTCGCGACCTCGATGGGCGCGTTCGGCACCGCGTTCACGCTGGCCACCGAGCTCGACGTGCTGCCGATGACGATCTACACCGAATTCACGCTGAACGCGGACATGGCCACCGCGGCGGGCCTGTCGATCGTGCTCGGCCTCGTCACCTGGGCGGTGCTCGCGATCGCACGCAGCCTGACCGGGCAGGCCGCCGCTGCCGCATGAGACCACCGCGATGACACTGCCGCCCCCCGCCCCCGATGCGCTGGCCCCCGCCGGCGACGCGCCGCCCGCCCCCGCCGCCCCCGCCGGGCCCGTGGCCCGCACCGCGGCGTCCGGCGTGCGGCCCACACCCCGGACGCGCCGCCGGCCCGGGTTCGGCGCGGCCATGCAATGGCTCGTCACGCTCGGCCTCTGCGCGTTCCTGATCGTGCCGGTGGTGATGTCGGTGCTCACCGGCCTGACCGTCAACGCGTTCCGCGGCCTGTCGAGCGGGCTCACGCTGCATTGGCTGGCCGAGGTCTGGGCGCAGTATCGCGGCTCGGTGTGGCTGTCGCTGGTGGTCGCGCTCGCCACGCTCGCCGTCACGCTGGTCACGGGCGTGCCGGCCGGCTATGCGCTCGCGCGCAGCCGCCACCGCGCGGCCCGCCTGATCGAGGAAGCGCTGGTGCTGCCGGTGGCGCTGCCGGGTCTGGCCTCGGCGCTCGGGCTGCTGATCGTCTATGGCGGCTGCGCCGCGTTCCGCGCCAGCCTCTGGTTCATCGTGGCCGGCCACGTCGTGTTCACGCTGCCGTTCATGGTCCGCGCGGTGGCCGCCGTGGCCGCGCGCGCCGACCTGCGCACGCTCGAGGAGGGCGCGGCCAGCCTGGGCGCGACGTTCGCCACGCGCTTTGCGACCATCGTGCTGCCGAACCTGCGGCCCGGCATCGTGGCCGGCGCGCTCGCGGTGCTGACGCTGTCGATCGGCGAATTCAACCTGACCTGGATGCTGCACACGCCCGACACCAAGACACTGCCGGTGGGCCTCGCCGACACCTATGCCTCGATGCGCATCGAGCTCGGCAGCGCCTATACGATCCTGTTCCTGCTGATGACGCTGCCGCTGCTGATGGCGATGCAATGGCTCGGCATCGATGCCGCCGGCTCGCGGATCGACGCCGCGCCGGCCGCCCGCCCGAAGCCCGCCGCAGCCGATTCCTTCCCGCCCGCCCCGCCATGCCGATGAAACTCGCCTCCCTGCCCGTCACGCTCACGCGCTGTGCCAAGACGTTTCGCGCCACGCGCGTGCTCGAACCGCTCGATCTCGCGATCGGAGCCGGCGAAACGCTGGTGCTGCTGGGGCCGTCCGGCTGCGGCAAGACCACCACGCTGCGCATGATCGCCGGGCTGGAGGCGCCCGACGCCGGCGGCACCATCGCGTTCGGCGACGAGGACGTGACGGCGCTGCCGATCGAGCGCCGCCAGGTGGGCATGGTGTTCCAGAACTATGCGCTGTTCCCGCACCTGACGGTGCGCGGCAACGTCGGCTACGGCCTGCGCATCCGCCGTACCGAGCCGGCCGCGCTGCGCGCGCGCGTCGACGCGCTGCTGGCGATGACGCAGCTGACGGCGCTGGCCGAGCGCCCCGTCACCGCGCTGTCGGGTGGCCAGAGGCAGCGCGTCGCGCTGGCCCGCGCGCTGGCGGTGCAACCGCGCGTGCTGCTGCTCGACGAGCCGCTGACCGCGCTCGACGCGAAGCTGCGCGAGGCGCTGCGCCGCGAGATGAATGCGCTGCTGCGCGAACTCGGCGTGACCACCGTCTACGTCACGCACGACCAGGCCGAGGCAATGGCGCTCGGCGACCGCATCGTGGTGATGAGCGCGGGCCGCATCGAGCAGATCGGCTCGCCGCGCGAGATCTATTACCAGCCCGCGAACCGCGCCGTCGCGCAGTTCGTCGGCACGCTGAACCGGCTCGCCGGCAGCTGGCGCGACGGCCTGCTGGTCACTCACGGCGGTGCGGTGCCGGCCGCCCGTCCGGTATCCGAACTGTTTTTCCGCCCCGAGGACGCGCAGCTCGTCGATCCGGCGGCAGCCCAGCTGCGCGGCGCCGTGGCCGGCTGCGCGTTCCTCGGCGAGCGCACGCGCCTGAGCATCGAGCACGCGGCACCCGATGCGCTGGTGGTCGACGTGCCCGGCCGGATCGCGCTCGCGCGCGGCACGGCCGTGGGCCTCGCGATCGCGCCCCACGGGCTGATCGCGCTGCCCTGAGCCGATCCCAGCCACTCCGCAACACGAGGAACCGCCATGCTGCTCGCCCAGATCAGCGATCTGCACATCAAGCGTCCCGGTGCGCTCGCCTACCGGCGCGTCGACACCGCGGCGAGTCTCGCCCGCACCGTCGCCCGGCTCAACGCGCTCGCGCCGCGCCCCGACGCGGTGCTGATCACCGGCGACCTGACCGATTTCGGCCACGACGACGAATACCGGCACCTGAAGCGGCTGCTCGCGCCGCTCGCGATGCCGTACTACCTGCTGATCGGCAACCACGACGAGCGCGGCGCGCTGCGGCGCGCGTTCGCCGAACGCGCCGAGTTGCAGACGGGCGAGTTCGTGCAGTACGCGCTCGACCTCGGCCCGCTGCGCGTGATCGCGCTCGATTCGCAGATCACCGGGCAAAGCCGCGGCATGCTCTGCGACGCGCGGCTCGACTGGCTCGCGGCCGAGCTTCAGGCCGCCGCGGGGCGCCCGGTGGTGGTCGCGCTGCATCATCCGCCGTTCGCCTGCGGAATCGCCCACATGGACGCGCAGCGGCTCGATCCGGCCGCCGCGCGCCGGCTCGAGACGATCCTGCGCGGCCATCCGAACGTGGAGCGCGTACTGTGCGGGCACGTGCACCGGCCGATGGTCGCGCGCTTCGGCGGCACGCTCGCCTCGGCGGTGGGCGCCCCCGCGCACCAGGTGGCGTTCGACCTGCGCGCGGACGGGCCGTCCGCGTTCACGCTGGAGCCGCCCTCGTTCGCCGTGCACCGCTACGACCCGGCCATCGGGCTGGTCTCGCATCACGTCTACGTCGAGGCCGGCGACGGACCGCATCCGTTCTACGACGACACGGGCGCGCTGATCGACTGAGCGCGCCACGGCGCGCACGGCGCACGGCACGCGCGAGGCCGGCCGGGGTGTCCGGGCCGGCCGGCGCGGGGCCGGCGGATTTCGCGGGCCTCCGGTATGATCGGCAGCCTTGCCGGCCCGGGCGCCCGCGCCGGCCCGACGCACGCTTCTCGTTCCGATCCGATCGCCTCATGTCCACGCCGAACCGCGCCGCTCCGAACCCGCCGCCCGCCGCGCCCCGGCCCGACTCGCGCGGCCTGCTGCTCCTGCTCGCGACCATCGCGGGCGTGTCGGTCGCCAACCTCTACTACAACCAGCCGCTGCTCGGCGCACTGCGCGAATCGTTCCCGCGCGAGGCCGGCTGGATCGGCGTGGTGCCCACCGCCACCCAGCTGGGCTACGCGGCCGGCATGCTGCTGCTCGCGCCGCTCGGCGACCGCGTCGACCGGCGCCGCCTGATCCTGCTGCAGATCGCCGGCCTGTGCGCCGCGCTGCTGCTCGCGGCCGCCGCGCCGGCGCTGCCGGTGCTGGCCGCCGCGAGCCTCGCGATCGGCGTGCTCTCCACCATCGCGCAGCAGGCCGTGCCGTTCGCGGCCGAGATCGCACCGGCCGCCGAGCGCGGCCAGGCGGTGGGCACCGTGATGAGCGGGCTGCTGCTGGGCATCCTGCTGGCGCGCACGGCCGCCGGCTCGATCGCCGAATACTTCGGCTGGCGCAGCGTGTTCTGCGTCTCGGTGGCCTCGCTCGTCGCGCTCGCGGCGGCCGTGCTGCTGCGGCTGCCGCGCAGCACCCCCACCTCGACGCTGAGCTACCCGCAACTGCTCGGTTCGCTCTGGCATCTGGCGCGGGAGCTGCGCGGGCTGCGCCATGCCTCGGCCACGGGCGCCGCGCTGTTCGCGGCGTTCAGCGCGTTCTGGCCGGCGCTCACGCTGCTGTTGGCCGGCGCGCCCTTTCATTTCGGGCCGCAGGTGGCGGGGCTGTTCGGCATCGTCGGCGCGGCGGGCGCGCTGGCGGCGCCCCATGCGGGCAAGTCGGCCGACCGGCGCGGGCCGCGTGTGGTGATCTCGCTGTCGATCGGACTGGTGGCGGCCTCGTTCGTGATCTTCGCGGTGTCGGCCACGCACCTGATCGGACTGGCGCTCGGCGTGCTCGTGCTCGACGTGGGCGTGCAGGCCGCGCAGATCTCGAACCAGTCGCGCATCTATGCGCTCAAGCCCGAGGCGCGCAGCCGCGTCAACACGGTCTACATGGTCTGCTATTTCATCGGCGGGGCGGTCGGCTCGTCGGCCGGCGTGGCGGCCTGGCACGCAGCGGGCTGGAGCGGCGTGAGCGCGGTCGGGCTGCTGTTCGCCGCGCTGGCGGGATGGATCCACCATCGCAGCGGGCGGCACCGAGACTGAGCGCGCCGCGCGCCGCCATGGCGACGGCCGTGCCGACGGCCAGCGACTGCGCGCCGGCCTGCGGCGGCGGCCCCCGATCGATGCGCGCTCGGGCGGCGCCGCGCGTCAGCGCGCGGCCTTGCGGGCCGGGTCGCAGAGGAACGAGAGCCCGACGCTGCCGAGGATCGCGATCGTCGCGACCACGGTGGCGATGGTGACCGGCTCGCCGAGCAGCAGCGCCCCGAGCGCGACCGCGACGATCGGGTTCACGTACATGCAGCTGCTCGCGAGCACCGGGCTGGTGTTGCGGATCAGGTAGCCGTAGGCGACGTAGGCGATCATGGTGCCGAAGATCATCAGATAGAAGAACGCCACCATCGGCAGGAACGCGGCGTGAACGCTGCGCTCGCCGAGGCAGAGCGCCACCACGGTCGAGACCAGCCCGCCCAGGCCGATCTGCAGCGCGGTGGACAGGAACAGGTCCGACGGCAGCTTCAGGCGGCTGGACAAATGCACGCCGCCGGCCCAGAACAGCCCGCCGCACAGCACCGAAATGCTGCCGAGCGTCGAGCCGGGCGTGGACGGGCCGCCCGAGTTGAGGATCACGATACCGGCCATGCCGAGCCCGACCGCGGTCCACTCGCCCTTCGAGACCGGGCGCCCCGCGATCGCGGCGATCACGGTGGCGAACAGCGGCACGGTGGCGACCATCACGGCCGCCGAGCCGCTGCTGACGGTACGCATGCCGAGCGCGATCAGCCCCGAGGAGGCCGCCACCAGCATGGTGCCGACGATCGCCGCATTGCGGATCTCGGCGAACGAGGGCAGCGCCGGCTTGCGGCGCATCGCGAACACGAACAGGCCGATGCCGGCCAGGCCGTTGCGCAGCCCCGAGAGCAGCAGCGGCGGAAAGGTTTCCAGCGCCACGTGCAGCGCCAGATAGGTCGAGCCCCAGACGAAATAGATGAACCCGAGCGCGAGCACGATGCGGCCGCCGCGGCTTTGCGGCAGGCGAATCCGGTCGCGCAGGCGCAGGCGGCCCGCGGCCGCGAGCAGTCGATCGAACGGGGTCATGGTTCAGGCCGCCCGGTGGGCGCCGCGCGCATCGGGCGCGCCATGCGGCCGGGCGGCCGGGAGCACGCGATGCGCTGCGCAAGCAGGCGAAACGGGACAAGCAACAAGCGGGCGCGGCCGGCGCGAAGCCGCAGCGGCAGGAAAAAACGGGCGGGACGGCATGTCGTCGAGAACGGAACCGGAGAAGTCGAGCTGGGCCAGCGAACGCTGGCGCGCCGCGAGCCGCGACGCATCGATGGCATTATGCATGAACGCTAGCGCCGAACCTCGCCGTCAATCGGGAAAAGCGCGGCGCTGATGCATCGGCGCGACACCACGGCGAGGCGCCCGCGCGCCTGGCGGCACCCGCGCCTGGCCGCCTGCCGCCAAGCGCCGGCCGCTTGCCCGAGCACGACATGCGGCCCGGCCGACACCAGGCGCGCGCCGCCGCGATCCGGCACCGGAAGCCCGTGCGGCGGCACCGGTTGAAACCGCAGCCGTCCGGGTGTATCGTTCGCCCTAGCTAACGCGGGGGTCCTGCGCGGCGCCATTCGAAACAGGGCGCTTCGCGGGTGAGAAATACCCTTTGAACCTGATCTGGATAATGCCAGCGCAGGGAAGCGTACAGGCCTCGACCCCTTGCCTCATCCTCCGGCCGGCCTGCCGCCCATCTCGTCTCCTGCTTAGCGCCCCACCTCAGGAGATGACTGCATGAATGCCAATCCGAAGTTCCTGTCGGCCAATGCCCGCGTCGACGCCGCCGCGATCGCCCCGCTGCCGAATTCACGCAAGGTCTACGTCACCGGCTCGCAGCCCGACATCCGCGTGCCGATGCGCGAGATCACGCAGTCGGACACCCCGACCGGCTTCGGCGGCGAGAAGAACCCGCCGATCTACGTCTATGACACGTCCGGCCCGTACACCGACCCGGAAGCCCGGATCGACATCCGCTCGGGCCTGCCGGCGCTGCGCCAGCGCTGGATCGAGGCGCGCGGCGACACCGAGATGCTGGCGGGCCTGACGAGCGAGTACGGCCGCGAGCGCGCCGCCGACCCGGCCACCGCCGAACTGCGCTTCCCGGGCCTGCATCGCCAGCCGCGCCGTGCGCAGCGCGGCCGCAACGTCACGCAGATGCACTACGCGCGCCAGGGCATCATCACGCCCGAGATGGAATTCATCGCGATCCGCGAGAACCAGCGCCGCGCCGAGTACCTCGCGAGCCTCGAGGCAAGCGGCCCGAACGGCGCCAAGCTGGCCGCCATGATTGGCCGCCAGCATCGCGGCCAGGCGTTCGGCGCAGCCGCGTTCGGCGCGCAGGCGCTCACCGAGATCACGCCCGAGTTCGTGCGCGAGGAAGTGGCGCGCGGCCGCGCCATCATCCCGGCCAACATCAACCACCCCGAATCGGAGCCGATGATCATCGGCCGCAACTTCCTCGTGAAGATCAACGCGAACATCGGCAATTCGGCCGTGACCTCGTCGATCGGCGAGGAAGTCGACAAGATGACCTGGGCGATCCGCTGGGGCGGCGACACGGTGATGGACCTGTCCACCGGCAAGCACATCCACGAGACGCGCGAGTGGATCATCCGCAACAGCCCGGTGCCGATCGGCACCGTACCGATCTACCAGGCGCTGGAAAAGGTCAACGGCCGCGCCGAGGACCTCACCTGGGAAATCTTCCGCGACACGCTGATCGAGCAGGCCGAGCAAGGCGTCGACTACTTCACGATCCATGCCGGCGTGCGCCTGCAGTACGTGCCGCTCACGGCCAACCGGATGACCGGCATCGTCTCGCGCGGCGGCTCGATCATGGCGAAGTGGTGCCTCGCGCATCACCAGGAAAGCTTCCTCTACGAGCACTTCGAGGACATCTGCGAGATCATGAAGGCCTACGACGTGAGCTTCTCGCTCGGCGACGGCCTGCGCCCCGGCTCGATCTACGACGCCAACGACGAAGCCCAGCTCGGCGAGCTGAAGACGCTCGGCGAACTCACCCAGATCGCCTGGAAGCACGACGTGCAGGTGATGATCGAAGGCCCCGGCCACGTGCCGATGCAATTGATCAAGGAGAACATGGACCTGCAGCTCGAATGGTGCGACGAGGCGCCGTTCTACACGCTCGGGCCGCTCACCACCGACATCGCGCCGGGCTACGACCACATCACGTCGGGCATCGGCGCGGCGATGATCGGCTGGTTCGGCACCGCGATGCTCTGCTACGTCACGCCGAAGGAGCACCTCGGGCTGCCGAACAAGGACGACGTCAAGGAAGGCATCATCACCTACAAGCTCGCGGCACACGCGGCCGACCTCGCCAAGGGCCATCCGGGCGCGCAGGTGCGCGACAACGCGCTGTCGAAGGCGCGCTTCGAGTTCCGCTGGGAAGACCAGTTCAACATCGGCCTCGACCCGGACAAGGCGCGTGAATTCCACGACGAGACGCTGCCGAAGGATTCGGCCAAGGTCGCGCACTTCTGCTCGATGTGCGGCCCGCACTTCTGCTCGATGAAGATCACGCAGGACGTGCGCGATTTCGCGGCCAAACAGGGCGTGTCGGAAAGCGAGGCGCTGAAGAAGGGCATGGAGGTCAAGGCCGTCGAGTTCGTCAGGACCGGCGCCGAAATCTACCACCGCCAGTGAGCCCGGGCGCGGCGGCCCGCGCCGCCGCGCCGCTCGCGCAGCAAGGTTCATACCCGCGCAGATACATTTGATTACGCGCGCAAACTCGCTTAACAAGTGCTTACAGTCGCAGGCTGCGGCCTCGCTTAGAGTGGTAGCATTGCGCGGCATTGGTACTGCGCTCTTTCCACTCTTGCGAGGAACCCGTTATGAACTCGATCCGTCGTATTGGGATAGGTGCTTTGTTGATCGCTACAGTGGCGAGTCTCTCGGCCTGCGATTCGATGACCACGCGCCAGCGCGATACGGCGATCGGTGCCGGCATCGGCGGCGTGGCCGGCGCGGCGATCGGCGGCAACGCGCTGTCGACGCTCGGCGGCGCCGCGGCGGGCGGCCTGATCGGCAATCAGGTCGGCAAGTAAGCGCCGGCCTTCGCAGCCCCCGGCCGCAACGGCGGCGGGCGGTATCGCTCTGGTAGGCGCCTGCTGCCCGCCGCCTTGATAGCCGCGCCTCGCAGCCGGGCGTTGCTGCGCGTTTACCGCCCATTTGCGGCCCATTTTCGGTCCATGGCGCCGGAAGGCCGCGGCCAGGCGCCCGGTCCGCTGAAATGCGCCGTTACCGTTTCACACAGCGTTTCACTTTCGACGCGCCTAAGCTGCCGGTATCGTCACCGCCCAGGATGCCCGCGCCTCGAGGCCCGTCATGAAGACCCGCACGCTTGCCGCCGCCACGCTCGCCACCGTTTCGCTGGCGGGCTGCTACTACCCTTACGGCTATTACCCGGCCGGCACCTATGTGGCCACGCCGGTGGTGACCGATCCGGTCGTCACGGCCTACCCCGCCCCCGCCTACGTGGCACCCGCCTACCCGGCTTATTACCCCAGCTATTATCCGGCTCCTGCCTACTACCCTGCCTACGGCGGCTGGTGGGGGCCGTCCGTGTCGCTCGGCTTGCGCTTCGGCGGAGGCTGGGGCGGCCATGGCTGGGGCGGCCGCGGCTGGCACGGACGCCGCTGAGCGTCGGCGCCGAAGGCGGACGCCGGCGTCTGCCGGGCCCGTCGCATGGCCGGCCCGGACTTCATCGTATCGGGTTGGACGGGGGCCTGCCCCGGTCCGACGGCCCGCCCATCCGAGCGCCGTCCGCACCGCTCCCCGGCGCGGGCGCCTTTCGTCCGACATTTGCATGGCTTGCGGCTTCATTCGATCGCCACACATGGCCGCCCGGCACGCGCTACCATGCGGGGCCTCCCCGCCTCATGCCGAGTCTCGCCATGTCCGCCCGCCATCTCTTGCTGCTGCTCCTGCTCGCCTCGCTCTGGGGCGCCTCGTTCCTGTTCATACGCGTCGGCGTGGCCGAACTCGGCGTCGCGCCGCTGATCGCGCTGCGCGTCGGCTTCGGCGCGCTGTTCCTGGTCGGCCTGGCGCTCTGGCGGACCGGCGCCGGCCCGCTCGCGGCGGCGCTGCGCAGCCATGCGTGGCCGCTGCTGGTGTGCGGGCTGCTCAATTCGGCCGCGCCGTTCTGCCTGTTCGCATTCGCCGAGCTGACGCTGCAGGCCGGCGTGACGTCGGTGATCAACGCCACCACCCCGCTCTGGGGTGCGCTGGTGGCCTACCTCTGGCTGCGCGAGCGGCTCTCGCTCACTCGCGTGCTGGGGCTCGCGACCGGCTTCGCCGGCGTGCTGCTGCTGGTAGCGCGCCAGATGTTCGCCCCGGACGACGCCGGCGGCGACGCCGGCACCACGGCGCTCGCCGCCGCCGCCGCGCTCGCGGCCACGCTGCTGTACGGGATCGCCGCGAACTACACCAAGCACAAGCTGTCCGGCGTCGATCCGCTGCTCAACGCAGCCGGCACCATGATCGCTGCGACCGCGCTGTTGCTGCCGCCGGCGCTCGCCACCTGGCCGGCCGCGCCGGTGTCGGTGCATGCCTGGGCCTCGGTGCTCGCGCTGGGCATCCTCTGCACCGGCGTGGCCTATTTCATCTTCTTTCACCTGATCGCGCATGTCGGACCGTCGCGAGCGATCACCGTCACCTTCGTGATTCCGATCTTCGGAATCTTCTGGGGTGCCGTGTTCCTCGACGAAGCCGTCGCGCCGAGCATGCTCGCCGGCTGCGCGGTGGTGCTGCTCGGCACCGCGCTCGCCACCGGCGCGATCCGGCGCATCCCGGGGCTCGGCCCGGCGCGCGACGCGGCCTGACCCGGGCCCGCCGCGCCGGCACGCGCGGCCAACAACCGGCAAGGGCGCGCCGCCGTTCCGGTCAATTGGCCGATGCGCTTCGGGCGCGGCAGCGGCCAAGATCGTGCCCGGCCCGCCTCGACCGTCGTCGGCGCGCATCGGCCAGCCTCGGCGGGCGGCCGCCGCCCGTGATCGCCGTCGCGATGCAACCCCTGATCGGCTCGCGCTTGGCGTCCACACGCATTTTCTGCCGTCAGGCAATCGGTGTAGAGTACGCATGGAGATGCGACGCGGCCTGCCCGACGCCTGACATCGGCGATGGTCGGGCCGCGCGCCCGACGACGTTTCATATGCGACCGCGCGGTCCGCACCGACGATGCCACCGGCCCGCCGGCGTGCCGCCCTCACTGGACCGACGCGCAATGCGACCGTCTGCCGAACTGACACTCGACAACCTCGTCAGCCTGCTCGTCTCCGACGGTGCCGGCGGCTGGACCGCCGACTACCGCGGCCTGCGTCTCACGAGCGTGTTCCAGCCCGTGCTGTCGATCTCGCACCGGCGCATCGTCGGCTACGAGGCACTGGTGCGCGCGCAGGTCTCGCCTAGCGCGTCGCTCGAACCGGAAGCCCTGTTCGCGCTCGCGCACACGCGCGGCGACGCCCCGCTCGTCGACCGCATGACGCGCTGCCTGCACGCGGCCAACTTCGCCGCCCAGGATCCCGGCCACGGCTGGCTGTTCCTCAACGTGATGCCGCAGATGCTCGATTCGGGCAGCGCGCAGCGCGAATCGATCGACGAGCTGTGCGAGCATTTCGCGCTGCCCCCCACGCGCGTCGTGCTGGAAGTGATCGAGCAGCCGGTACGCGACGAGGCCGCGCTCGCGCGCACCATCGACCGCATCCAGCACCGCGACTTCCTGATCGCGATCGACGATTTCGGCACCGGCTTCTCGAACTTCGATCGTGTCTGGCAGGCGCATCCCGACATCGTGAAGCTCGACCGCTCGCTGGTCGAGCGCGCCCAGCAGCCCGGCGACGCGCGGCGCAACATTCGCCACCTCGTGACGATGCTGCATCAGGCCGGCGCGATGGTGCTGGCCGAGGGGATCGAGACCGAACACGCGCTGCAGGTCCTGATGGATGCCGACGTCGATTTCGTGCAGGGCTTCCTGTTCGGCCATCCCGAGGCCTCGCTCATGCTCGCGAGCGAGGGCGGCCCGCACTATATCGACCGCGCCTGGCAGCACCATGCACGGCGCCGCGCCGAGCATTCGCATGCGAAGGGCAACGGCTTCGAAGAACTGGAGCGGCTGGTGCTGCAGACCGCGCATGCCTATGTGGCGACCAGCGACCTGGCCGGCACGGCCGCGCCGCTGTTCGAGTTCGCCGCGATCCGGCGTGTGTTCGTGACCGACGCGAACGGCGTGCAGCCCGAGCCGTCGATCATGCGGGCCGGCGTCGTGACGGCCACCCAGGCCGCGCGCCTCGCGCCCCTCTTTCCCGACACGCACTGCAACTGGTCGCGGCTGCCGGTCTGGGAGCGCGCGATCCAGTCGCCGGGCCGCGTGGTGCTGACCGGCCCGCATCATTCGCTCACCGAAGGGCGCGACGCCTGGACCGCCGCGATCGCGTTGCCGGCCGGCGACGGGCCGACCGTGGTCTGCGTCGAATTCGTGCCCGACGGGCCCGGCGAGCCGCCGGCGGCCTGAGCGCGGCAACGCTCACTGCGCGCCGAGGATCGCGGCGGCGAACGTCGCCCCGACGATCACGACCGCGGCCGCCACCACCGCGGCGCTGACGCCCACGCCGAACAGCACGGTCCTGCCCACCGACACCGATTTCACTTCCATCTCGCGCAACTCGCGCAGGTCGATCTGGCCGCCGCCACCGCCGATCGCCTGAGCGCCGATCGTCTCGACCTTCATGCTGCCGGCCGTGCCGTCGCAGGCCTGATAGCGGATCTCGTCGCCGACCTTCAGGTCCCGTCCGGGATCGATCACGAACCGCGAACAGACCGAGTGCACCGCGTGGTTCGCCTCGGTGCCGTCCGGCGCCTGGCCGACCGGCCGGAACGACGTGCACCCCGACGTGCTCATCGCCACCGCCAGCCAGATCGCGCAGATCCGCGCCGTCTTCGTCGTCATCGCCTGCATGCTATGCCTCCCCCCTTGCTTCGATGGCCACGTCCTTGCCCGCCCCTCGGGCGCGAGCGGGCGGCCGGGGGCAGCGCATGGCTTGCGGCCCCCGGCCGCCCGGGACGTTGCGCGCCGCCGCCCGACCCGGGCGGCAGGCGGCGTTACCTCGCGCTCGCGCGATCGCGGATCTTCTTGCCGGTTTCCTTCTCGTACTGGCTGACATAGTCCTCGATCAGCTTGCGCAGCGCTCGGCCGATCTTGCGATAGTCGGACTCGTTGAGGTTGGCCAGTGACACGCGGCCCGACGGATGCGGCGTGCCGAAGCCGCGGCCCGGCAGCAGCACCACGCGCGCCTCGCGGGCGAGGCGGAACAACAGGTCCGACGGCTCGGCTCTCTTGAGCAGCCAGTCCACGAACTCGCGGCCGTATTCGCGCTCGCCGAGGAATTCGAGGTCGAGGATCGTGTAGTAGTCGACCTGGTTCGGATCGCTGTCGTCGAACGCGATGCCCACTTCCTCGTACAGCGCGCGCTTGCGGCTGCGGATCAGGCGCTTGAGCGCGTTCTTGTATGCGTCCGGCGTATCCATCAGCGAGAACAGCGAGAACAGCACCATCTGCACCTGCTGCGGCGTGGCCAGGCCGGCCGTGTGATTCAGCGCGACGGTACGGCTGTCGGCCACCAGCCGGTCGATGAACTTCAGCGAATCCGGGTCGGTCGTGATCGACTCGTAGCGCTCGCGCAGGCCCTGCTTCTGTTCCTCGGTCAGCTCGGCAATCTGGCGATCCAGCACGTTGTCGCGATGGGTGGCGATGGTGCCGAGGCGCCAGCCGGTCGCGCCGAAGTACTTCGAATACGAGTAGACGAGGATCGTGTTGTGCGGTGCGAGCGCGAACAGCGAGACGAAATCGTCGGCGAACGTGCCGTACACGTCGTCGGTCAGCAGCACCAGGTCGGGGCGATCCTTGACGATTTCGGCGATGTACTCGAGGCTCTCGTCGCTCAGGCGCACCGACGGCGGATTGCTCGGGTTGACGAGGAAGAACGCCTTGATCTTCGGATCGCGCAGCTTGTCGAGCTCGTCCTTCGAGTATTGCCAGTTGCTCTCGACCGTCGCGTTCAGATGCACGACATCGAGCTGGTAGTCGTTGAGCTTCGGAATCTCGATGTAGGGCGTGAAGATCGGCATGCCCAGCGCGATGATGTCGCCCGGCTTGATCAGATGGTTCTCGCGCATCGTGTTGAAGATGTACGTCATCGCCGCCGTGCCGCCTTCGGTGGCGAACACGTCGAATTCGCCGACGAAAGGATGCTTGCCGATCATCTCGCGGCGCAGGTACTGCCCGACGATCACCTCCGAGAGCTTCAGCATCCGGTCGGGCACCGGATAGTTCGCGCCCAGGATGCCTTCGCACATTTCATAGAGGAAATCGGCGTCGGACAGGCCGAGCTGGTCGCGCACGTAGGACACCGCGCCATGCAGGAAATCGATGCCGGGGCAGCCGTGGTTCTCGCGCAGGAACAGGTCGAAACGCTCGACGATGCCGTCGCGCTTGGGCATGCCGCCGAGCCCCTCGGGCATGTAGGCGAACGAGCGCTCCGCCTCGCGCATCGCGAACAGGCCGAGCTGCCAGAAGCCGTGGCGCGGGATGGTGGCGAGGAAGTTGGGATTGCCGCGGCCGGCGTTCAGCATCGAGACGTTGGCGGGGCGTTCGACCACGCCCTCGCCGGCAACCCTGATCAGCTCGTCCTTCAGTTCGAAGGGGCTGAGGGCGGCGAGTTTTGCCCGCTCGTTCAGGTTTTGGTCGTTCTTGGTCATGTTTCCATTCTCCGATAAGAACAGTTAAGAGTGCCGGGGCGGGGTGTCCGCCACGGCGTGTCGAATCCGGGGTGCGGGCAAGCCGGCCCGCGCGGACGGCCCGCGCCTCGCGGCGCGGCTCAGACCAGGCCCACCACGAGCGGGCCGAGCAGGGTCAGCAGCACGTTGGCGAGCGCGTAGGTGATCGCGAACGGCACCGTGGGAATCGCGCTTTCGGCCTTGTCGAGCACGCCGCCGAACGCGGGGTTCGAGCTGCGCGAGCCGGCCAGCGCGCCGGCCAGGATCGCCGCGTTGCGATAGCGCAGCACGTAGCGGCCGAACAACATGGTCAGGATCAGCGGCACCACCGTGACCACGATGCCGAGCAGGAAGATCGTCATGCCGCTCTGCTTGACCGTGACGACGGCCTGCAGGCCCGAGTTCAGTCCGACCACGGTGACGAAGCCGGCCAACCCGACGTCCCTGAGCAGTTGCGAGGCCGGGACCGGCATCACGCCGTACATCGGATGCTTGCCGCGCATCCAGCCGAACAGCAGGCCGGCCACGAGACAGCCGCCGCCCGAGCCGAGCGTGAGGGGAATGCCGCCGATATGCGCCACCAGCAGACCCAGCAGCAGGCCCAGCACGATGCCGGTACCCATGTAGATGAAGTCGGTCTTGTTGGTGTACGGCAGTTCGTAGCCTGCCGAGTCGACGGCGCGCTTGGTATCCTTCGCGGTGCCGTAGAAGGTGATGACGTCGCCGTGCTGCAACTCGGTATCGGCGAGCACCGGCAGCGGCTGGCCGGCGCGCGTCGCGCTCTCGACATACACGCCGTGGCGCAGATCACGATCGATTTTGGCGCGCACCTCGGCCAGCGTGGTGCGGTTCATGCCCTTGCGCGTGAACACGCCCTGGCGCCTCTGCATCGGAATGTCGAGGTCCTCGCCGTCCTGCAGCTCGACACCAATCTTGGCGGCCGCGCCGACCATGCCCTCGCGGCGCCCCACCAGCAGCACGATGTCGTCGCGGCTCAGCACGAAGTCGGGCGCGGGCTCGATCGTCTTGCCGTGACGGTGGATGGTCTCGACCGTCACGAGGTCGCCGTGCTCCGTCTCGACCTGCCGGATCGTGCGTCCGGCCGCGCCTTCGACACGGAACGCCCGGCCGACCAGCTCGGGCAGCGCCGCCGTCTCGCCCGCGACGGGTGGCAGGCGGTTGCCCGACAGCTCGCGCTCGGCTTCCCGCGCCGCCTCCTTGAGCCCGCAGCCCATGAATCTCGGCAGCACGCTCACGCAGACCAGGATCGAACCGAGCGAGCCGAACACATAGGTGACGGCGTAGGCGATCGCCACGTCCGCCTGCAGCGACTTGATCTGGTCGAGCGGCAGGCCCAGGCGCGAGATCGCGTCGCCGGCCGTGCCGATGATGGCCGACTGGGTCAGCGCACCGCCGGCGAGCCCGGCGGCCAGCCCCTTGTTCAGATGGAACAGCTTCGCGCAGACCAGCACCGTAAACAGCGCGCTCGCCGCGAGGAACACCGCCATCGCGATTTCACGCAGGGTCTTGCGGCTCAGCGAATTGAAGAAACCGGGCCCTGACTCGTAGCCGACCGCGTAGATGAACATGGCGAACATGACGGCCTTGACGCCGTTGTCGATCGTGACGCCCACCTGGCTGATCACGACGGCGGCCAGCAACGAGCCGCCCACGCCGCCCAGCTGGAATTTGCCGAACTTGATTTGGCCGATGAAATAGCCGATGGCCAGGGATAGAAAAAACGCTATCTCGGGCGCTTTCGTGAATATGTTGTGCAACCAGGTCATGCTTGCCTCTCCGCTGTTCAAGAAAGTTGTTGTTCGGAACAAGTAATTTCCGTACTTGTGCGCACCTCGGGCGCGCTCTGCCCCCCCTGCTGCCGCCCCCCTGCCGGCTCCCCACTCCTGGCGCCCGGCGCGGCCGGGCAGGCCCCCGGACGCGACGCGCGGACCAGACGCGGCCCGCCCGTGATCGATGCTCACGGGGCATGGCAATGCTTCGTCATGCGAATTAACGAGCACACGATCCGCCCGGGGTCGGACGTCGGCAGCCGTCATCGGCGCTTGTCGAAGCAGTTCGCGAGACATTGGGCGGGCCGGCACGCATCAACACATGGCGCTCGACCCGCCCGTTCCGCAATCGATTCCGCTGTCACCGTCGCTGGCGGCCGGGGCACCGGGGTGGAGGGCTTGCAATCTCTCCCGACAACGCCTGCGTGATCCGGACAAGCGATGCGCCCGAGCGGATGCCGGCGCGAGAAGCCGGGTGGCGGCAGCCGGGCGCCATCCCGCGCGACCACCGGATCGGCCCGGTTCCGGCTTCATGGCCAGTGAAGCGAAGAACCGATTTGCCATCGAAAATGCTGCGCCATGCTCGACCCAAGCGGCTTGCTTTTTTCAAAGCGCAGCGAAGCGGATGTCGATTCGGGACGTGTTTCGAATGAAACACAGCTTTTCTTCAAAAACGGGGCAATCGTATGCCAATTTTTTTACAAACCCCATACATTTCTCGAATAATGTCAACGAGACCGCTCGTCGCCAACTAATTTATTGCGCAAAATCAAAATTGAATCCAATCTCAAAATAAAATCGATCGAAAATTACCTATCGAAGCCGAAATAAAACATCGAACGGCCCGGCTCATCTCCGGCGTCCGCAGGCGGCACGCGGGCGCCTTGGCACACGGCGACCGCAAAGCCTTGCCGCCCTTGCCCGGGATGGCCCGGCACCGTCCGCCGAGCGTCGGCCGGCCCGGGTCGTCGCGCCAAAATCCTTGCCCACAAGGGGATTCGTCAGAATAAGGTGGCGCGAGCAAGCCTCATCCGGGACGGATCGTTGATGTCGGTCACCTGCACGGCAGGCTGGCGGGAAGCGGCCGTAAAGCGCGCCCCCGGCAGATCGGAGGCGGCAGGCGTGGCCTGGCGCGCGCTCGAAATTAAATCAAAAATTGCATTAATCGAATCAAAAGGCGGTAATCCTGGCCTCTGCATCATCTAAAAATCGAAACATCATGACGCACCCTCCCCCAAATAAAATCAGCCCCCCTTTTTAAAATCCACCATTCACGCTCACATTCCGCACTCATTCACAAAACATAATTCTTTCTAAAAAATCGATATTTACACCGCTCGCCCAATACCGGTTCATTATTTACCGATCACCATGAATTAGCCGCGCCGGAATCGCCGCGCATTGGCCCAGGCAAGCGGGCGCAAATCCGCCGCCGGGCTGGTCCAGCGGCGGCCCGGCAAAATCCGAACGGCAACGGGTGGGAAAGCGCAAGGCCGCCGCCGGAGCGGCTAGTGCCGTGCCTCGGCCTCGGCGGCCGCCTGCGCGGCATCGGCGATGCGCGCGGCGAGGCCCGAATCGCGTTGCGTGCGGGTCGCGATCGCCTGCGCGAGCACGGCGCGCGGGCCGATCACTTGCACGCGCGAGCGGGCCCGCGTGATGGCGGTGTAGACCAGTTCGCGCGACAGCACGCGGCCGAACGCGGCCGGCAGCACCAGCGCGGCCTCGTCGAATTCCGAGCCCTGCGACTTGTGGACGGTCAGCGCGAAGGCCGTATCGTGCGGCGGCAGCGCGGCCGGCGAGACGGCGCGCGCGAGCCCGTCGGCGCCCCGGAACCAGACCCGCAGCGCCCCCTGCGCGTCGTGCAGCGCGATACCGATATCGCCATTGAACAGGCCGAGCGCGTAGTCGTTGCGCGTGACCATCACCGGCCGGCCGGCGAACCAGTGCGCGCCCACGGCAAGCGGCACGCCCACCGCGCGCCGCACCAGCGCCGCCACGCGCAGATTGATCTCGTCGGCCCCGCGCGCGCCGGTGCGCGTCGCGCAGAGCACCCGGAAGCGGTTCAGCACGTCGAACAGCGGCAGCGGGTCCGGCTCGCCGCCGGCGAGCACCTCGCGCAGGGCCCGGCCATAGGCGGCGAAGCCGTCGGCAAGGCGCTCGATGGTGGCGGCGGCCAGCGCGTCGCCGCCGTCGTCGATGAACCGCGCGGCGGCGTCGGCCTGCGTCGATAGCGCGTCGAGCGCGGCCTGCGCGTCGCCGCGCCGGATCGCCAGCGACAGCCGGCCGATCGGCGAATCGAGGCCGAAGCGGTAGTTGCGTTCGAGCCAGACCACGCAGTCGGCGAGCGGCTCGCCCACGGCGGGCGCATCGGCGTGGCTTGCCGGCTCGCGCCCGGGCCCCGGCACCGCGGGCATGCCGGTGCGCCCCGCGTCGAACCGCGCCGCCTGGACCTCGTCGATGCGCCATGCATCGAGCCACGCCAGCTCGTCGGGTTCGATCCACGCCTCGAGCGGCGCGTCGGCGAAGCCTGCCTGGCCGGCCCGGCTCGCCGATTCGGCTGCGCAAGCGGACGCATCGGTGCTCGCGGCGACCTCGTCGAAATCGAACAGCGAGCGCTGCACCGGCATGCCGCCAGCCTCGGGCGGCGCCGGGCGTGCCCCGCGCCGCCGCGGCGCGGCGGCCGAGGCCGGCCGGCCGTCGGCACCGGCCCGGTTCGCGCCCTGCGTTGCGCCGGCCGGCGCCGTCGCGCGTGCCTCGTCGGGCAGCGCGGCGACGAAGGCCGCCGGGCTCACGCCGAGCGCCGCGGCGATCCGCTCGCAGCCGGCCGCGCTGAATGCCGGCCGTGCGCTCAGTTCGGCGAACACCGCGCCCGCCTCCACGGCGGCGAGCTGGTCCTTGTCGCCGAGCAGCACGAGCCGCGCGCCGGGCGCGAGCGCATCGAGCAGGTGGGCCGCCAGCGCGACGTCGATCATCGATGCCTCGTCGACCACGACGAGATCGTAGGGCAGCGGGTTGTCGCGGTGGTGGCGGAACCGGCCGCCGGGCAGCCAGCCGAGCAGCCGGTGCAGCGTGTACGAGGTGCGCGGCAGTTGCGCGGCGAACTCGGCGGGCAGCCCGGCCGCGCGCGCGTGCAGCGCCTCCTGCATGCGCTGCGCGGCCTTGCCGGTCGGCGCCGCGAGCGCGATGCGCAGCGCCGGCTGCAGCTCGATCAGGCAGGCGATCACGCCGACCACGGTGGTGGTCTTGCCGGTGCCCGGCCCGCCGCTGACGATCGTCAAGCGGCCGCCGAGCGCGACCACGGCCGCCACGCGCTGCCAGTCGATCTCGCCCTCGCGCGGCGGCGCGAAGTAGCGCGCGAGGCTCTCGCGCAGGCGCGCCGGCGCCAGCGCGCCGTCCGCCTCGGGACGCGCCGCGCGGGCGTGCGCGACCAGCGCGTCGGCGAGCCGCGTCTCGTAGTCGAAATAGCGGGCGAGGTAGAGCCGCCCCTGCGCGTCCACCACCAACGGACAGTCGGCGCCGCGCGGCGCGCGGCCGAACGCGGTCACACCGCTCGCGGCCAGCTCGGCGCGCACCTGGTCGAGCGACACGGCGTAGCGCGCGGCGAGCGCACCGAGCGCGATGCAGACATGCCCCGCCGCGGTGGCGCGGCTCGCCGCGAACGCCGCGCGCGCGGCCCAGCGCGCCGCATCGGCGGGCGCGCCGAGCCGGCGCGACAGCATCCCGATGCGGCGCGCGAAGCCCTCGGCGAGCGCGAGCCCGAAATCGGCAGGCTCGGGCAGGCGCTCGGCGAGGCCGCCGACGAAGCCGAACGGTTCGGTCAGATCCTTCATCCGCGCTCCTCGCGCATCAGGGCGTCGAGCGCCTCGACGAGCTCCCGCGAGGCGCGTCCGGCATGCACCCCGGCGCTCGCGCCGCCGCTGCGCCAGTCGGGCCGCACGCCGCGCACGAACAGATAGAGATAGCCCGCCATGTGCGTGTCGTAGTCGTAGCCGGGCAGCCGCACCCGCAGATAGCGGTGCAGCGCCACCGTGTAGAGCAGCGCCTGGAGCGCGTAGGCATGATCGGCCATCGCCGCGTCGAGCGCGGCCGGCCCATAGGCATCGGGCGTCACGCCGAGATGGTTCGATTTCCAGTCGACGATCCAGAAGCGGCCGTCGTGCTCGACGATCATGTCGATGAAGCCCTTGAAGAAGCCGGTGAGCGTGCCCGGTTCGAGCGCGACGTCGGGATAGCCGTGCGCGGTCAGCAGCTCGCGCAGCGCGAGCAGATCGAGCGAGGCGGCCGGGAACAGGAACGCCATCTCGTTCAGGCGCCGGCGCGGATCGAGCGCGTCGAGCCGCAGGCCGGGCACCAGCTCGGTCGCCACCACGTCGGCCACCAGCCGCGTCATCATCGCCGGCAGCCGCTCGGCGAGCGTCGGCTCGGCCTCCACGGGGCGCTCGTGCAGCGCGCGCCGGGCCGCCTCGGGCCAGCTGTCGGCGCGGTCGAACGCGCTGAGCTCGAACAGCAGGTGCAGGCACTCGCCCGCCGCCGCGCCGCGCGGGAACGCGACGATGTCGTCGCCGTCGGGCTCGGCGGGGGCGCCGCCGCGGGCCGCGCCGTCGTCCAGGCGCGGCAGCGGATCGACGGCGGCCGCCAGCGCGTCGTGATCGGGCCGCAGCGCCTCCTCGGGCAGCGCCGCCACGCCCTCCTGCTCACGCGCGAGCGACGCGGTGAGCGAACTGAAGCTGGCGATCCGCCATGCGTCGCGCAGGAACCGCGCGGCATGGCGCGCGCCGCCGAGCGCGTCGGCATCGGCGCCGGCCGCGAGCGGCTCGCGGTCCGGCACCGCGGGCAGCGGCTCGATCGAGATCGGACCGCTGGCCAGCCGGCGCCAGCCCACGGCCAGCTCGTCGGCCTCCGGCGGCGTGTCGAGCCAGGTGTCGAAGTCATGGCCGCCGCCCGCCACGAGCCAGTTCAGCACGCTGCGCCGCGCTTCCTTCGTCGACTTCGCCACCTGATAGCCGCCCGCCACCAGATAGCAGCGATAGACGGCACGCGTGAGCGCGACGTAGACGAGCCGCGCACGCTCGGCGGCCTGCTCGCGGCGCGCCTGCGCGGCCGCCAGCGCGGCGGCGGCCGCGTCGCAGCCGTAGTGCAGCACCGCCGCGCCGGTCGCGTCGTGATACTCGCGCGCGTCGGGCAGCGCTTCCTCGCGCGGCTCGGGCAGCCGGCCGTCGTTGAGGAACGGGCAGAACACCACCGCGTATTCGAGCCCCTTCGACTTGTGGACGGTGACGATCTGCACCAGGTTGCGGTCCGATTCGAGCCGCAGCTGCGCGTCCTCGCCGCCGCCCGCGCGCCGCTGCGCGGCGAGCCAGCGCAGCGTCGGCGCGATGCCGGGCTGCGCCGAGGCGCGCGCCTGCGTCAGCTCCGCGAGATGGTTCACGTCGGTCACGCGCCGCTCGCCGCCCACGCCGTCGATCAGCCGCTCGGCGATCCGCAGCTCGCGCGCGAGCGTGCGCCACATCACGGCGAAGCCGCGCTCGCGCCACAGCAGCCGGTAGCGCGAGAAGCGTTCGACCCAGCCCATCGCGTCGGCTGCGGCCGCCGCGCCGGCGGGCGCGTCGCCCTGGTCGAGCCGCCACAGCGCGGCGGCGTCGAGCCCGAACCAGTCGGTGGCGAGCGCGGCGCGCAGCCGGCGCAGGTCGCCCGGTGCGTCGATCGCGGCCAGCACGCGTTCGAGCTGCTCGGCGTCGGGCGTGGCGAACACCGAGGCCTGCGCGAGTTCGACGCTGCCGATGCCCCAGGCGGCCAGCACGCGCTTGACGAGGCTGCCCTGCCGGTGAGTCTGCACCAGCACGGCGACGTCGGACGGCGCGAGCGGCGCCTCGCCGAGCCGCACCGCGCCGCCGCGCGCGCCGCGCATCAGCCGCGCGATCTCGGCCGCGCAGGCCTGCGCGGCCTGCCATTGCGCGTCGCGCTTCGCCGGCGTGGCGTCGCCCTCGGGCAGCATCCAGATGCGGAAATCGCCCGCCCCCGCGCGCGGATCGGTGCCGTCGACGAACGGCGCGCGCTGACGCGTGCCGGCGCGCACCGCCGGATAGTCGAGATCGTCGAGCACGAACGCATGCGGGTTCGCCGTGAACACGCGGTTGCAGGCATCGACGATGGCCGGCGTCGAGCGCTGGTTGACGGCCAGCGTGTAGCACGAGCGGGCCCGCGCGCGCGCGGCCAGATAGGTATGCAGGTCGGCCGCGCGGAAGCTGTAGATCGCCTGCTTCGGGTCGCCCACCAGGAACAGCGGGCCGGCCGGCGCGAAGATCGTGTCGAAGATCGCGAACTGCAGCGGATCGGTGTCCTGGAACTCGTCGATCAGCGCGGCCGGATAACGGCGCCGCAGCGTGTCGGCCAGCCACGGATGCGCCGCCAGCGCGTGATGGAGGTTCGCGAGCAGATCGTCGAACGACACCACGCGGCGCGTGCGCTTCTTCTCGGCGAGCCGCGCCGGCGCCTCGGCCAGCCAGGCGGCGACGAGCGCGAGCCAGCGCCCGCGCTGCGCCTGCTCGGCCGCGGCCAGCGCCGCCTCGAGCGCGCCGGCCGCCGCGAAGAACGGATGCTCGGGCGGCGTGCCGCCTTTCTTGGTCGCTTTCTCGAGCGCGCCGCGCGTGAGCCTGAGCGCCGGCTTCGGCAGCGGCGCGGGGGCGGCCGTGCCGTCCGCGGCGTCGAGCTCGCCGAAATAGGCGGCCCACGCGGCCAGCGCGTCGGCCACCGCCTCGGGCTTGTGCGAGCGCTGGTTCAGCGACGGCTGCGCGGCGTCGAGCAGCGCGGCGATGCGCTCGCGCCCGCCGTGCCAGAGCGCGGCGGCCTCGCCGTGGCACGCGCGCGCGACGGCGTCGGCATCGGCCCCGCCCGTGTCGTGCAGCGGCGTCAGGCCGTCGAAGCGCAACTGGGCGAGCGGCTTCTTCAGGCGCCGCGCGAGCTGTGCGTCGAGCGCATCCGGCCCGGCGCGGTGCGCCACCAGCCAGGCCGCGAACGCCGGGTGCGCCGCCGCCACCGGCTCGACGCGCGTGTACCAGAAGTCGGCCGCGAGTTCGAAGCGCAGCGGCGCGTCGTCGGCCTCCATCTCGAACGCGAACGGCATCGCCGCGGCGAACGGTGCCTCCTGCAGCGCGCGCTGGCAGAAGGCGTGGATGGTGTGGATCGCCGCCTGGTCGAACTTGCGCAGCGCGCGCCGGACTCGCTTCGCGGCCAGCTCCGTGCCGATGCCGCCCTGCGGCCCGAGGGTGGTCTCGAACAGCTTCGCGACGAACGGGTCGCCGCCGTGGTCGCCGGTGTCGAGCGCGTGCGCGAGCTGCGCGAGGCGGGCGCGGATGCGCTCGTGCAGCTCGGCCGTGGCCGCCTTGGTGAAGGTGACGACGAGGATCTGGTCGGCATCGAGGTCGCGCTCGAGCAGCAGCCGCACGTAGAGCGCGCAGATGTTCCAGGTCTTGCCGGTGCCGGCCGAGGCCTCGATCTGGTTCACGCCGTCGAGCGCGCAGGCGAACACGTCGAGCTCGACAGGCGCCGGTGCGCGGGCGGCCGCGGCGTTCGTCATGCCGCGCTCCGCAGATGCGCGACGAGCGGATCGAACACCAGGCGCGCGAGCGCCGGGAACGGCGCGTCGAGCGAGAGCTTCGCGCCGCGCCAGGCGATCGCGAGCGCCGCGTCGTCGGCCTCGCTCGCGACGCGCTCGTTGATCCAGACGCCCGCGGCCTTGGCCTCGCCGCCCGACACCAACGCCCAGGCGCTCTTCGGGAAGAAGGCGAGCGGCATGCGCCGGCCGGCGCGAAACAGCGCGGCGAGCGGCGCCAGATGCGCGAGCGGGTCGGCCACCGGCGCGAGCTCGAAGCCGTCGCCGCTGCCGAGCCAGAGCGTGCGGCGCGGCCCGCCCGGCTCGATCGCGCAATAGACGAGATGGGCGAGCCAGGCCGACAGATGATCGCGCGCGCCGGGCCGCGCATGGCGATAGATGACCTGCCCGGCCGGCGTGAGCCGGTTCAGCGTGCCGTGCAGCAAGAGCGGCGCGCGCACGGCGTCGGCGGCGAGCTCGGCGTCGAACCGGCCGAACCAGGTCTCGCCGGCGGGCCACGCCGGCCGCACCTCGAGCGCGAACGCGCGGCGCTCGGCGCCGCCCGCCAGCGCGCGCCGCACGTTCGCGGCGAGCCGCTCGAGCGCGCCGAGCGCCTGCTCACGCCACACCGTGCCGGTCGCGCCGCCCGGCAGCTCGGGGCTCGCGTCGGCCACGCGCCGCGCCAGCTCGGCCACGCTCGCGCCGTCGGTCTCGACGAACATCGGCAGCACGCGCGCGGCCAGCGCATCGCTGCCCGCGTAGTCGAGCGCGAACGGCTCGGTGTCGATCAGCTCGGCCTGCGCGTCGGTCAGCACCACGCCGAGCCGCTCGCGCAGCAGCGCGCGCGCCGGATGCCGCCAGAAGCGCTCGAAGTCGCCGAACGCCAGCGGCGCGTCGGGCTCGGGCGGCAGCGGCGCGGCGAAGAACGGCGCCGCCGCCTGCATCGTGCCGCGCGCGAGCCGGGCCGCCAGCTCGGCGCGCCCGGCGTCGTAGGAATAGAGCGCGCCGCCCGCGGCGAAGTAATCGGCCGAGAACGGCTGCAGCGGATGCTCGACGACGAAGCCGCGCCGCGCCGCCTCGATCGCGGCCGGCGACGCGTCCGGGCCGGCCGCGACCATCGCCACATGATCGAGCAGCTCGTCGACCAGCGCGGCGGGCGGCAACGGCGCGTTGTCGCGAATGCTGCGGCCCGTATAGGTGATCACGAGCCGGTCGCGCGCGGCCAGCAGCAGGTCGAGGAACAGGTTGCGCTCGTCGTCGCGGCGCTGGCGGTCGCCGAGCTTCGCGTATACCGCCATCAGGTCGAACTCGTCGGCGCGCGCGAGGCTCGGCAGCACGCCGTCGTCCATGCCGACCAGACAGACCACGCGATACGGCAGCCCGCGCAGGCTGGTCAGCGACGAGAACGTCACGCCGCCCCACGGCACCCCGCCGCGCGCCGGATCGTCGAGCTCGGCCGCGAGCCCGGCGCGCACCACGGCGGCCGGCATCGGCAGCGCCGGCGCGCCCTCGCGCACCGCGGCAAGCAGCGCGTCGAGCGCGTCGCGCACGTCCGACAGCGCGTCGGCATAGGGCGCGCCCGAATCGAAGAAGCGCGCCAGCGCATCGGCGAAGATCTCGCTCCAGGCCTCCGGCGTGGCCTCGCCGGCAATGCGCCCGGCGAACCAGTCGAGATCGTCGGTGAAGCGCGCGAGGCGCCCGAGCAGTTCCGCCTCGCCGCCCTCGGGGCCGTCCACCGGCAGATAAGCCCCCACCGGCGCGGCGCCGTCGGGCATCGCGTAGCCGAGGAACAGCCGCGCCAGCGCGTCGGCGAAGGTGTGGCGCGACGCGCGGACGCCCGGCGCCGCCGCGCCGTCGGGTTCGCGCGCGGCGGCCGCCAGTCCGCGCCGCGCGCCGGCCGCGGCGAGCCAGGTCTGCACCGTTTCGAGCGCGGCCGCGTCGATGCCGTAGCGCGCGGCCACGGCGTCCACGCGCAGCCATTCCACCAGCTCCGGCGCGCCCACCTCGCGCTCGGGCAGCGCGAGCCAGTCGAGCAGCACGCGCGCGATCGGGTTGGCCTGCGACGGCGGCAGGCCGGTGATCCGGTACGGCACGCGCGCGGCGTCCTGCGCGGCCTGGGTGCCGAATACCGCGTCGATCAGCGGGCCGGCCGCGGCCAGATCGGCCACCGCCACCAGCACGTCCGAGGGCGCGAGCGCGGGATCGTCGGCAAACGCGGCGAGCAGGCGGTCGTGCAGCACCTCCAGCTGCCGCGCGAGGCTGTGGCAGACGTGGACCTCGATGCCGTGCTGCCCGGGCGGCGGCCCGAGCTCGGCCTCGGGCTGCAGTGCGAGGATCGCGTTCTGGATCCGTGCGAGCCAGCTGCGGCCCGGATTCGGCTCGTAGCGCGCGGCATCAGTGGACGCGGCGGTCTCGGTCAGCTCGTGCAGCATGTGCAGCTGCGCCTGGGTCTGGCGGCCCCATTCGGCCAGCAGCGGATGGCCGACCTGCTGGTAGTCGAGCTGCCCGGCCGCGTCGAGCGATTCGGCGCGTGCGGCGGTGACGATGTCGAACCAGAATTCGCTGCACGGATTGAGCGCGTAGATCCGCACGTCGATCCAGCGCGACAGCTCGCGCAGCAGCGCGACGTGCAGCGGCGGCATGGTCGGCAGCGCGAACACGCTGACCGCGCCGGGCCAGGCGGCGAGCGTGTCCGGGCCGGGCGCGAGCGACGGCGCCTCGTGCAGGAAGCGGTGCGCGGGGGGCTCGCCGTCCTCGGCCAGCTCGGCCACCAGCGCGCGCCACAGCGCCGCCTGCCACTGCTCGTCGTCGCGCGCGGCCTCGGCGCCGAGCGCGGGCGGGCCTTCGAGCGCGACGATCGAAGCGCCGTCGCGCCAGGCGGCCAGCCATTCGGGCCGGTAGGTCAGGTAATGGTCGAACACCGAGGCGAGGCGGTGCGCGAGTTCGTAGCGCATCGGCGCGTCGGCCGCGGCGAGGTAGCCGGCCAGGCGCGGCGAGGCGAGCCACGGCGCCGGGCCGGCGCCGCTGCCGGCGCCGTGCGACAGCAGCCGGTAGCAACGCCAGACCAGCCGGTCCGGCGCGAACGGCGAACGCGGCGGCACGCGCAGCACCTGCCCGATCTGCGCCCACAACCACTGCGCCAGATAGCTGAAGCTCACGTTCGCGCAGATGCCGTGCCGCGCGGCGATGTCGAGCTCGAGCCGCCGGCGCAGCGCGGCGCTCGGCACGATCACCTGCTGCGCGGCCCAGGGGCCCGCCGCGCCCGGATGCGAGGCGAGATGGTCGATCAGCGCGTCGGCAAGCACTTCCTGACGATTCGAGTAAAAGAGGTGGAGCATGCGGCAGCCAGCGTGGCGAGGCGCGAACGGCATTCGCGTGGAGCGGCGCGCGGACCGCATCCGCGCGGAAAGCGCCAAGCATAGCAAACACGAAGCAGGTCGAATATCGGGCCAAACGGGCGGACGGTCGGCGCCGTGAAATACGTTAGACTCGTCGGTCTCCGCGCCGCCTTGCCAACCCTCCATCGATGCGCTATTCGATCGAAATCAGGAAGTTCCTCTACAGCCAGTATTTCTTCGGCGGGCTGCGCATCGCGGTCGGTGTCTCGCTGCCGGCGGTGCTCTGCCTGATCGTGTTCCACGAGCGCGACCTCGGCTTCACGATCGCCACCGGCGCGCTCGGCGCCTGCGTGGTGGACATGCCCGGCCCGCTCAAGTACAAGCACAACGAGATGCTGGCCTGCAGCGTGATCGGCTTCCTGTCGGCGCTCGCCACGGGCCTGGCCACGCCGAACATCTTCGCGCTGTGGCTGACCATCGTGCCGCTCACCTTCGTGCTGTCGCTGATCGTGGTGTACGGCAACCGCTGGCCGCAGATCAGCTTCGCCACGCTGTTCATGATGGTGATGACGCTGGAGGACACCTTCACGCCGCTGCAGGCGCTCGTCAACGCGGCGTGGATTCTCGCGGGCGGGCTCTGGTACACCTACTGGGCGACTTTCGTGTCGCGCTGGCAGGCGCGCCGCATCGAGCAGCAGGCGCTGGCCGACAGCTTCTTCGCGCTGGCCGGCTACCTGCTCGCGCGTGCCGAGTTCTACGACCTCGACGCCGACCTCGACGACTGCTACCGCAACCTCGTGCTCAAGCAGGTGGCCGCCGTCGAATCGCAGGAAACCGCGCGCGACATCGTGCTGCGCAACCTGCCGAAGCTGCGCCACGGCAAGCTCGACGCGGCGCGCACCATGATGTTCAACCTGTTCATCAACAGCGTGGACCTGCACGAGATGTTCGTCGGCGCGCATACCGACTACTCGCTGGTGCGCAGCACGTTCGGCGGCTCGGACCTGCTGATCTTCTATCGCGACCTGATCCGCAAGGCGGCCGGCGACCTCGAAACCGTGGGCCTGGCCGTGCTGGAGAACCGGGCCCCGCAGTCACGCACCAGCGTGAAGGCCGAGCTGCGCGCGATCGAGTACGAGATCGAGCTGATGCGCAAGAAGAATTTCCCGGCCACCAACCCGGAGGCCTACGCGGCGGTGCTCGCCACGTTCCGGCGGATCTGGAGCGCGACGCGCCTGATCGACAAGATGCGCCGCTCGCTGACCGACACGCCCGACGGCACGCGCACCGAGATCAGGATCGACAAGACGCTCGCGCGCTTCCTGCAGCGCCGCCGGCTCTCGCCGATGCTGATCTTCTCGAACCTGAGCCTGCGCTCGCCGAGCTTTCGCCACGCGCTGCGCGTGACGGTGGCGGTGGCCGTGGCGTTCTGGCTCGGCCGGCTCCTGCCGCTCACCAACGCGTACTGGATCGTGATGACCACCATCATCATCCTGAAGCCCGGCTATTCGCTGACCAAGCAGCGCAACGCGCAGCGGATCGTCGGCACGCTGCTCGGCTGCGCGATCAGCATCGCGCTGATCTACACGGTGAAGTCGCCGGCACTGCTGATCGCCATCATGTTCGGCTCGATGGTGATGAGCTACAGCCTGCTGCTGTTCAACTACGCGGCCAGCGTGGTGTTCACCTCGTCCTACGTGCTGCTGATGTTCCACCTGCTCGCGCCGGGCAGCATGCGCATCATCGGCGAGCGCGCGATCGACACCGTGGTGGGCTGCATGATCGCGATCGCGGCGAGCCGGCTGTTCCCGTACTGGGAATATCGCGCGATGGGCAAGCTGGTGGCCGAGGTGCTCGCCACCACCCGCAAGTACTTCGAGGCCGCGTGGCGCGTGGGGCGCGGGCAGACCCAGGGCGCGCCGTCGGTGGCGGCCGTGGACGGTGCGGCGGTGGTGCCGGCCGTGGCGGCCGCGGCCGAGGCGGCGGCCAAGGACGCGGCGAAGGGCTCGCCGCTCGAGGACGATTATCCGTACCGGCTCGCGCGCAAGAACGTTCACATCGCATTCGCGAATCTGGGCCAGGCGTTCCAGCGCATGATGATCGAGCCGAAGGCGCAGCAGCGCTTCGTGCCCGAACTGAACGACCTTCTGGTGCAGACGCACGTGCTGGGCGCGCAGATCACGGCGGCCGCGCCGCTGCTGCGCAATACCAGCGAGGAGGCCGGGCCGGGCAGCTACGCGGCGCTGCAGAAGGGCCTCGCGCAGGTGCGCGAGAATCTCGAGCAGGCCGAGGCCGGCACGCCGCCGCCCGCCGACCAGGCCGAGCTGACGAAGCAGCTCACCCGTGAGCTCGACTCGATGGTGGTCGCGGCGGAAAAATCGGAGACGGCCGGCGCGGACATGGTGCGCGACCTGAAGGAACTCGCGCATCAGTGCAAGCAGATGCTCGCCTCGTCGCTGCTGATCCGCAAGGATGCGAGCCTGATCCGGCTACCGCAGTGAGCCGCCGAGCGGGCGCACCGGCGAACCGCGAACGGGGCAAGAGCAACGCGGCGCACTTCAGCGGCGCACTTCAGCCGCCCGACGTCGGGCCGCCCCCCGACGCCGTGGCCGGCGCCGCGGCCGATGCCGCGCCGTCCTGCTGCGCGTCGTAGGCGCGCTTCTCGGAAATGGCGTTGTAGAGCACCGTGCCGATCACCGCCAGCACGATCACCACGATCATCACGGACACCCGCCGTACCGGGTCCTTCCTGCGCTGCTCGCTCATGGGACGACGCACTCCGCGATGGCCGAAAGCGCCCATTCTACGCGTGCCGGTGCGCGGCGCTAGACGATGGCCGCCTCGCAGCGCACCGGCAGCGCGGTCGAATACTTGATCTGCTCCATCGCGAACGACGAGCTGACGTCGGACAGCGGCACCGTGCGGATCAGCAGCTTGTAGACGCGATCGTAGTCGGCGATGTCGGCCACCACCACGCGCAGCAGGTAATCGGTCTCGCCGCTCATCCGGTACACCTCGACCACTTCCGGAATCTCGCGCACCGCCCGCGTGAACGTGTTCGCCCATTCCTCGGTGTGCTGGTTGGTCCGCACCGCCACGAACACGGTGGTGCCCACGCCGAGCTTGCGCGCGTCGCAAAGCGCCACCTGCGCGCGGATCGCGCCGGTGTCCTTGAGGCGCTGGATGCGCTTCCAGCAAGGCGTCTGCGACAGGTTCACCTTTTGGGCGAGTTCCGAGATCGGCAGCGTCGCGTCGGCCTGCAGCAGTTCCAGCAACTTGCGATCGATATGGTCCATTTTCCCCGTTCCCGATGGTATAGAAAATTTTTCTACGCCGGATATTATCGGAGGAACAATAGGAAAACTCATCCCCGGCGTGGACCGGGACAAACACGGACGCCCAAGGGGCCGGGCACGCCCGCCGGCAAGCGCTGGCGGGCCGCGCGAGGCGGCCCGCGCGCGGCACCGGGCGCTCAATAGGCGACCGTCGCCACCTCGCGCACGAACCGCCCCTGCTCGATCGCATCGACGAACGCGACCGCGTAGTCCTCGGCCGAGATCCGGCTGTTGCCTGCGGCGTCGCGGATCAGCGCGCCCGTGCCGGTGCGGAACGTGCCGGTGCGCTCGCCCGGCGCGATCATCGCCGCCGGGGCGAAGAACGTCCAGTCGAGGTCGCTGGCCGGGCGCAGCTCGCCGTCGAGCGCGGCGCGATGCGCGAGCGCGACCGCCTTGTACTCGGCCGGAAAGCCGTCGGCATCGACGAGCTGCCGGCCCGGCGCCACCTCCAGCGAACCGGCCCCGCCCACCACCACGAGGCGCTTGATGCCCGCCGCCCGGGCCGCCTCGACGAGCGCGCGCGTGGCGCGGACCACCTCCTCGGCCTGGCCGCGGCCCGGCCCGTAGGCGCTCGCCACCACGTCCTGCCCGGCCAGCGCCGCCGCGACGCCGGCCGCGTCGAACAGGTCGGCCGCGTGCGCCCTCAGGTTGCCCGCGCTCGCGCCCGGCCGCCGCGACAGCGCCGTCACGCGGTGTCCGCGCCGCGCCGCTTCCGCCGCGATCCGCGAACCGATCATGCCCGATGCGCCGAACAGCGCGATATTCAAGATGCGTGACGACATGTCGAAACTCCTTCGGTTATATGTAACCAATTTACTTACATTTAAGTTCGCAAAAAAGGCGGAGACCACGCTCCGCCCGGGGCTTTCCCGCCCGGCATCGGCCCTGCCGCTACGCCGCGCCGGCGCCCTCCTCGCGCAGCACGTCGGCCGTCACGTCGGCCAGCGTGCGCGCGGCGAGCGAGGCTTCCATCGCGCGCCGCGCGTCGTCGATATAGACGCTCAGCACGCTCTGAATATGCCGCCCGACCAGGCAGTCCGGATTCGGCGCCTCGCGGTGCAGCGCAAACAACTGCGCATCGTCCACCGCCCGGTACACGTCGAGCAGCGTGATCGAGTCCGGCTCGCGCGCCAGCAACGCGCCGCCGCCGGCACCGAGCTGCGAGCGGGTGAGCCCCGCCGCCGCCAGCCTCAACAGCAGGCGGCGGATCAGCGCCGGATTCGTGTTGACGCTGCCCGCGATGATCTCGGACGACAGCGGCACGCCCTCCTGTTGCGACAGCAAGGCGAGCACGTGAACGGCGAAGGCGAACCGGCTGCTGGTGTTCATGCCCGCTGGCCCGGCCGCTCAACCAACCGCGCAGCCGGACGGGCCGTTCGGCGAGAAAGTGTGCTCATATTAGTTACATTTAGTCCCAAGGGCAAGCCT
Source organism: Burkholderia glumae LMG 2196 = ATCC 33617 (assembly GCF_000960995.1). Lineage (NCBI taxonomy): Bacteria > Pseudomonadati > Pseudomonadota > Betaproteobacteria > Burkholderiales > Burkholderiaceae > Burkholderia > Burkholderia glumae. Next base: position 2,136,405 of record NZ_CP009435.1, on the reverse strand, counting down.
CGCTCAGCGGTTCGCCGATTTCTCGGCGTCGGGCGAGGACGCGGCAGTCTCGCGGCTCCATTGCTGCAGCTTGCGCCCCGCCGTCTCGAGGCGCGAGCCGGCCGCCGAGGCGGCCAGGCCGAACGCCGCCGTGGCGGCGTTTTTCAGGTGCGCCTGCGCGGCCGAGGCCACATCGCTGGCCGAAACGGGCGGCACGGCCGAGGCGGCCGAGGCCACGCCGGCCTTGGCGGCGGCGATCTGGCTGTCGACGAAGCTGGCGGCCCGGTCGAGCTGGTTCGCGGCCTGCGCGGCGGCCTTGGCGACGGCGCTCGCCGCGTGGTCGGGCGCCGTGGCGTTCGAATCGGACTTGTCGCAGCCGGCCAGGGCCAGCGTGGCCAGCATGGCGACGGCGGCGAACCGGTACGACGGCGCGCGGCGCGGCGCGAAACGGAAGGAAGACGTCATGGCGATATGCGCGCTCGCGCGCGCTCTTGATGCAGGAATCACAATAATACGATGCGCGCGGGCCGGCGCCGCATTCATGTGGCCCGGTATCGAGCGCCACGCGGGTCGGAAGCGCGCGTATCGCACGCGGCGGCGCGGCGGCGCCACCCGCCGCGCACCATCCGACGGCAATTCCGCACCAATTCCGCTCACATCTGCGCACCATCGCCGTGCAAGCACGCGCGACTCCCCGGCCGCGCCCCTCGGCGGCGGCCCGCGCACGCCGAGCCGCCTCGCCGCGGTGCGATGCGCACCGAGAACAGGCATCGATTCACCGCATTGGCCCGATTCTTGCTAAAAATGCCCACTTTTCGAGCGGACACGGGCAAGCAATGGACAACCTGAAATCGGCGGCCGACACCTTGTTTCTCCTTCTCGGTGCGGCCATGGTGCTGGCGATGCACGCGGGCTTCGCCTTCCTCGAGCTCGGCACCGTGCGCAAGAAGAACCAGGTCAACGCACTCGTGAAGATCCTCGTCGACTTCTCGGTGTCCACCATCGCCTACTTCTTCGTCGGCTACACGGTGGCCTATGGCATCGAGTTCTTCGACGACATCGGCACGCTCGCGCAGCACAACGGCTACGCGCTGGTGCGCTTCTTCTTCCTGCTGACGTTCGCCGCCGCGATTCCGGCGATCGTCTCGGGCGGCATCGCCGAGCGCGCGAAGTTCAACCCGCAGCTGATCGCGACCTCGGTGATCGTGGGCCTCGTCTATCCGTTCTTCGAAGGCATCGCCTGGAACAACCGCTTCGGCATCGAGGACTGGCTGGCGCGCGCGTTCGGCGCGCCGTTCCACGATTTCGCCGGCTCGGTGGTGGTGCATGCGTTCGGCGGCTGGATCGCGCTGCCGGCCGTGATCCTGCTCGGCGCGCGCCATGGCCGCTATTCGAAGGACGGCCGGATCGCCGCGCATCCGCCCTCGAACATCCCGTTCCTCGCGCTCGGCGCCTGGGTGCTCGCGGTGGGCTGGTTCGGCTTCAACGTGATGAGCGCGCAGACGCTCGACAAAATCAGCGGGCTGGTGGCCGTCAACTCGCTGATGGCGATGGTGGGCG